>JAFABA010000026.1 GCA_023426265.1 Bacillota bacterium
GCTACCAATGCGCTGACCCTGTTGGCGGGGGCTGCGTGGAGGGAATTCTAAAACACCAACTACGCTCGTAGAAAGTCCTGTGGACGGGTTTTCGGACGGGGGTTCGACCCCCCCCGCCTCCACCAAAAGCTAGGGGACATCCAAAGGATGTCCCCTAGCTTTTGGCCTTAAAGGTGAGGGGATTCGCAGGGTGGGCAAATGCGCAGTGACGCGTTTGCCCGCCCTGCGAATTTCGTGCCAGACGTGACGTGCGCGGCCGCGGAGCGCAAGCGCGACCTGTCAATGGCCGAAATCGAAATCCCCTTATTCGTGCCATATAAAACCGTCGATTTTTGTCGGCGGTCTTTTTTCCTGTAGGTATACGAAGCTACACACAAATCAAAATCAAAGTTGAATGACAGGATTAATTATATTTGTTATAATTTAATAGATTCTTTTGGAGGATAGACATATGGAAGAGACTTTAAAATGGATATTGCCTATTTTCATTCCGCTAATAATCAGCCTTTCAACAGCGCTTATATCATCAAGAAATACAATTAGAAAAACTAAAGAGGAAACTGCTAAAGAAATTGCATCAATACGGGAAGAAACTGCCAAGGAAATTGCAAGAGTCAATGCAGAAACACTGAAAGAATTAGAGATTATAAAGGCGCAGACCGAGAAAGAAATCGCACTTTTTCAGGTTCAACAACAGGCAAAAAAAGAAAATGCTAAAGACGAGATGATTAACCAAATTGGCGGTCAGTTCATGAATTCATATTTGATGTCAATACAAGGGAAAAGTCCTACTGAAATGAAAGATAGCTTAAAGCAATTACAACAACTTGCCGATGAATTAAAAAAATAAAAAGGACTACGACTGCCTACAAAATGCTGATATTATTGGGTCTCTCCAAGTCCTATAATTTCCATCTTTTATTTGGGCTTTACTTTCGTTGATCGCTTTACTCGAAGGAGATTTAACATTCTCGTGCGGCTTGCCAGTGCTCTCTGAGAAATTTAATTTGCATTGTTGTTTAACCTATACTTCTTCTTTGCAAAGCAGGAAATATATGCCATGTTTTCTGCATAAGGGGGCACTCCAAATGAAAAAACTTGTGTGGGTCTACCGCATCCTCTTGGGGCTCTTTCTGCTTGCGATACTCATACTGCTTGCCGCAAAGGGATTGGCCGTTTTCTGGGCCGTTATAGGAAAGCCAATCCTTCTTTGGTTTATCGGCTTGTACCCGCCGTATAGCGGCTATTTGCTCTTAGGCGGCATCTTGATTGGGGGCATCCTTGTAATGCTTTCTGCCGCCATTAACGCTTTGCGCGCCAAAAGAAAACCATCGGAACCCTTGACCGAAATGTTAGCAGACGCAGAAGCGAGCGCCGTATTTCAGCAGCTTGCCGAACAATGCGGAGTCACGCTCGCCGAGGATGATTCCGAGTTTTGTCTAGCCTTTCAAAACCCCGGCCATGCCATCTGGTGCGCAAGCGATGGAGACGAGTTCATCGTTGGACTGATGGGCAGCCCTCATCACGAGCATTATTCAAATATGGAGGCCGCACAGGAAGAGATAGAGGATATCCGTGCGGAGAAAAAAGTACAGATGATTTTCTTTGATGCGAAAGGGGCTGAGCATTGGAATGACCTCTATTCCACCGAAGACCTTGATGCGGAAATTTTTGCCCGTTTTCATCCCATCCGGGCTCCGCAGGCTTGGTGGGAAAGATGCCTGCGAATAATCTTCCTTTTTTCCCCGCCCTTTACGCCGGAAGTGCTCCACGCGGAAATCTATTCCTATCGGGGAACTTATGACCGAAAAGTTTTCAGAAAAGAATAGAACATAGTGGCATCTATATTTACCTAACTTCTCAAGTGAACGACGGTTGATCATTTGGAACACTCTTTCTGGAATGTTCAAAATATCAGCCGTCGTTTTCTATGCTCAAGCCCTGCATTTATGCGGGTTTGAGCATTTTTAGGTTTCGGGATTATCCTGATGTCCATCGTATAAACCTCTCAATTTGAGTGATCAAAAAATGAAAAGTTAACTTCTGAACATAAGTGTCTAATTTGCCTACAGTTCTTGCTTACCAAGAAACAAGCGTCAAATCATTAACCCTTTGTAAAATATCGATTGTTTCCATTTTTTGCAGTACAATATTAACTGAACCACGGATTATTTATATAACGTGCAGATAAAGTGGATACTGAAAAGGAGGATTGCTATGCGTTCGGAAAAAGAAATGCTTGATCTGATAATAAATACTGCGGTCGATGATTCCCGTATCCGTGCAGCATATCTGGAAGGTTCGCGTTCTAATCCCACTGTACCGAAGGATATTTTTCAGGATTATGATGTCGTGTATATTGTAACGGAGACCAAATCATTCAGAGAAGATAAAAACTGGATTAACCGTTTTGGCGAACGCTTGTATATGCAATATCCGGAGGATAATGTATATTACTCGTCTGATGTTGATAATTGTTATGGATGGCTAATGCAATTTGCCGATGGAAACAGGCTGGATTTGCATGTGTGCACATGGGAAAATGCGCGAAGTAATCTTGAATTGTACAGAACTTTGGTAGATAAAGATAATCTTATGCCAGAAAAGCAAATGTTATCTGACGAAAAATATTGGGTTAAGAAGCCGACACCGGAACAATTTCATTGTACTTGTAACGAATTTTGGTGGTGCTTAAACAATATCGCTAAAGGCTTATGGCGTGAAGAGATTCCGTATGTTATGGACATGATGGATTTTCAGATAAGACCCATGCTTAGGCGGCTGTTGGAATGGATGATCGGGATTGAAAATAATTTTTCTGTCAGCGCGGGTAAATCCGCAAAATACATGAGTAAGTATGTTTCAAAAAAGATCTACCAAGAGTATCTCAGGACATACTCAACTGCACAAATAAATGCTATCTGGGATGCCGCTTTTGCCATGTGCGATCTATTCGGGGAAATCGCTATTCAAGTGAGTGAAAAATTGCACTTTTCATATGACTCGATTGAGGCCGATAATAGCAAAGCGTATTTTAAGCATATCAGAGATTTGCCGCCCGATGCGGGTGAAATTTATTAGAACGTCCCTATTACTATAGGTGTATTTTGTGCATAATGCGGAACAGATACGGGCATCTATATTTACCTAGCTTCCCAAATTGAAAGACAGTGTGTATTCTGAACATTTTTTCTGGAATGTACAGGTTCATACCGTCTTTTTTTGTGCTCAAGTCCTGTATTTGTGCGGGTCTGAGCATTTTTATTTTGCAGTCAGCTACGCATCTATTATTCAAAACATAAAATTTGGGAGAGCAAAGAGTGAAGAAACAGAGTTTCGAACATATGTGCCTAATTTGCCTTCCGCTCTTACCCATAAAATAAATGTTCATAGGCGTTTGGAGTCTTATAGTCCAGCGCAGTATGTGGATGCTCTATAGACGGCAGGGTTTTTTGCACGCGCGGTTTTAATATAAGCGGTTGCAATTCGCAAAGGAGGATGGTACCGTTGGGCGTGTAGGTTACCTGAAAGACGAAGCTGCTGCAAAGGAATCAGGGATGAAATGCAGAATAAGCTCTTACATAAAAGAAAGGGAAAAATCTACTATGGACCCGAAAAGGAACATCATAAAATTCCCCAAGATACTATGGATTGCGGCGCTGGTGGCTGCACTGTGTATCTCGGCCGCCACTATGGCGGCATGCACAAGCGGAAAAGCTTCGGCGGAGCCGGCGGTATCGCTTATCCCCAGCGCAGTGCAAACGCAACCAGTGGTGACAGCGTCGTCCGTACCTGATTTTCTTGAATCGCGCAGACCCATAAATACCGAGGAAAGCGCTGCCCGCTACGGCCTCATGTCTGAGCGTGAGCAGCTTGCCTGCTATCCGTGGGGAATGCTCTCCCAGCGTGTGGAAGGGGCTCGCGCGGATACAATAGGGCCTTTCGCGGATAGCAGCTATACACCCCAGCAGCAAGAAGCAGCTCGCCACTATGTGCTTGACGGGTTTGAGAAGGCGGGCATCGCCTTGCCGGACGACGCGAGAATCGCAACCGATACGGCCGGGTTTCAGGACAGCTTCGATCTTATGCAGCCGGATGGTTCTTTCCTGCCCGCGAAGGTCTTTACGACGGCACTTATCACCGATGCGGCGGCTACTGAGGAAAACCCATCCGCGATTACCGCTGCGGTGGCCCTTGAGCTTACGGAGGATATCGTCACGGGCGGTGATCCTTATCAGGAATTACCGCGATATGTTACGCGGGCGGTACTTGCGCCAGAGAAACCGTCGCACTGTGATTACTTTCGCTGTGATATCGATGGCGACGGCGTTTGGGAATACTACGTCGGCTTTTACCGCTATTCCGATAACGGCGTAATTTACGACAACTGTTATGCACTTATGCAGCGCGGCGATGTGTTTGACATACGGCTTCTTAACAGAGAGGAGTATCTCACAGTATGGAAGCGGAATAACGAGTATTGGTCGGAGCATTGGATGCGCAAAGGCATACTGGATACGGACGGATATGGCTTTTCGGTAGAGGAGCTTTCGTTCATGGAGAAGCTCCGCACTGAAGGAAGCTATACGCAAGGCAAGCTTTATATGTCTGTGTCGCATCAGCAAAGCGCCACGATGAACATGAACTATCGCTACGATGAAGCAAGCGGAGCTTCCGAATGGAAACTTGAGCTTGCGTGGCCGGAGGGCGGGACGTATGCGGGAAGCTTAAAAGCCTTTTCCTACTGCGCGTTTGTAACCCGCTTTGCAGCAGCCGACCTTACAGGGGACGGCAAAGAGGAATTGATCGTATTCATCTATCCTGAAATGTCCAATACCCTGGTGGAAGCAGAACTGCATGTGTTTAGCGAGCAGGACGGCACGCTCAAAGAAATTCTCACCTTTATAGGTGACTCGCCGGAGCGCTCATCGTTGGTTTTACCCAATAATTTTCGTGCGCTTACCCCCGGCGCGGACGCGGGTGGGCTTTCAGGCTGGTGCCAAGGCGTAGCGTTGATCCACCCAAACAGTTTAACGCTGCTCCGCATCGGCGCATATAGCGGCCAAACAACAGCTTACACCTATCTGTGGTATAACTACAACGGGCAGTGGGAGGTTATTGACCAAACGGTGAGCGATTAAGGCGGCGCTTGTTCTGTTTTTTTGTACATTAGCGTTCGAAGAGCCTATTTGAGGTGATGCACAATGCGCATGGGCTTACAAACATGGTTGAGCTATATACCTCGCCGGCGCTGTTGCTCCCCTCGCGGAGAGCGGGGGTTAAAATCGTACTTGTCCGGGTGCGGGCGTACGCCGTAGGTTGGCCCTCCCCTCGCAGGTGTCGGATTGAAATTGCAATCTATCGCGATGAGATTATGAGCATTATCCGGAGTTGCGTGCTGGCATCTATATTCACTTAACTTCCCAAAATGAAAGACAGTGTGTGTTCTGAATGTTTTTTCTGGAATGTACAGATTCATACCGTCTTTTTTTGTGCTCAAGTCCTGTATTTATGCGGGTTTGGGCATTTTTAGGCTTCGGAGGTTATCCTGATGTCCATCGTATAAACCTCTCAGTTTGAGTGATCAAAATGAAAAAGCTAACTTCTGAACATAAGTGTCTAATTTGCTACAGTTCTTGCTTGCCAAGAAACAAGCGTCAAATCATTAGCCCTTTGTAAAATGTCGATTGTTTCCATTTTCTGTAGTACAATATTAACGGAACCTCGGATTAGTTATATAATACCATATTGAACAAAGCTCCTTATGGAGGTGAATCATGGAACCGGTAATAGAGTGGTTGATGAGTGGTGATCCGGCTATACAATACATGACGAAACGTTTTGTGCTTAATGAATCGGAATTCAGTTCGCGAGAGATCCGGAACAAAATCAGCAAAGAGGGCTTTGGTGCATGGTTTTTGTCATGCAGGAGCCAGAGCGGTCATTGGGGACAATACTATTATCAGCCTAAATGGACATCAACACATTATACCCTGTTAGATCTAAAGAATCTGTTCATCCCGCTGGAAACCGACGCTTGCAGACAGATGTGCGAGAGAATGCTTCTGGAGTGCCTGCCGGATAATGGCGCGCTGAATTTGGCGAAGAGCAATATCCCAAGCGATATTTGCGTGGATGGGATGGCACTCAATTACCTATCCTATTTTTGTCCTGAAAATAAGGGAATTAAAAAGCTACTTAATTTTTTGCTTGAACATCAAAAAGAAGATGGCGGCTTTACATGGTATCACGATAAAACTACCGGCGACCCCCATACCACTATATGTGTTCTTGAAGGATTTCATCAATACATTTGTTCAGGCAATATGTATCGGCTGGAAGATGTGCTGCGGGCAAGCGAATCGGCCCTTGGATATTTGCTTGAAAACAACTTGTTTATGGATGCGAATGATAAGCGATTTAGAATGCTGGCTTATCCGTTCCGTTATTATTATAGTGTTTTTCGAGCCTTGTGCTATTGCACCACGACACAGATCGGGTATGATGCACGTATGAAACCAGCCGTACAATGGTTGACAAATAAAAAAGGCATAGATGGGAAATGGCAGTTAGAATATACCTATCCAGGCAAGGTTCATTTTGAAATGGAACAACTACATAATCCAAGCCGCTTCATAACGCAAAAGGCGCTCGTGATTTCCGGCAGATACTCAAAGCCATAAATTATTCCTTTGCGATGATTATGAATAATGCGGAACAGATACGGGCGTCTATATTCACCTAACTTCTCAAATAAATAGCTTGTCATTGATACAATGGCAAGCTATTTTTCTATGATATCCGAGTTCGACAAGCGCCCCCTGATACGACCTCTTCGACTATGCTACCGTTTGCAGTGAGGACAATGTGCAAATCGCCTTTAAGGTTGGGGAGGAAATACGAGTTGATTTTGAAATAAAAAATGCTATATTAAAATACAGATATGGTAATATTTGAAAGGAGATATGAGCTTGAAAAAAATTGCCGTTCTGCTGTTTGTTGCGGTTCTGTTGATCGCTTGTTCCTGTACTTTAAAAAAGGAGGGAACCGCTGTGCCAGAAGTTGAAGCCAAGACAACGGCTTCAACACCGGCTCAACCGTCCGCATCCATCGGCGTTAAATCTTACATTGAGCCTTACAGCGATGTTCGCAGCATACAGGGTTATGCTGAAGCTAAAACGCTGCGGGAGGGAAATTATGCCCCGGAAGACATTAAAACATTTTGGTTCAACGCCAATACGATATTTCCCGGCAATGAAGAGTTGGCTGCGCAGATAATTGAAAATGGGAAAAATCCGGGTCTCGGCATCCGATCGTTGCACGAGCGCGGCGTCACCGGAGAGGGGGTCAAGGTTGCAATCATCGACCAGAATCTCGCGCAACCATATCATCCTGAATACAAAGACAGGCTGATAGAATATATGGATGTGGGAACAAAGCAGCCTGAAACGTCGGGTTCCATGCATGGCCCCGCGGTGGCCAGCCTGCTGGTCGGCCAAAACTGCGGCGTCGCTCCGGGCGCGGGCTTATATTTTGCTGCCGCTCCTTCGTGGACGGGGGATAGCAAGTACTATGCCGAGGCATTGCGGTGGATCATCGAAGTCAATCGAACGCTGCCAAAGGAGGGTAAGATTCGCGCGGTCTCCGTTTCCGCCGCGCCATCCGGTGAAGGCTCGCCGTTTACACAGAATCTTGAAATGTGGGATGAGGCTGTTGCCGAGGCGCAGGAGGAGGGTATTTTGGTACTGGACTGTAGAGCAGGCTATGATACCGGAATAATTGCATCGGGCTATTACGATCCCGAAGCGCCCGACGACATTGCGCGCTTCAAAACGGGGTACCCGCAACAGCCTGCCATGGGTGGGAGGAACGGTATGATTTTCGCGCCGACTTCATTCAGGACTACTGCGGAACAATATACTTCGGGGACAGCCTCTTATCAATATACCGGGCAGGGCGGTTTAAGTTGGGGAATTCCTTACGCCGCGGGCGTGCTGGCTCTCGGCTGGCAGGCCGATCCGTCGCTTTCAAATGAAGAGATTATTGGCTTGCTGTTTGGCAGCGCATATGTAGACGCCGACGGCAACAAAATCATCAATCCTACTGCGTTTATCGCTATGATCGAATCACGGTGAGGTGACGCACCATTATCATATGCGCCATGTTATGTCATCTCCGATAGCCGGAAAATAGGGTATGGGTAGCTTGAGATTTATGTCTCAATTAGGCGGCTTGGCTGCCGCTATAGAACTTGCGGCAGGCGGTGCGCATTGGGAGAGTGGCTATAGGAATATCGCGATTGGGGAGCAAACGCTGCTGACCGGCGGCACAGCGAGCTGCACATAAAGAATTTATTCTGCCGCGTTATTCTGGCATGTGGGATATCATAATACGGTTCATTACAATGATTGGGCAATAAAGGCTGCATTATTTTGTCAACCTGAAACAATGTGTGCCACCAGAGTGTTCTGGAGATAAGGGAGGTATCCCCGCCTTTTCCCTACACTCTGCTTGTCATAATCGCCCTGCTGCGTTTATAATCAAGAGGGTAATTCAATTCTTCATAAAGCAAATACTATGGGTCGGAGAGAAATTATTTTATAAAGCCACTTTACAAGGAGGCCACATGGATTATACGACCGAACAAGGAAAGGCTGCGATCGAGCGCGGCAAAACGTATCTGGGCATCGAGTTTGGGTCCACCCGCATCAAGGCCGTATTGATTGATGAAACGCATGCGCCCATCGCATCGGGCAGCCACGCGTGGGAAAACCGCCTGGTCGATCAAATTTGGACCTACGGCATCGACGATATCTGGAACGGCCTGCAGGCTTGCTATGCCGACCTTGTAAGCAACGTCCGGCAAAAATATGGCGTCGCTTTGACGCGCGTCGGCGCCCTTGGCTTTTCCGCCATGATGCACGGCTATATGGCGTTTGACAGGAAGGGAGAGTTGCTTTCCCCGTTCCGCACATGGAGAAACACCATGACCGGCGCCGCCGCCGAGCGCCTCACCGAGCTGTTCCAGCAAAACATTCCGCAGCGCTGGAGCATCGCCCATCTGTACCAGAGCATACTCAACAACGAGGAACACGTTTCTGAAATAGACTATTTGACTACGCTTTCGGGCTATATCCATTGGAAGCTGACCGGGCAGAAAGCGCTTGGCGTCGGCGATGCGAGCGGCATGTTTCCGATCGATTTAAACACAAAACAGTTTAACGTCGGTATGCTTGGCGCGTTTGACGCGCTCGTTGCGGACCGGCGCTATCCCTGGAAACTCGCAAACATACTGCCGCGCGTAGCGACCGTTGGCGAAAGCGCAGGCATATTGACGGAAGAGGGCGCAAGGCTTATGGACCCGAGTGGCGCTTTGCTCTCCGGTATCCCTGTCTGCCCGCCCGAAGGCGACGCCGGTACGGGAATGACCGCAACCAACAGCGTGGCGCAGCGCACAGGCAATGTAAGCGCCGGAACAAGCATTTTTGCCATGGTCGTGCTGGAAAAGGCGCTGACAAAGGTGTATCCGGAGATCGATCTTGTCACCACCCCGGCGGGGGATCTCGTTGCGATGGTGCACTGCAACAACGGAACCAGCGACCTGGACGGATGGGTCGGCCTGTTCCGCGAATTCACGCAGGCATATGGGGTTGCCGTGGACGAAGATAAGCTGTATCATACGCTGTTCCGCTCCGCGCTTGAAGGTTCTGCGGATTGCGGCGGCCTGATGGCGTACAATTATCTTTCCGGCGAACATATTACAAAGTTCACCGAGGGGAGGCCGTTGTTTTTCCGTACGCCGAGTAGCAGCTTCAGCCTCGCCAACTTTATGAGGACGCATCTGTACAGCATGTTCGCCACGCTCAGGACCGGCATGAATATTCTGCTTGCGCAGGAGCATGCGCAGCTTGACAACATGACAGGGCACGGCGGCTTTTTCAAGGTGGAGGGCGTTGGGCAGCGGATCATGGCCGCAGCGCTCGATACGCCGGTCACCATCATGGAAACCGCCGGCGAAGGCGGGCCGTGGGGCATGGCGCTGCTCGTGGCATATATGATGCAGAAGCAGCCCAATGAAACGTTCCCGGAATACCTGAATGAACGGGTGTTTGCAAACAGCAGGAGCGTTACGGCTTCACCCGACCCGGAGGCGGCGGCGGGCTTTGACAGCTTCTTAAAGAGATATCAGAAGGGGCTGGAGATAGAACGTGTTGCGGTAGGGATCCGCTAGAGCAATGGCGAAGTAACACAATAGCAATGGCGCCCGCTTCGGCGGGCGCTTCGTTTATCGAAAAGTGCCGCAAGGCACTTTTTCGAAAGAAAAGAGGCCGGAAAACCCGGCCTCTGTGTGTCATGTTCTCTCAAACGGCTTACCACCAAAAGTCGCGTCTGCAACGCCTGCATCCATGACGCCTGAAAAAGGGGCGGCCAAAGCCAAACCCGAAGAAACCTCTTGACACACGAATCACCTCCTTATGAAAGGTATATACTATACTATTAAAAAACACATATATTGTTTCCTGTTACGCCTGCCATGCTGTCAAAGGGGGCCATAACCGTTCGGGAAAGCAATGAGAATTGCTGACTTCCAAACAGAAAGGCGCCCCGGAAATTCCGGGGCGTCCTGGTGTATTTATTTGTTTATTAAGCTTATCTAAAATATTTCACAATGCGCTGTCCTGTTATTTATCCCATTTCTTTTGCGCATCGGCTTCGTCGCGGATTTCGTGGCGCATGCCGTCCAGCGCGTCCCTTCGCCTGTCGTTTTTCTCCGAAAGCGTTTTTTTCATTTTGTCGTCGGAGGTCTTTGCCGCCATATCCTCCGCGGCCTCGATGTTGTGAATCGTCATGTCGATATTTTTCTGTATTCTTGGCACATTGTCTTTCCGGTCATCGGGATTGGGGTGGTTGGCATTCTGGCGATTGGTATTCTGCCCGCCGGTATTCTGATTTTTTGTATTTTGGTTTTTCCAGTTCTGGTCTTTCATACGATCACTCCTTTTCTCTAGAATTATTTTGCGCCCCAATGCTCGGCGCTATGTATTGATTGGGAAATTGAATACAGCATCGGTTTTTCCGGCCGCAATTGCCCCGTGGGAATACTTTCCGGGCCAGTTCAAATAAAATTCAAAGCATACCTTGCTTGTCCATGGTATAATTGGACAACCGGACATAAGAAGTTAGGCGATAGAGACTGTATAATCTAGTCATATGATGTATGTATCATCCTCTTTTTGTGAAGGATTATAGGCAGCAAGGAGACTGCATGGAAAAGAAACGGTTTCACATATTCATAAATCCCACAGGTCAATCCGCGAAACTCCTGGGAAAAACAAGGCGGCGGAGAAAGATGAGGCGTATCGCATTCTGGGCGGGTATCGGCTGCGCCGTGACCGCCATCACGCTTTATCTTGCCGGGGTTTTTCAAAGTGCGCCTCAACCCCTCAACGCCACAGGTGATAACGGCCAGGCCGCCATATCGAGCATTGTTGCGCAGAACAGGATTGTGGCATGGAAGGGGAGCCAGCCGGTTTTCCAGGGGAACCCGGACGCGGCCAGCGAATCATCCTTCTTGGCAGCGGAGGGGGGCATGCTCATACCGACGCCCACGCCTATGGTCGCGCTCAGCCCCGGCGCTACAGAGGAACCAGACGCCGTGCTGGAATTGGGGTCAGAGCCAACACCTACGCCGACTCCGGTACCCACGCCGGAGCTTACGCCCACTCCTACGCCCACACCTACGCCCGAACCTACGCCTCCGCCTGTCGATTGGGACAAATTGGTGGACTTTTATATGGTGGAAGCGGATACCTACTACAACGATATGGGCTATTCTTCCAACTACTATGAGTACACCGAGAACGATGTCTACCTGCTCGCGCAGCTCATATACGGGGAAGCGCGCGGCGAATCGACAAAAGGGAAAATTGCGGTCGGTAACGTTGTAATGAACCGCGTGCTGTCCCGGGGATATCCCGGGGATACCGTAGAGAAAGTTATCAAGGCGCCGGGCCAGTTTACCGGTTACTCGTCCTCCATACGGCCAAACTCGTCCTGCAAATCCATAGCGAGGCGGGTGCTTCAGGATCAGGAATGGGTCATCCCGCAGGACGTCTACTTCTTCAACTCCGAACGGCCGGAAGGGGAAGACTGGGGCGGGCACAGCTTCTATAAAAAGATAGACGGGCACTGCTTCTACCGGGAAAGCTACAGCGGGCGCAACCGCAACGGGGAGATTCCGCCTAAGCTGTTCGACCGCACGTTCAAATGGCCGCAATACGGCTGCAAACCCGAAAAGAGGGTTTCCCGCGTGCAGTTTATGCTCAACCAGCTTGGATATGACGTAAAGGCCGACGGATACTTCGGCATGACGAGCAAAGAGGCTCTGATCAAGTTCCAGAACGATAAAAAGCTGGAGGCGGACGGCGTGGCCGGTCCCGGCACCATCAAGGCGCTGATCAAGGCATACGGCATAGAGAAATACCTGAAGAAGTATAATTAATGGTTTCATATTAAAAAGCCTTTCGGGGCTTTTTCTCATTCATACGTTTGATAGCCCGGTTACATTGGCGGCAATGGCGGATGGGAACTTTCCCCGTCCGCTTTTCTGCTGCCGGAGGTCACTTTACAGAAAAAATAGAAAGATTTTTCAATATACCGCTTGACAAGGAACATTCACTATGTTAAATTCACAACGAATGAATGAATAAAAAATTCATTCATTCAAAAAAAGATAAAACGAGGGCGTGAATGGACGACAAAAAAGCAGTATTGTTCGAATGCGCAAAAGAGCTGTTTGCGGCAAAGGGGTTCAAGGATACCGGCATTGCGGATATTACCAGGCGGGCCGGGTTCAGCGTGGGGACGTTTTACAACTACTACCCCTCCAAGGATAAGCTCTTTGTGGAGATCCTGAACCAGGAAACGACTGAACTGATGAAACGCCTCATGCAGTCTATCGATCCGGATGGAGACCCCGTGGAGCTGATCAAAGGATTTGTCATGCTGAATATGGAGGGAATGCTGAGTAACCCGATCCTGAGCCAATGGTATAACCCCGACGTCTACGTCAAAATCGAGAAGCTCATACGGGAGGAAGACGCGCTTTCGGGTATGGATTTTCTGTACCGGTACTTCATTCAGCTCATAGAAAAATGGCAGGCGGAAGGGAAAATGCGGCCGGATATCACCAGCGAGATGATCATGGCCATATTCGGGGCTATTATCCGAATCGGCTACCACAAGGAAGAGGTCGGGCTGCAGTACTTCCCGGAGCTGCAGGATCATCTGACGGATTTTGTCCTGAAGGGGCTGACCGATTGTGCAAAACGGGATGGCGCCGTTTAGGTACGGCATTCAAGGAGGCATGGCCTGTGTGCAGCACAGCCGCGATGGAAGACACGCATTTGGGCATGGGGACGCAAATGGCGCACCAGGCGGCGGGCAAAAACGCAGCGAAGGCGCTTGATGCCATTCATCAGGAAGCGCAAAGGCTAGAAGGCTTGCTCAGCCGCTTCCTGCCCGAAAGCGACGTAAGCCGTATCAACCGTTCGGCGGGCGTAAAGCATGAGCCCATCAGCGCCGGGACCTACAGTATTCTTTCATTTGCAGCGGAGTGTTCCGCTGCATCGGCGGGGCTGTTTGACGTCACGGCCGGTCCGCTCATAGATTTGTGGGACTATCGGCATGCGTCGTCGCCTCCCGCAAAAGAAAAAATCGCGGCTGTTCTGCCCTTGGTTAACTATCGCGATTTGGAACTCTGCCCCGCGCTAAATTCGGCGGGGCTAAGAAAGATCGGGCAGTCGCTCGATTTGGGCGGCATCGGCAAGGGCTTTGCGAGCGACCGGTTCATGGAAATATTCCGTGAATACGGCGTCACGTCCGCCTGGTCCAATATCGGCGGGAACGTATCCACGCTGGGCAGCAAGCCTGACGGTTCGCCCTGGCGCGTGGGCATCCGCCATCCCCGGCAAAATGGCCTTATCGGCGCGGTCGCGGTGACCGGACAGTCGGTGGTGACCTCCGGGGACTATGAGCGGTATTTTTTAGACAGCGAAGGCAGGCGGTTCCACCATGTTTTAAATCCAGTCACCGGATATCCGGCGGACGCAGGGCTTCTAAGCGCGACTGCCATTGCAAAAAGCGCCATGGTGGCCGACGCGGTTTCCACCGCCGTATTTGTCGCCGGTCTGGAGAGCGGGCTTGCCTTCATCAGGAACTATCAGGCGGAAGCGGTTTTGGTGGACGCGCAGCTGCGGGTATATGTCACGCGGGGCTTGCGGCGCCGCTATCAGGCTTCCGCGGGAGTGAAAACAAGTTATATTTGAGAAAGGAACATATAGTATGAAGACCGGAAAGAAAAGGAAGGGGAGAGTTGGCATGTGGATTGTGTTGTCCATCATCGGGCTGATTGCGTTGGGGATGGGGGGAGCGATCGTATTCACCGGCCCCGGGCGGGCGGAACTGCAGAACATAAAGATTAAGGCGGTGGATTTTCACAGCCTGCGCGATGGCGTCTATACGGGGGCATATCATGGGTCAAAGGATAACTTTCGGGATGCCGGGGTAGAGGTGACCGTAGCCTCGGGAGCCGTCACAGATATCAAGATAACGCAGGGTGCGCTGGCCAATGAAAAACAGACGGCCGAAATGGGGAAAGGCCTTACCATAGGCGACCTGTTCGACAGGGTGGTAAAAGCCCAGTCCCTGCAGGTGGATGTCATCAGCGGCGCGACATTAACCTCCAATGCGCATCTCAAAGCGGTGGAAAACGCGCTCGAAAAGGCGGCAAGCAAGTGACGGCAAAGGAGTGATTTTTGATGGAAAAAAGAATGTCGGTGATGGGGATCGGCCCGAAAGCGGGCGCGATTGTCGGCGGGTATCTGGCTTTGACGGTCATACTGCACTACGTGCTTTCCCCGCTGTTTCGCATCACGGAACAATACGGCGTGCTGCTCATCGTTGGCATTGCCCTGGCGGTTGTGGGGTTTTCTCTGAATTTGATCGCGTCCTTTGAAATGCTCAAGGCGCATAAGAAGGACGCTTTAGCCACCAAGGGGCTGTACGGGGTGTTCCTGCATCCCATGTACTTCTCTCAGGTATTCGTTACGATCCCCGGAATTACGCTGCTGTTTAACTCCTGGCTGGTGCTCTCTACGGTGCTTGTCGGGATCATAGTTGTGAAGCTGTTTGCGCAGGAAGAAAACCGGTATCTTGAAACCCGTTACGGGAATGCGTACAGGGCATATGCGCGGAACGTACCGGTGAAGTTCTGATGCAAAGGAACGCCCACGGCCAAAATTTTGAAAATTTTGAATTTTTATAGAAGGAGAGGCTTTTTATGAGCATTGCAGTGGTTTCGTATTCCCTTACCGGGAACAATCAAACGCTGGCGGCCGCTGTGGCAAAGGAACTTACAGCGGAGCATATCAAAATAGCGGCGGAGAAGCCGCGGAACATGGGCGCGATTACGCTGGATATGATGTTTGGCCGTGTGCCCAAGGTACGGCCCCTTCCTGCGGTGTTGGGCCAATATGAGAAAATTATATTCATCGCCCCGGTGTGGATGGGGATGGCTGCATCCCCGCTTCGCGCCTACCTTAAATACCTGAAGGAACGCCCGCGCCCATACGCGTTTGCCTCCATCAGCGGCGGGGCGCTCAACAACAACCCTAAGCTGAAGGATGATTTGGAAAAATGGGCGGGAAGATCGCCCGCGGCGTTTGCCGATTTTCATATCGTCGATCTTCTGCCGTCCAATCCAAAGCCGACAACAAAGGACACAGGCGATTATCGGATCAATGAAGGGGATACGATTAAACTGAGCGGGACGATCGCAGATGCCGTAAAGAACGAAATGGGGATTTGAACGGAAAACAGGATATGCAGGGCATAGGGCGGGTACGTACCGGACATACGGGTACGTACCCGCAAAGCATTTTGGGGCGATCCTCAGCCTTCGTTATGCATATAAATACAGAACTTTTCAATCACATCATCCAGAATCCGGGAAAGCCACACTATTTTGCAAAGAAAATAGCGCCCGTTCAAAAATTTCTTCTGTATGTTCATCCGTTTTTCCAATAACCTGTTGACATATAGGTTTAGTTGGAATATGCTATTAATCATATTAATCATACTGGATTAGTGGTAATTAGGGAGGGGGTGCCGTAATGTCCGGTCGGTTTATGCGTAAACTGCGAATGCGCAGCTGTATCCTCAGGGCCAATTCCGTATGTTGTTGTCGTTTGTAGGAAAGTAGCGCGCTCCGATTGAAATGAGGGAAGCCATTGATCACTGTAACGGATATCCGCAAGTCGTTTGGCGATAAGGAAATTTTAAAAGGAATTGACCTTACGATAGAAAAAGGAGACGTCGCGGCCATTATCGGCTCAAGCGGTACGGGAAAGACGACGCTTTTGCGTTGCATCAACTGCCTGGAAAAGGCCGATGCCGGCAGCGTGAGTATAGACGGACTGACATATGAGTTTCATAAGTCGCCCAAGAAAAAGATGCTTGCGCTCAGAAGAAAAACCGCAATGGTATTCCAGCATTACAATCTTTTTCGGAACAAGACTGCGCTTGAAAACGTTACGGAAGGGCTCATAGTCGTCCAGAAGCTCAATAAAGCGGAAGCCGTTGCAATTGCGAAGACGGAGCTCAAAAACGTAGGGCTGGAAGGCGCGGAGCATGCTTACCCGCACCAGCTTTCCGGCGGGCAGCAGCAGCGCGTGGGCATTGCGCGGGCGCTCGCCTTGAAACCCGAAGTGATCCTATTTGACGAACCCACCTCTTCGCTGGACCCGGAATTGGTCGGCGAGGTGCTCGCTGTCATGAGGCAGGTGGCAAGCTCGGGCATCACCATGCTTGTGGTCACACATGAAATGCAGTTTGCTAAGAAGGTCGCAAACCGGGTCATATTCATGGAGGAAGGCAAAATTGTAGAACAGGGGCCGCCTGAAAAGATATTTACAACCCCCGCGGAAAAAGCGACCCAACGGTTTTTGCAAAACATTTTAGAACCCTTTGCATATCAAATATAAAGTTTTTTGGAGGCATGTTATGAAACAGAGAGTATTGGGAGTATTGCTGGTGTTCGTCCTCTTGCTTGCAGTAGGCTGCTCCGCCCCGAGCGAGCCTGCCGCAGCGCCCACCCCCGCGGCGGCCGAAGCCACGCCCGCAGAAGCGGCGGAAGCGACCGCAGCGCCCGAAGCGGAAGTACAGACGGTAAACGTCGCGCTCGAGTCCGGCTCCAAGCCCCTGAGCTTTGAAGACGAAAACGGCAACAAGGTCGGCTACGAAGTGGATGTGCTCAACGCCGTAGACGAACTGATCCCCGAATATGCGTTCAATCTTGAGTTTGTGGAAGGGGAAGCTACCCAGATCGGCCTTGAGACCGGCAAATACGCGCTCATCGGCGGCGGCCTGTACAAGACCCCCGAACGCGTAGAAAAGTACCTGATTCCGGACGCCATCAACGGTGTGAGCCTCATCAACATCTATGTGCATGAGGATGATGCCACCATTAAGACTCTGGATGATCTTGTAGGCAAAAACCTGGTGCCCTCCTCGCCCAACGGCGGTATCTTCAACCTGCTGACCGAGTACAACGCGGCGCATCCCGACGCGCAGATCACCATCACCACCGCCGAAGGCATATCCGTTGCGGACCGTTTCAAATCCGTGGATGCAAAAGAATACGACGCGCTGGTACTGCCCAACAACCTTGGGTTCAACGAAATCAAAGCGCAGCTTGGTTTGAAGGTGAAGGCGGTGGAAGAACCCGTCAAAATCAACGGCACGTATTTCGCGCTCGCTAAGGGCCAGGAGGATCTCTCGGCCAAGGTGGAAGACGCGCTCAAAACGCTCCGCGAGAACGGCAGGCTTTCCGAGCTCTCGCTGAAGTGGTATGGCGAGGACACCATTCAGTTTTTCCAGGATTAACGTACCAAAAATAAACTGACAGGATAGGAGCGTTGACCTCCATGGCGTTTGACTTCGGCTATTGCCTGAAAATCATAGGGAGAGTGAGTTCCACAATCCCCTACACGATATTCATTATCGTCATTTCAGGTATACTGGGGCTCTTATTAGCCATGGGGGTCGCTGCTGTCCGCATTAAAAAGTGGAAGGTGCTCTATGAGCTGACCAACCTGTACATGTCGTTTTTTCGCAGCACCCCGGGCATTATCCACATATTCTTAATCTATTATGGTTTTCCGCTGCTGCTAAAGCAGTTTGGGATCGACGCCGACGGCTGGAGCAAGACGCTCTACGCCCTGATTGCGCTGATCCTCTTTAACGGCGCGTATCTGTCGGAATTCCTGCGGCCCGCTTACCTTTCCGTAAGCCGCGGTCAGCACGACGCTGCGGACAGCATCGGCATGACGGGCTTTATGAAGTTCCGCAGGATCATACTGCCGCAGCTTTTGCCTGTGGCCTGGCCCAACCTTGAAAATGCCCTGGTGGAGCTCGTGAAGGATACGTCCGTGCTGTTCGTCATCGGCCTTGTCGACATCATGGGAAAGGCCAAGATCATCATATCCAACGATTACGGCGTGAAAAAGCTGGAAGTCTATGTCGCCACGGCGATCATTTATTGGCTCATCACATTTTTCGTAAGCTACGGGTTCCGATTTGCCGGAAGAAAACTTGGGGTAGCCAAACACATAAAGAAGTAGGTGGGCCGTTTGATCGACATAGCGATCGTTTTTGAAGACAGTAAAGCCATATTGACGGTTGTTCCCTTTACGCTGGGAACGGCGTTTGCCATATTATGCGCGGCTATCGTACTTGGATTGCTGATTGCCGTCATACGCATCAACGAGGTCCCCGTATTGAAGCATATCGTTCATGCGTTCATCCATTACACCAGGGGCATTCCGCTCATTATCCATCTGTACCTGGCGTATTACGCGCTGCCGCCGGTCGTCAATTCCGTTCTCGGCTTTTTTGGAGTAACGCAGTCCTATGAGGTATCGCCTCTTGCGGTATTGCTTGTGGCCTATTCGTTCTACGCAGCAGTCGGCCAATCGGAAAACATCCGCGGCGCGTTCGTTTCCATAGAACCCGGCCAGTGGGACGCCTCCTACTCCGTGGGGTTTACCGGCTGGCAGGCGATGCAGCGCATCATACTGCCGCAGGGGCTCACTGTGGCAGTGCCCGTATTCTTTAACAATTATCTCAATATCATCAAAGGCCTTTCTCTGGCGTTTACGATTGGCGTCACCGACATATTGGCCCGCGCCAAGCTATGTTCCGCTGAAAATTTCAGCTACCTGGAAGCCTACATCTCGGCTGCCCTTGTGTATTGGGGCCTGTGCGTGCTTCTTGGGGTTGTTTTTAGAAAAATAGAAAAAGCATTTACCAAATGGTAAGGGGGAAAAGCATGAACAAGACAGAACGCATCAAAGCGGCATTGCATGGCGAAGCGGTGGACCGCGTGCCCGTTAACCTCTGGATGCATTTTTCGGCTGTGGATCAGGACCCAAGGAGCCTGGCCGAGACCCAGGTGGCGTTTGCGAACAAGTACGACTTCGATTTTATCAAGCTCATGCCTTTCGGCCTGTACGGCGTGCAGGACTACGGCGTGAAGGTCAAAATATATAACCAGGTCAACCTTCCTCCCATCGTGGACGATTATGGAATTCATGAGCTTGCGGACTGGGGAAATATCGACGTATTGCCCGCGTATTACGGGACCTATGGCAAACAGGTGCAGCTCGCCCGCTATGCCGTAAAGCTTGCAAAAAAGGGTCTGCCCATCATACAGACCATATTCAGCCCTCTCACCACGGCGCGGAAGCTTGCGGGCGACCGAATTCTGTTGGATATGAAGGAAGACCCGAGGCTCTTCAAGCAGGCACTTCAGGCCATTACTGAGACCACCGTCAATTTTGTAAAAGCCAATATGGAGGAAGGCATAGACGGATTCTTCTTTGCCAGCCAGTGCTCCAACCATGATTTTTTGACGGTGGAGGAGTACAGGGAGTTCGGCGAACACTTCGATCTGCAGGTGATCAACGCCTACAAGGATAAGACGTATTTCAACGTCGCCCACATTCACGGCGACAACGGCATGTTTGAGGTGATCTCAAACTATCCGGTCAACTGCATCAACTGGCACGACCGCTGGAGCAGCCCAAGCTTAAGCGAGGCAAGGGCAATTACAGACAAATGCCTGCTTGGCGGTATCCGCGAGGTACCCTACTACGACGCAAGCGGCAGCCGCATCCGCGGCAGCCTGCTCAATGAGGGCACTGTGGATGAAGTGGAACGGCATGTGCGCGAGGCGATCGACTCCGTGGGCGGCAGGGGGCTTATTTTAGGACCGGGTTGCGTGGCGGACCAGAAGGTGCTTGAAAAGAACCTGTACGCGCTGCGCAGGGCCGTCAATACCGATGCGATCGGCCAGGCCGTATAAAGCGTTTTGAATAGAATGCCGCTGGGGCGGGAAAATATGGCCGCCTTGTAATCTATTTCGAAAATCAGATATGACGCGCCGGGGATCTCCTCCCGGCGTCATTTTTATTTGAAAGCGCCGCATGCAAAAAACATGTAAAAAGTATTCCGTGCACACAACTTCTACAAATTTTCCTGCTATCTTTTTATGCGTACGGAACGGAGACAGCAAACGTGAGTTCGGGCCGCTGTGGTTGTAAGAGTTTTTACACTATCGTTTTGGGTAGTATTGCACAATATAGTGCGTACTTGAACTATTTTCCTTTGCAGTATATTGTTCCATGCGTATGAACGGAGGTAGATGGAATGGAGCGTCGCGTAAAGACCCAAAAGCTGCGCATCGGCGGTATGACATGCGTAAGCTGCCAAAACAAAATCGAGAGGAAGCTTCAGAATACCGCGGGCATCGAAAAGGCTGTGGTCAGCTATAGCGCGGGAACCGCCGAGGTCACCTACGACGCGGACATGATCTCCATGAAGGAGATTACCGCGGCCATAGAGAAGCTCGATTATGAGGTGCTTACCGGGGATGAGAAGAATGCCAACAAGACCCGTCTGGTTGGCATACTCGTCATCGTGGTAGCGGCCTATGTGCTGCTCCAGCAGTTTGGGTTTACGCAGATATTCAACGCGTTTCCGCTGGCCGAGGAAGGCATGGGCTATGGAATGCTGTTCGTCATCGGGTTGGTGACCTCCGTACATTGCGTCGCCATGTGTGGCGGCATCAATTTATCCCAGTGTATTCCGCAGGCGGCCGCGGAGGAGCCCGGCAAGCTTGCCGCGCTGCGGCCCAGCTTCTTATATAACCTGGGGCGCGTCATTTCCTATACCGTCGTCGGCGCGATCGTGGGCGCTCTGGGCTCCGTTATCAGTTTAACCGGCGCGTTCAAGGGCGTTGTACAGCTGCTTGCTGGCGTGTTCATGGTGATTATGGGCCTCAACATGCTGGGCATATTCCCGTTCTTAAGGAAGCTCACCCCGAGGATGCCCAAGGCGTTTGCGCGCGGCATCAACAAGCAGAAGGCGGGCAGCAACAGTCCGCTGTATGTGGGACTTTTAAACGGCCTGATGCCTTGCGGCCCGCTGCAGGCCATGCAGATCTACGCGCTTTCCACCGCAAGCCCGCTAACGGGCGCGCTGTCCATGCTGCTCTTCAGCCTGGGCACGGTTCCCCTGATGTTCGGCCTTGGCGCGCTCAGTTCGGTTTTAAGCAAGCGGTTTACCCGCAAGGTCATGACAGTGGGCGCGGTGCTGGTGGTAGTGCTGGGTATGTCCATGTTCACGCAGGGCTGGGCCCTATCCGGATTCTCCCTGCCGGAGCTTATCCCCCAAAGTGCGCAAAATCCCGTGCAGAAAACCGGGCAGACGCAGGCTGGCAACGCGGGTGCCACGATTGAAAACGGCGTGCAGATCGTGACCTCCACGCTTGCGTCAGGCAAATACCCGGCCATCACCGTACAAGCGGGCACGCCCGTAAAATGGACAATCAACGCGGAGAAAAGAAGTATAAACGGCTGCAACAACCGGATATTCATTCCGGAATACAACATCGAATACCAGTTCCAGCCCGGCGAAAACGTCATTGAATTTACGCCGGACAAAACGGGCAAATTCCCGTACAGCTGCTGGATGGGCATGATCCGCGGTTCCATCACCGTGGTGGAAGCGGGGACGGAAGTGCCTGCCTCCGAACCCGCCGCCCAGGGCGAAATTTCGACGGAACCGTCCGAACCCGTTCCTGCGGGCGTGAAAATTTCCACCGACTCCGTGGCGGTGGCGGAGATCAAGGATGGACAGCAGACGGTAAAAGTCGAGCTGACGGATGAAGGCTTGAAGCCCGCCATCGTCGTGATGCAGGCGAATTTGGATACGGAATGGACGATCGTCAACAATTCTACCCTTCCCGGGAACGCCGGGCTGCTGTTCCCCGCTTTCTATACGCAATTCCCCATGCCGCAGGGCGAAACCCCGCTCTACCTGTACCCGACGGAAAGCTTTGATTTTTCCACGCAGGACAACGCCTTCTATGGGTATGTAAAGGTCGTGGAGGATATTAAGAATATCGATATGGAAGCCATCAAGGAAGAAGCGGGAAGCTATGAGACCATGATCTGGCCGCCTTCCTACTTTGAGGCGGACAGCGGGGCCGCGGGCTGCTGCGGATAACGGGCATACGAGAGGTTGAAACGATGGAGTTTTTACTGAGCCACTGGCATTGCATACTGCCGTTAGCATTGCTTGCAATCGGGTATTTCTTTGTAAGCCGGGATAAGAAAAAAGAAAAACGCTAAGCGCTGCGGCAAAAGGGCAACGGAATATGAAAGAAACTCCCGGCTGTTTACAAAGTGTAAACAGCCGGGAGAATTGTATGGGCTCTTAAGGGCTTTCCGGAGGAAAGCGGGTTGTTGCCTGAGGGCAGAAACCGATCCGGTGAATCGGTTTCAAAACCCTAAGTTCCTCTGTTTACGGCCCTAAGCGGGAGTTTGGGAGCCGATGCTGAGCGCCGCCAGTGGCGGAGCAAGCGAAGTGGAGGCTCAGTGCGCAAGGGAATGCAAACCCATTAGGAATTGCGCGACCATTGCAAACTGTGGGCCGTCAGGCGGAGCCCGCAACGTACCTTTTCAACGATTTAAGAAACTTGTATCAACGGTGGCCAGTTTCAGCCCTCGTTTGCGCGCATGGTCATAGAACAACTGGCTTTGAGGCCGTTGTCCCGCATGTAACCCGCGCCCCATTCGTACATGGCGGCGAGTATGGGCTTTAGGCTTCTGCCAAACTCCGTCAAAGAGTATTCCACCTTGGGCGGCACCACAGGGTAGACCGTACGCTTAAGCAGGTTGTCGTTTTCAAGCTCCCGCAGCTGCTGGGTCAGCATTTTGGGCGTGGCCTGTGGAATGAGCTTTTGCAATTCCCCATGGCGCAGGGTACCGTTGACCAGGTGCCATAAAATAAGGGATTTGTATTTGCCGCCAATCAGGCGCAGCGTGGCGTCAACGGGGCAGTTCAGATCGCTGTGGGGGCAGTTCATGGGGTACCTCTTTCCATACTATCGTTTTGGGTAGTATCACACAATATAGTGCGTACTTGTTTTAATTTCTATTACAGTTAGAATAATAGCATAAGCGCAATCATCCGTCAAGGAACGGAGCAGAGATACGAATGGTATCGTGACGCGTAGCGGCGGGAGCGCAGGCGGATTCATTCCGCCTGTGCGACCAAAATAAAAAGCGATAGCTTTCGAAAATAGTAAGGAGTGAGGTGGTCCACAAGATGGAAAGTAAAGTACTAAGTATTCGGGGTATGACTTGCGCGGCCTGCGCGCAGCGCATCGAAAAGACCGTGCGCAAATTGAACGGCATCGGGCAGGCCAATGTCAATCTCGCCAGCGAAAAGCTGTTTGTGGAATATGATGAGAGCGTCCTTCCGCTTTCCGCAATTCAGGAGGCCGTAACAAAAATCGGATACGAAGTGGTGGAGAAGAAGCAGCATACGGATGTCACCATACCCATAGGCGATATGACCTGCGCCGCCTGTGCGCAGCGCGTGGAAAAGGCCATCCGCAAGCTCAACGGCGTAGCGAGCGTTTCGGTCAACTTCGCTACGGAAAAAGCGACCGTTTCGTACGACCCGCAGCAAGTTCGCCTTTCCGCAATACGGGAAGCGATTGAAAAGGCGGGGTACAAGGCGCTGGAGATCAAAAAGACCGCGGCTTCGGATGAGGACCGTGCGCGCAAGCAGAAGGAGATCCGTACGCTGTGGAGCAAATTTATTGTTTCCGCCGTATTCTCCCTGCCGCTTCTCTACATCGCGATGGTGCCCATGATCACGATCGTGAAGCTTCCCTTCCCCGGCGGGCTGGACCCGATGCAATACCCGCTGATCTATGCCCTGGTCGAACTGCTGCTGGTACTGCCTGTCATCGGCGTGGGCTACAAGTTTTATACCGTCGGCTTCAAGGCGCTCATACAGCGCAGCCCGAACATGGACTCTCTCATCGCCATAGGCACCACGGCGGCGGTCCTATACAGCATATACAACGTATGGCAGATCGCAACCGGCGGGTTTGGCGCGGTGGAATCGCTCTATTTTGAAACGGCGGGCGTCATCATCACGCTGATATTGCTCGGGAAATCGCTTGAGGCCGTTTCCAAAGGGCGAACAAGCGAGGCAATCAAGAAGCTGATGGGCCTTGCGCCCAAAACCGCGATTATCATTGAGAACGGGGAAGAAAAAGAAATCCCCATCGATGAAGTCGAGGTCGGCGACGTTATCGTTGTGAAGCCCGGCGCTAAAATACCGGTGGACGGCACGGTGTTGGAAGGCCACACGGCAATCGACGAAAGCATGCTGACCGGCGAAAGCATGCCGGTGGACAAAAAGGCGGGGGACACCGTTTATGCCGCCTCCCTCAACACCAACGGTACCATACAGTTCCGGGCGGAAAAAGTCGGCAGCGACACCGCGCTTGCCCAGATCATCAAGCTGGTGGAGGACGCCCAGGGCTCCAAAGCGCCCATCGCCCAGATGGCGGATATCGTATCCGGGTATTTCGTACCCATCGTGTGCGTCATCGCGGTTCTCGCGGGCATCGTGTGGTACTTTGGCGTACGGGATCTCGAGTTCGCGCTGACCATATTCATATCGGTGCTGGTCATCGCCTGCCCTTGCGCGTTGGGCCTTGCGACTCCCACGGCAATTATGGTGGGCACCGGCAAGGGCGCGGAGAACGGCATACTCATCAAGGGCGGCGAGGCGCTTGAAACCGCCCACAAGATCAATACCATCGTGTTCGACAAGACCGGCACAATCACCGAGGGCAAGCCGACCGTGACGGACGTGCTGCCCGCGGGCGGCATGGTTGCGGACGACCTATACCAGCTGGCGGCTTCGGCGGAAAAGGGCTCCGAGCACCCGCTGGGGGCTGCAATCGTGCTGGGCGCGCAGGAAAAGGGATTGCCTTTCCTTGCGGTGGAAGGGTTTGAAGCGCTCACCGGGCGCGGCATTGAGGCCCGCATCAGCGGCCAGACGGTGCTTGCTGGCAACCGGAAGCTGATGAACGAACGGAGCGTCTCACTGTCTGAGCTCGAAGCCGCATCCGACCGGCTGGCCGAAGAAGGCAAGACGCCGATGTATGTGGCGCTGGACGGCAAAATCGCAGGCATCATCGCCGTGGCGGACGTCGTCAAGCAGAGTAGCCGCGCCGCAATCGAAAGCCTGCACAAAATGGGCATCCAGGTTGCCATGATCACGGGAGACAACAAAAAGACCGCCGCGGCCATCGCACGCCAGGTAGGCATCGACCGGGTACTGGCCGAAGTGCTGCCGCAGGATAAATCCAACGAGGTCAAAAAGCTGCAGAATGAAGGCCACAAGGTGGCCATGGTGGGCGACGGCATCAACGACGCTCCCGCGCTTGCGCAGGCCGATATCGGCATCGCGATCGGCTCCGGCACGGATGTGGCGATGGAAAGCGCGGATATCGTGCTGATGCGCTCGGACTTAATGGATGTGCCGACCGCCATACATTTGAGCAAACGGACCATCCGCAACATCAAGCAGAATTTGTTCTGGGCGTTTGGGTACAATGTCATCGGCATCCCCATCGCGGCGGGCGTGCTGTATCTGTTGGGCGGCCCCCTGTTAAACCCCATATTCGCGGCAGCCGCCATGAGTTTAAGTTCGGTATCGGTGCTGACCAACGCGCTGCGGTTAAAGAATTTCAAAGCGCCGCGGTAAGACGGCATCAATCGATAAACATAGGAAGGTTCAATCATTTCAAAGCGATATGCTAAGAAAGGGAATATATGAAAAAGGTTAAAAAAGCAATCCTCATACTTTGCGCCGGGGCGATGGCCGTGCTTGCATTCGTCGGCTGCAGCCAGCTCGACGTTGTGGGAAAAGAGTCCGTCACCTCGTTTGACGCGGTACTAAAGGCCATACCCGACAAGGTTCAGGCCGACGAAATGAACGCCGGCTGGTCTCTTTCCGCTCCCGACGATACCGTACGGTTCATCTGGAGCGAGGATTACAGCAGGAGCCCCCTCCACGACGCCATGCTGGAGTTTGACGCACAGCCATTTCTTGACGCGGGCCTGGACCCCGCGAAGCTCCCCGAAAGCGTCACCTATTATGAGGATAAGCTGATGGTGGGCACGAAGTTTGGCAGCGACGAGCTGAAGTACAGCGGCGAGGTCACCCCGCTCAAGGCATATGAGCAGATCGTAAACCTGTACCGCGACAGCATCGGCTACCACACCGCGCTCGATCATTACGGCGTAAAGCTCGGCAACGGCAACATGTTCGAATGGGCGAAGGATATGGGCACAAACGACAAGGACATCGTGTTTGTGCTGAACCCGGAGCCGTTCATCGCGGCGGGCGTTGACCCCAACGCGGTAAATGGCTGGGCGTTTGCGAAGGTCCCCGTGGAAGAGGAGGGCAAGACGGTTGAAGTGGATAAGTTCCTCAAACCCTTTGATTTAAAATAGCAGGAGGCAAATATGGGAAAAGCGGTAATTAAAGTGGACGGAATGTCCTGCGAGCATTGCGTAAAATCGATCACAAAGGCGGTGGGAGCGCTCCCCGGCGTCGCCTCAGTTGCTGTGGATTTAAACGGTAAGACGGTGACGGTGGATCATGACTCCGATAAAACGACGCTGGAGCAAATCCGGCTGGAGATTGAAGACCAGGGTTACGACGTGGTTGGCTGAAAAAAGTCCCGATCAGGCGATTGCCTGATCGGGACTTTTTTTGTTACGCTGCCGGGATCTCCGCCCGGTTTTGGGCGGGGGCTAGCTTCCGGCGAAAATTCGAGAGATATCCTTTTAGGCATACTACCCTGTTCCAGGAAGAGGCGAATGCGCCAAACGCAAGAAGCAGGCTGAGGCAGGCTATGCACAAGTTTAACCGCCGCGGGGGCAATGTCCAAACAGGGACGAGGTAGGGGAGCGCATAAAACGCGGCCGCAACCAGCCTGCCGCAGCGGTCCGAAACAAACAGGCGGCTAAAGTCCAATCGCCTTGCATAATAAGACGTGCAGCAAAACTCCAGGAATTTGAACACGATGGTACAAATCAAAAAAAACGGCAGCGCGCGGCGCAGCGCAAGCACGGCGCAGGAGGCCAGAATAAAACAAAGGTCGGCAAGCACGTTCAGCAATTCTCCCGCCTTTGTACATGCGCAATATTTGCGGGCCAAGTAGCCGTCCAGAAAATCGGTGGCGCAAATGGCAACATACAGGGCTGTCGCAAGCAGGAAGCGTTCCCGAAATGCGAACAGGCAGGACGCATACCAAACGGCCAGCGCGAGCCGCGCTGCCGTGAGCGAATTGACCAAAAGCAGCTTCCCCATACGTTATCGGGCCTTTCCGTCCGCTGCCAGCTTGACTTGGGGCGGCGTGATAACATATATGCCTATCTGGGTAAAATATGACAGATACGCATACGATATGACGCAATAGAGGGATTGTCAATAGAAGCGGGGCAACAGCCGAAAAACCCGCGGGCCGATGGCCGGCGGGTTTTTCTTATTTGGACTAAGCCTATCTCCGTTATTCAAATCCCCCGGAAGGAGAACGTAAAGTGTAACGGCTTTCCCTGCGGCAGCAGGTATTCGGGCAGCGTGCGCGCCCCCCAACTGTTATCTCCCCCCACTCCCATCTGCATCAGGGAGGCGCGCACGATGGTGCGGTGGACGGGCGGCAATTCATACGGGTGATGCGCGTTTTCCAATTCATGCGGGGTATACGGGAGGGCGGAAAATTCCATCTCTTCTGCCGTGGAAAACAAAAGCCCCCGGCCCTTACCGTTTACTACCTTCGCATACCGCACGCCCGTTTTGTTGCCGGTTTCCTGCGGCACAAGATACCGCGCCATGTTCTCGCGCACAAGGTTGCGGTATACGGAAAGCTTTGCGCCAAGCCTTCTGTCGCAATGGGTTTCCTCCGGCCCCATGCCATACCATTCCAGATGGTCATAATCGGCGCTAAGCTCAAACAGCATACCGAATTCCGGCATGGGGGAGAGCGCTTCGGGCGGGTGCATCGTAAGGGAAACCTGTATTTTGCCGTCCCCAAAAACGGAGTAGCCCACCTGGCAGCTTGAAACAGGAACGGTGGGTAGGTAGTGGGTGAATGTCACGGTAACGCGGTTTTTCCATTCCTGTATCCGCAATTCGGGCAATTCCTGCGCGGGAAGTTTGGCGGGGTCAAATGGCATGGCGTAGAGACTTGCGAGCTTCCACTGGCCGTACCGGGCGGGCATATGGTTGCCCCTGTCGTTGTCCGTTGGCGCGCGCCAGAAACTGGGCCTGGGCATATCCTGCAGCAGCTCCACGCCCGTGTACCGGTAGGAAACAAGCCCCCCGCGCAG
>JAFABA010000143.1 GCA_023426265.1 Bacillota bacterium
GCATTTCGAGTGCGGCTCGTTGCGACCACTTCGATACTCTTCCAGTTCAGTTGTCGTTCTTAAAGCAAGAGGCCCTGCTGCAGACGCTTAGAAAGCATACCACAGCCAAGCAAAATTTGCAATATTGGCGGGCGTGTTGGCTGCGCTGCATGCTTTGCAGCAGCGCGTTATTCCGTGCGCCGCATTACCATCGGGATCGCTGCAAGCAGCGCCTCGGTGAGCTCGTCCACCACTTCCCGCATTTCGGGGGAGAGATCCGCGCCAAACTCGATGTACTTATACTGAAGCCCCAGCATGGTGATGTTCGTGCCGGTCTCGTTCACCAGGTAATCCACCATGATTTTAAGGGGAAGCATGTGAGAGCTGAAGCTCGGGCCGCCGATCTCCACGCGCGGGATATCCACAATGCTGCCCGGCTCGCATCTTGCGTCCGCTGCGTCTATGATCAGCATATGGTCGGGCGCAAACAGGCGGACGTTGCCGCTGAAGTTTTCGGGCGCTGTGCCGCCGCCGCAGAGAAGCAAATCGGGGTAATCCTGTGGGGGAAACGCCTCCAGTAAGCGTTCCACAATCAGCATGCCCGCCGCGTCGTCTCCGCGAAGAAGCGAGCCCACGCCAAGTATCGTAAGCCGCTTTGTGCCCGCAAGCTTTTCTAAAAGGAATGGAAGCAGCTCGCTCATTTAGATTTCCTTTTTGAGCGAGTCGCGGCTTAAGCTCGCAAGCTCGAACGCCTCGGTGTTCTCCAGCGCCTTCTTGGGGCAGGAGTCCACGCACTGTCCGCAGAAGATGCATTTGTCCATATGCACGATTGCCTTGAACTTCTTCTCTTCCTCCGGGATCTTTTCGATCTCGATGGCGGTGGCGGGACATACGCGCATGCAGATTTTGCAGCCGATGCACTTTTCGCGGTCAAATTTCAGCGCGCCGCGAAAATGGTCCGCAACCTTGGCGGGCGCCATTGGGTAGGCAATGGTGTCCGGCTTGCGTACCAGCATTTTCATCATGTACGGGAGCATGGTTCCCGTCACTTTTCTTTTCATGGTTTAGAGGACTCCTTTCACGATCAAATCGATCAGGATCTGCGCCAAGGAAACGGGCGCAAGCACCTTCCAGCAGAAGCTGACCATCTGATCGATGCGCAGCCGCGCGAGCACGGCGCGCATGACGGTAAGCAGGATGACTACGACGAGCACCTTCACAAGGAATACAAGCAATCCCAGCACCGCATTCCCCGGGATATAGAACGGGAAGAATACCGCGGAGATCAGCGCCGCCATTACCACCAGCTCGCTGTCTATCGTCATGCGGAACATGGCGAGCAAACGCCCGCTATACTCTGTAAACGTTCCGCCGACGATTTCGGTTTCAGCGTCCGGAATATCGAAGGGAGCGCGCTCGAGCTTGCCCTGGGTCGCCACAAGCGCCACAAACAGGCCGGGCAGGTTGACTAAGGTTAAGAGCGGGTTGGCCTGGTAAAACGCCGTGATGCCCGATATGGACCAGGAACCGGCCAAGAGAGCCGGGCCAAGCAGGGACATATACAGCGGCACCTCATACGCAAAGAACTGCGTCATGGCGCGTATAGAGCCGATTTCCGCATACAGCGAGGAGGAGAACCAGCCCGCCAGGAAGAATGTCAGCGTAGGGATGGTCAAAAAGTACAGCACCACGATGAGGTCGCTCGCAAACGGGTAAACCGACTGCGTACCCGTGATAGGGATGTACAGAAACGCCGTATACGTCGCCGCCATCGCAAAAATGGGGATTGCCTTAAACACGAACCGGTCGGCGTTTTTTGGCACAATGCTTTCCTTGGAAACCAGCTTGACGATATCCGCAAGCGGCTGGTACCACGGCGGCCCTACGCGGTTTTGAAGCCTTGCGTAAAGCTTGCGGTCCACATACTCAAAGGCCAGCGAAATCAAACCAAGGAACAGGAACCCGGGGAAAACGAGTATTTGGAACAAGGAAAGGCCCATTGTTATCTATCCTTCCTGTGTATGCTGATTTTCTCCATGTTGACGCCCTGTTTCTGATACCAGTCGATGCTGTACTGCCTGAGCGCCTGCCAATCCATCCGTTTGTCTTCGCCGCTCTTTAGGTTCACGACCTTGATCGCCCGGTCCGTGCAGGAGAAGCAAGGGTCGATCGCGGCGATGACGATGGGAACGTCCGCCAAATATCCGCCCTCCATCATATGCGTGACGGCGGCACTGTTCCCCAGCGTTGGGGCGCGGACCTTCACGCGTTCCGGCTTATCCGTGCCGTTCGAGCGCACGTAGTGGAGGTTTTCGCCGCGCGGCGCTTCCACGCGGTTCACGGCCTCGCCCTGCGGGATTTTGACCGGCGCTTTTACGGAGATGGGGCCCTCGGGGAGATTGTCCACGATCTGGCGGATCAGCTTGTAGCTTTCCATCAGCTCCAGCACACGCACGATCACGCGGCCGTATACGTCCGCATGGTCATCGGTGGCAACCTTGAAATTAAGCTCGGGGTACGCGTCGTACGGGTCGTCCTTGCGGATGTCGCGGGCGACGCCCGAAGCGCGCAATACGGGGCCCTGCGCGCCAAAGCGCAGCGCGTCTTCGCGCGAAAGGCGACCAACGCCCCTTAGGCGCAGCAGCATGGTCTCTTCCTCGATGGCGACCTGCATATAATACTTGGTGCGCTCTTCCAGCCGATCCATGTCCTTTTTGATGGTTTCGATCTGCTCCGGCGTAATGTCGCGCCGTACGCCGCCGATTGTGTTCATGCCGTAATTGATACGGTTGCCCGTGATGTTTTCCAATAGATCCATCACGATCTCACGGTCCTTCCAGGCGTACATGAAGAACGTCATAAAGCCGATCTCATGCCCGGCCACGCCCAGGAATAAGAGATGGCTGTGGATGCGCTCAAGCTCGCCTATCATGGAACGCAAATACTGTGCGCGCTTGGGAACTTCAAGGTTTAAAAGGCTTTCCACCGTCTCCACATAGCAGGTGGAATGCGCGTGCGAGCAGATGCCGCAGATGCGCTCGAGCAGGTAGATATTCTGTATATAGGTCTTGCTTTCGCAGGCCTTTTCCATGCCCCTGTGGTTGTAGCCCAGTGCGACGCTTGCCGCCGCCACGCGCTCGCCTTCTAAGAGCAGGGTAAAGCTTTCGGGCTCTTCCAATGCGGGATGCTGGGGGCCAAAAGGTACGACGATTTTTCCCATGCTACTGTGCTCCTTCCGGGTTGTTCTTGAGCATATCCGGCGTCCAGTCCTTGCGCAGCGGATATTGCCCCTTGGGCCAGTTGTCGGGCAGCGGGTACGGCCTTCCTTCGGGGAGGCCTTTTACCGTGACGCCCAGCAGGCCTTCGATCTCGCGCTCATAAAATGTTGCGCCGTTGTAGATATCGAGCACCGTGGGAACCACGGGGTTACCTTTAGGCGCTTTGACCTTCACGTTGAGCATCACGCCGTTTTCGTGGGCAAGATGGTAGATGAACTCATAATGTTCGCCCGAGTCCATACCGGTGATGGTGCACAAGCTCGTAAATCCAAGCTCGTCGTTCGCGTAGCGCAGCACGTCAAGGAGCAGTTCCAAGGGTACCGCAATAAATACCCGTCTCTTTGCGGTTACATCGCCTTCTTCAGCCAGTACGGGGAATTGTTTGCGCAATTGCTCCAGTACCAAAGCGTTGTCTTCCATCGCAATCGCCTCCATTATTTTTTCTCCATACTGTCGATCAGCTTTGTCACGCCGTCTATAATCGCTTCCGGCTTGACGGGGCAGCCGGGAATGTACGCGTCCACGGGGATGGCGCTGTCTATGCCGCCCTCCACGCAGTAGCAGCCCTGGAACACGCCCGAGGAACATGCGCATGTGCCTACCGCCACCACGAACTTGGGTTCCGCCATCTGCTCGTAAATGGTGATCAGGCGCTCGCGCTGCTGCCTGGTGACGGGGCCGGAACAGATCAGCACGTCCGCATGCCGCGGGGAGCCTTTCAACTGCACGCCGATGCGCTCCACGTCGTAGCGCGGCGTCAGCGAAGCGATGATTTCAATATCGCACGCGTTGCATGCGCCGGAATTAAAGTGAATGATCCACGGGGACTTTTGCCTCGCCCAGCGGATGATGCGGTCAACGATCATCTTTCTCCCTCCTGAAGAGCATGAGTAACGAAAGCACCGTCAGCGCCAGGAACAATATGGCCACGACGGAGATGTTTTTTACGTCGGTTGCGATCATCAGCACGGTTACGTGCATGATGGTAAAGAAAAACGCAAAGTGGAAGAACTGCGAGTATTCCGGCTGGCCCTGGTTTTCCGGCACGGTTTCGCCGCAGGAATACGGGTCGAGCTTCTTTTTATAGTCCTTGCCGCGCGCGGCAATCCGGCCAAACAGGGCCGAAAGACCTACGGAAAGCCCGATGAATATCAGGAACACGACAGGCGGCGAAAGCAGTATGTTTTGCATGATTTATTCCTCCAATCCGCGCATCAGCCCTTGAGGTTGTTGAGCTTGCGCGTATCCAGCACGTCCGTCTCGCGGTAAATGCCAAGCACGATGCCCGTGGCTACCACCACCAGCACCACCTCGATCACGATGATGGTCAGCACGTAGGCCTGCGCCTGCGCCATGTTGCCCGTCACATATCCGACCGCGATCATCAAAAGCGTAATCCCTTTTGCTAAAATCTCAATGGAGAGCAATATGCGCATCAGGTTGCGGGATACGATCAAACAATAGATACCCGTAACGAGCAGCAACGCAACAGCGATCAAAAACACTAAGAACAGCTCGTTCATTTTTCGCGTACCCCCTTAAAGAATACAAGGTCGGCGTAGACGCCCAAGAGCACGATGATTACCTGGCCCACAAGGTCGATCTGGCGCTTGTCCCAGAGGATCTGCTGCGGGGTGGAGGCATCAGCCGTTGTAACGATGCCGGTCAGGAGTTCGCTCACATGCGGCCAAAGCACAAAGAACAGCACGGTTGCGAGCGTAATGAGCAGTATGGGCAAAAACGCGAAGCGGCGCTTGCGCTCTTTGTCCTTTTCCGCCTGCTCCTCGCGGGAAGTGATCTTTGTCATGCTCGAAGCGCTGATGAATATGACAGGGATCAACCCCGCGCAGACGGAAAGCTCAAACGCCGCCGCTAAGGGAGCACCCATTAAAAACATCACCAGCGCTAAGATACCGCTCAAGATGGACATCCAGATGGCGGCCTTAATGAGGTTGGGCCGGACGATGCACAGGATCGCACAGGCCACAAGCGAGATTAACAGAAGAATGATAACAGGAAGCGACACGCTATCCACCTTCCTTTACAGCAAGTTCATAAAAGTACCGAGCACGAATGGAAGTACGGCGCCGACTACAACATTCACAGCAACCAGCACAAGCTCCGCGCCCACAAACCCCGCGCCCGCTTCCTTCACATTGGCAAGCGCTTCGGGAACCTTTCCAAAGAACACCTTCTTCTGAATCAGGAGAAGGTATGCAAGCGTGATAACGCCCGCAAGCAGCGCGATCACCGCCATTACGGGGGAAACGCGCCACACGGCGACGATGATGAACAGCTTGCTCCAAAAGCCCGCAAGCGGCGGGATACCGGCTGTGGAGAGGTAGGCGACCACCGAGCTCCAGCCGGTAACGGGCATTTTTTCACTTAACCCGCCCATTTCATCCATATTGGTAAGGCCCGTCTGCTGTTCCACCGCCGCGGCGTCCAGGAACAGCAGGGATTTAAACGACGCGTGATTGAAAAAGTGCAGCATCGCGCCAAAGAAGCCCAAGGGGGAGCCGGTGCCAAGGCCAAGGAGTATGTAGCCAATCTGGCTGACGCTGGAGAACGCCAGCATGCGCTTCATTTTGTTCTGGCCGATGGCGGCGAACGCACCCACCAATATTGAAATCAGGCCCAATACCGTCAGGAGGTTCCCGACGGAGGCGTGGCTTAAGAAGATGTCGCGGAATATGCGCATGAGCACATACACGCCGGAAGCCTTGGTGACGACGCCGCTTAAAAGCACCGATACCGGGGCGGGGGAGGCGGAGTATGCGTCCGGCACCCAGGAGTGGAAGGGGACCGCGCCGGACTTGATGGCGAAGCCCACCGTGTACAGGATCAGAGAAATCACGATCCCGTACGGGAAGGAGCCCGCCTGTGCTGCCGCTCCGATAGCAGATGCCGCGTTTGCGAACGTGGTATCGCCCGCAAACAGGAACAGGAACGCCGTGGCCGTCAGCATCGCGATGGTGGCGACGGCGGACTGGATATAGTATTTGAATGCGCCTTCCAATTCATTACGGTCCTTTCGGAAGCCGATGAGAATGAAGGAGGCAGCGGACGTGATTTCAATGAACACATAGAGCGTGAAGAGGTCCCGCACGATGGCGATACCGTTCATGCCAGCCATGAGTATCAGCGCAAGGTTCGCAAAATTGTGCTGCTGTTTCGGTATGGCGGAGTTCGTGATCAACAGCGCCACAAATCCGATCAACCCAACGGTAAGCAGCACCAAAGCGGACAGCGCGTCGATTTCCAAGAGACCGATACGGGTATCCGAAAACACGGTTCCGCTCTTCAGGCATTCAACGAGCGTATAAACGGAAAGCAGCGTCTGTGCCGCGGCCATGACGGCAGCGCACCACACGGCAACCTTGCCCTTGATCCAGTAATAAACGATATTCAATACCACTACCGCGGCAAGTGGGATTGCTAAGAACAAAAGCGGCACGAAGGCTTCCTCCTAAACTATTAATCCTTTGCGGCTCAAGAGAGCGATATCAGCAGGAACAGCGAGACAAACGCTACTCCAACCACCGTCCAGACAAGGTACACGGCGGTACTGCCGGTATGCGCCTTGCGTATCCCGCCCGAGACCCAGCCCGTAAAGCGGACGACGGCCGTATCGTAGAACCAGCTGATGCCGTTGTTTAGAGCAAGCGCCGCCGTGGAATATCCTTTTCCCAGCAGGCCAAACACATAGTACGGGTCGAAAACCTTCTTTTCCGCGAGGCCGTATATCTGGTGCAGGCCCGGCGCATAGTGGAAGTGGTCCGCGGCCAATATTCCGCGCCCGGTCTTTTTATAGCCCAGGCGGTGGCTCAGTACCGCAAGCGCGAGTACCACAAGGGAGATACCCGCCAGCACAAAGTTCGTGTGCGTGCCCGCTTCCTCAAGATGCTCCATCTCGGGCAGGAAGGTCTTAAACAGCGCGACCAATTGGCCCTGGAACGCGCCAGCTAAGATACAGCCAACGGCAAGGGTGATCATGGGCACGAGCATGGTCCAAGGCGCTTCCTTCACATCCTTTTTGGGCGCTTCGGCTTTGCCGAAGAACGCGGCATGCCCAAGCTTTAAGAAGGAGACCGCCGTAAAGAACGCGCCCACAGCCGCCACAATGTAGAAGGGCAGCGAGGCTTCAATCGCGGCGTCGAATATCAGCTCCTTGGAGAAGAAGCCGTTCGTGAGCGGGAATCCCGCGATGGAGGCTGCGGCAATCAGGAAGCAGACGAATGTAACAGGCATCTGTTTTCTCAAGCCCCCCACCACCTTTAAATCCGTGGTGCCCGCCTGCCGCTCCACGGAGCCCGCCGTCAAGAACAGGCAGCTTTTATAGAGCGCGTTGTTGAGCATATGAAACAGCCCGCCTATGATGCCCACCGGAAGCGCGGTGCCGATACCCAGCAGCATGTAGCCTACCTGGCTGACCGCGTGGTAGGAAAGGAGGCGTTTATAATCCTTTTGAATGAGCGCCATCATGACGGCGAAGAGTATGCTCGCAGCGCCCAGCGTCATCAGCGCCATGCTCATGCCGGAGCCGTGCTCCAGCGTATAGAGGCCGGTCGTAATGCGCACCAAGAGGTAAATGCCCATCAGCTTTTCCAATGCGCCGGGCAGGAACGCCATGAAGGGCAGCGGCGCGTCGTTGGCGGCGTCCGGTATCCAGGTATGGAAGGGCATTGCGCCCGCCTTGCCGAGTGCGCCGATCAGCATCAGGAGAAACGCTGCGGATGTGGAAGCCTCCACCGGAAGATGGATGCCCTCCATATTCAGCGTGCCCGCGAGCTGCGCCGTCATGCCGATGCCCAGCATCAGGCAAAGGTCGGTGAAACCGACGATAACGATCGATTTGACGGCGGTTTTGAAGCCGCCCGGCTTATCGGTCAAGAGCATGGCGAACATCGTGCAGAGGATACCTTCCCAGAAGAAGAGCAGTAGCACGAGGTTGTTGGATAGCACCGCACCGTTGACGAGCGTCAAGGTCAGCAGAAAAAACGCGTAAAACCGCTTGGCATAGGGCTTTTCCCGTAAAAATGCGGTGGAATAGAGCGCGATCAGCAGCGCGATAATCGCGACCGCCAGCAGGATAAAACCGGAGAATGGGGTTAGGCGCAGGGAGAATTCCAAGCCAAAGCCACCCCAGGGGAGATCCACGGCGATTTGCTTTCCATATACGCCGATCATCAGTCCAAGGTTAACGAGTGCACAAAGCACAAGCAAACATTCTTTGACCCACTTCGTCTTTTGCGGAAGCAGGAAGGTAAGAATCGCGAACGCCGTGGGCGCGAATATCAAAAACAATACTGCGTTATTCATGCCGCCACCACCAATTGCCGCACAAGGGTTTCAACAAAGCCTGCAGGAATTTGAACCAACAGACCGCTGATGAGGGACAGCGCCGCAAGCAACGCTACAGAGAAAGTCATGCTGAACGAACCTTCCTTTTTCAGCTCCCGCTTGGGTTCGCCCAAGAATACCTTGGTGAACGCACGCAGAAGGTATACGATGGTAAACACCGCGCCCAGCAGGAACGTGAAAGCGATCCAGGGATGCCCGGCCGCAGCCGCGCCGTTGACCACCATGTATTTGCTGAAGAAGCCGCCAAAGGGCGGGATACCCATGACGGAGAATGCGCACAGCAGGAAGGAAACCGCGGTGACCGGCATGGTCTTGATTAACCCGCCCAGTTCCCGGATGTCCTTGGTGTGGTAGGTGTGTTCCACAATGCCCGCGCACAGGAACAGCCCCGCCTTCGAAATGCCGTGCATCAGGATGTAGAGGATGCCGCCCGCCGCAGCCAATTCGCCGCCAACGGACAATCCTAAGAAGATATAGCCGATCTGGCTGACGGTGGAATACGCGATAATGCGCTTGATGTCGTTTTCCGCGATCGCCGCGCCCGCGCACGCCAGGGAACTTACGGCGGCGATGATGGGGACCACGGTATGCCACACGTCGTCCAGCTTAAAGTTTACAAGGAACAGCCGCGCAAACACGTACACGCCGATTTTGACCAGCACCGCCGCATGTAAGAGCGCGGTAACAGGGGAGGGCGCAACGCCCGCGTCCGCCAGCCAGGAGTGGAGCGGCAAAGTGGCGGATTTTGAAAGCAGGCCGAAGAGGATGAGCGCAACCGCGCCCGCCGCAATGGGCTGGCCCTTGAGGGCGAGTAGATCCGTCGTGCCGGTCTGCACATAGATCATGATGAAGCCCGCAAGCATCAATAAAGCGCCGAACACCGTAATGAGGAAAGCCTTGTTGGCGCGGCGCACAAACTCCTTCTCGCGGAAGAAGCCGATCAACCGCCAGCAGCAAAGCGCAGAAATCTCCCAGAACAGGTAGAGGAAAATGAGATCCGTCGAATAGACGATCCCCATCATCGCGCCGATAAACAGCGCCACAAAAAAGTAGTATTCGCTTTGGTTACTCGCGTGCGACATGTAACCGAACGAATACCCTACTATGATAAGGCCGATCAGCGAGGCGGATATCGCCATAAATACCGCCAGGCCGTCCGCCATGAGGCCAAAGCTCAGCCCCAACGGCAGCGTAATCTGCAACACGGATGGACTTTTTAGCGACGATGGCAACGAGAGTATGCTTAAAACAAGCGGCGCCGCTACCAGAACAAAGGCAAGGGCGTTTCGGAACTTTGGCGATACCCTGCCTGCAATCGGCAATAAAAATGCCCCCAGTAGCGGTATTCCTACGGTAAGAAGTAGAAGCGTTTGACCGGTCATTCTGCCTGTCTCCTATGTGGTATTTCAACAGCTTCGCCGTTACGGCGGTCATGGACGCCCTTGCAAACTTTATCAAATTTAGTATTGCAATCCTTTCCAAGGGCATACAAAAACCCATCTGCCTGTCTTTTTCCGGAGCGCATTTAAGCAGATGAATTGGATTTTTGGGTCAACTATGAAGCTGGTGCAACGCGTCCGACATCTGTATCATAAATATTAATTTTGCATATGTCAATAAGTTAATTTTATAACAAACATTTCGGGCGATAATATATTTTCTATTGAAAAATGCAAGAAAACATCAAGCAAAATTCAATTTGGCCGCTTGGCGCTTTCCATTGAATTCCGGTCCCATAAAAATTTCAGCTCTAACAAAAACTTTTAGCTGAATGGATTGTAATTCAAACTTGCCGTTTTATGTTATGATGGAGCGGGGTCATATTGTACAGCCCCAAAATATCGGATATAATACGATTCCGTAA
>JAFABA010000219.1 GCA_023426265.1 Bacillota bacterium
GCCACCGTCACAATGAACGTATGCTACATCATGCGGGACACGCACAACAAGCTGAGCGAAGAGAATATCGCCCGGCTGAAAAAGCAGTTCAACGTGGAATAACGCGCAAGCCCTGATAAAAAGCGGAGCGGGAAGGCGACACCCTTCCCGCTCCGTATCCTTTTCCGTTACCGGATATAGGGCCACATAAACTCAGACGCGCTTCCGGTTTTCGACCATACGGTTTCCCATTTTGCGAAAACCCACTGATCGCCCTGCCTGGTAAATTCCAGTATATCCCCGCCGTATTCATCGACATAGTAAACTCTCGCATATGTCGGAGAATAATCTAGAACTTTCCAGTTATTTTGTTCCCTAAGCATTGTATCTTCCTTATACGCATCCTTGAACTCCTGCCCGTGCAGCAGCGTGAGGATTTCGCACCGAGCGCACGAAGCCGCCCAAAACAGGACCGGGCAAAGGAGTATGATCAGGAAAATCCGCTTCAGCCATTTTTTAAACATATGGAAACACCTCACCATTATGATTCAAGGCCAAGCAACTGTCCCAGATAGGTATAGTTTTCCTCTACATAATCACCAAAAGGAGTCGATCGGGGGCTTTTATTTGGCGCATTGGCCCTTACCCCCAAATTATATAATGTGCCCAGTATCGCAGGATCGTTGTTAATTTGGGGATATACGTCTTCCCATACGTCTTGCCAATACCTCAAATAGGCAGCGACATACATAATATTCGTTTGATTATTCTCAAGCCGCTTTTCCCTTGCCATCGTCTCAGAGCCATGTACAAGCCCGATAGCAGGCAATTCCCATCCTCCCTCTGTTGCGGATGTCTTTGGAATATATCCCATATCTTCAACGAGTTTTGCAGTTGAAACCTTTACTTGTCCCAGACCTATAGAGGTATCAAGAAGGCCATAGAATCCAACCCAGTCTCCGAATATATCCTCATAATTGACATTGTTAACCTGCTCGGCATAAATAACACCGGCAATGATTCTTGGATCAACCCCATATGCTTCCGCCGCCTCTTTGATATATTGTGCATGATCCCGTATGAGTTCTGCAACATCTTCTTTTGTTTTTGGCTTCGTAGCATATAGATAATTCTCAAGATTTTGCTGCAGTGTATTACGAGTTTTACCGTTTTCAGCCTGATTCTTTTGCTGTGCCCCGGTAGTCGCAGGCTTAACATCATAGCTTGCCTGCTTTACTCCCGATAGCACTCTATTCCCGATATAGGGCTTAGTATCCCTCACTGTGTTTGCGCTGAGCAGCGTAGGGGAAATGTGGGCAGCATATTGGCTTACACTGGAAAAATGCGGCTCAACCAGACCGAGGATTTTCCCATACTGCCCGCGTCCGGCATACTGTGTGGCTTGCAGACTCGTCTCATACGCAGCCCGTGTTTCTGGCCCCCATACTCCGTCTGCTTTCACCCCCAGCTTCCGCTGCTGCTCCTTTACCTTACTCACCGTATTGAATTCGTCCGGCACCTTTTGCCCTAATACATAGCGCGCCATATTCCTAAACTCCTTCCATTTTCGCCGCGAACAAAAAGCACAGGGAATTCCCTGCGCCTTTGCTCACAATATCTGTATGTTAGTAGTATATCACCCTTTTCAGCGGTGGCACTCCTGAGAATTGTTCTCTATTATTCCTTCTGTAAAAAGTAATGGTTAAAGACCACAGGACCATCAGCCACTTTTATACCCGATCCCCATGCTCCCCGCTGCCCGCGTCAATGGCGGGGTCATACACCGAATACCGGTTCTTGCCGACCTTCTTGGAGCGGTAGAGCGCGATATCCGCGTGTTTAAAGAGCTCGTCCACCGTATTGCCGTCCTCCGAATAGAGCGCGGCGCCAATCGAGCAGGTAATCTCGTTTTCCGCGTCCCCGCTGGTACGGAAGGCCTCCAATATGCTTCGCGCCTGCGCCTCCAGTTGGGGCCTGTCGCTGACATTCTTCAAAAATACCATGAACTCATCCCCGCCCATGCGCCCCAGGATATCCGTGGAGCGGAACAGCGCCTTGAGCCTTCCCGCGGCCGTCGTGAGCACGGCGTCCCCAAAGAGGTGGCCGCGCGTATCGTTGACGCTTTTAAAATCATCCACGTCGATAAGTATCAGGCCGTGCGTGCCGTCCGCGCCTTCGGAGGCCAGATAACGGTTGACCATATACTTGGTGGTCTCGTTGTTATAAAGGTTGGTCAGCGAATCCTGCTGCGCTTTTTGGAGCAGCCAGGCTGCCTCGCGCTTCTGCGTATCGATATTCGTGATTTTTCCCAGCACCCGTACCGGCTTTCCGCCCGAATCCAAAAGCACGGCGATCAGCACCCTGCACCAGATATAGCTGCCGTCCGCCCGCTTCAGGCGCAGATCGTCCTTCATGGTGCGCTTGCCCGATTTTAAATCCCGATATATGGCTTCGAACTTCTCGAGATCGTCCGGATGCACCTGCTTTTTCAGTTCCTTGTTCCACTTCACCACATTGTAGCCAAAAAGCTTGCGGAGGTTTTCGTTGGCTTCAATCCATTTATCCTTCAGGGAGATTTCAAATATGACGTCCTCGGATTCGCGTGCAATGATGCGGTAGCGTTCTTCCAGCCAGGCAAGCCTGTCCTTTTCTTCCTTCACGTTGCGGCGGTCCCGCCCGCGCCAAACAAACAGCAAGGTGAGCCCCAACGCAAACACGCCCAGCATGATAAGGCCCATCAGCAAAAAATTGTTCATTAAAAAGCGGTATCCCTCTTCCATCTGGGCCGGGTCCCCCGCATACAGCAGATGAAACCCGCCCAAGGAAAGCGGAGCGAAGGCAACATAGTTTTCATGCGCGCCGGTCTGTATGGATGCCGCCGCAAGCCCGCCTGGGCCCGCTGCAGAGAGCCGTTCTTCCAGCGCTGCCTGCAATGAGCCGTCCGCGTTCAGAAGCCCGCGCTCCATCCACCAGGAAAGGTCTTCCCCGGCCGCCAGGGGATGGCGGCTTTCGTCCAAAAGGAGCCAGTGGCTGCCGCTAACATCGATTCCGCTTAAGGGATGGCCGAAAACCCCCGGGGATACAAAAAGCTCTTGCTCCACCATATCCGCGCACCGCTCTTTTGTAGTATCGAGGCGGCGCATCATCTGGCCCTCAAACTGTATGCGAACAGCACCCATGAAAACGAGCATTGCCATGCACCATAATAGGCCCATGATCAGTACCACGATTGTGGCATTATTCTTTTCGCTCGGTTTTCTCCAGAACATTATTGCTCCGTCAATGGCCTTAACGCCCAGTCCATGTCAGTTCCTGTAAACGACCTTCCCACCGTGCGCAATGCAATTCCGCCCGGACGTCTTTGCGATATAAAGCTGCTTGTCGGCTTCATCGATCAGGGCCTGCAGGGTGACGCGGCGCATGGCTTTGCCCTCCATGACGGCGACGCCGATACTCACCGTCACCACGTTCGCGTTTGCGCCTTTGCCCGCCTTCATACCCAGATCCGAAACCATGCGGATCAGGCGCTTGGCCATCATGACCGCCGCGTTCACATTGGCGACCGGAATGAACGCCGCAAATTCCTCGCCGCCCAACCTTACCAATACATCCGTTTCACGCGCAAAACAGCGCCGCATGCACGCGGTTACTTCCAAAATCGCATGGTCGCCCGCCGGGTGGCCGAACGTATCGTTGTAGCTTTTAAAGCAGTCGATATCGATATAAAAGGCGGCGGCCGGCCGCCCCATACGCCTGCACAGCGCAATTAACGCATGCATGCGCAAAAACCCGGCTTTCCGGTTGAACAGCTTCGTGAGATCATCCATATCGCTTTCGATACGAAGCGAAGAGATGATGCCGGAATATCCGCCGTGCAGGGAGCAGGAAAGCACCGCGCCTGCCGCCCCCAGGCCCGCAATGCTTGCAACGTACAGCCAGTTTTGCGTACAAAGCGCCGCCGCCAGTACGGGGTAGAGCGCCATAAGGAAAAAGGGCGCTTTTTTTTCCTGAAAGGGAAACAGTGGCGCAACCGTGAACACCGCATAAAACAGGATGCTGTTCATGGGTACGCCAAGCCCCGCGTCCCTTATAAAAAACGGCAGCATACACAGCGCGAACGCGACGCCGTATATCCGATAAAGTCTGCGCA
>JAFABA010000056.1 GCA_023426265.1 Bacillota bacterium
CTGCTGCCGGGGGACGCCGCGTTTTTGGACTGCATGCCTTTCCAGCGCTATGAAACGGGGCCGGAAGGCTTCTGGCATTTAAAGTTCGCGCACGTATACGGACTTTCCGTAGCGCATTACTACGAGCTGTTTACAAAGGAGGGCGCAAACGTCATACGCCTCCCCGCCGCCTCCCACGCGCCGTTTTATCTGGATAGGCTATTGCAGCTCTATCGCCCCCGCGCCGTCAACAGCGATCTCATCGCCTCCATGCATATCGTGGAGCTGCTGACGGAGCTGATATTAAACGCGCAGAGCCTCACACCCTACGGCGCGGAGGACTATCTGCTGCGGGCGGCAGAGTTCTTAGAATCGCACTACGCGGAGAAGCTTACGCTCAATACACTTTCAGACCACCTTTCCGTCAGCAAGTACCATCTCCAGCGGCAATTTAAGGCGCATTTTGGCGTCACCCCCGCGCAATACCTCACCAATCTGCGCATCAACCGCGCCAAGGAATTGCTGCGCACCACGGCTATGCCTGTTTACGAAATCTGTGAGCGCATCGGCATGGAAAACCCGAGCTATTTGATCAAGCTGTTCCGCGGCCATGAGCAAATGACGCCGTACGGCTACCGGAAGATGTGGAGGTAAAAAGGGGCGGCTCACATGAGCCGCCCCAATATGGGTTCCCAGGGTCGTTACGACCCTGGGCGAGGTTTGGGATGGAACCCCAACGTCTGTTTGCCAGCTTAGCTCTGCGGCGGGAAGTTGTTGTAAATGCGCAGCGCGTACACGGAATCCGTGGCCGGGTCGTCCTCCGTGTAGCCGGATACCGCGTTGCCCACCAGGAACGTGGAGCTTACCAGCTGCTCTTCGGCAGGGAGCGCGTTGGGGCCGGGGATGCCGTACATGGTGTTTTCATCCACCCGCACCCACATATCGCCGACGCGGAAGGAAAGGCCATCCGCGGAGACCTCTTCGATGATGCCGTCGATGTTTACGATCGCCTTTGCGGTAGTGGGCGGTATAGTCGCTTCCGGGGCAACGTTAGCATTGGAGTTGAACAGGGCATAGCCGCCCAACAGCAGCAGCAGGCACGCGGCAATACCGCCAAAAACAAGGCCCATTTTTTTCGTCTTCATATAAAATCCTTCTTTCTTTTTCCTGTTCTGTCTTTGTTGCAGCAAAGAGAGCGTCTTTTCTTCAAAGCCCGCGTTCGGCTGAATATGTTCCATGGCCGAGCGGTACGTCTTTTTATCAAACATCGAACTCTCCTCCCAGACGGTTTTTGAGCAAAGCCCTCCCGCGCTGCAGCCGCGAACCCACCGTGGCGGGATTGGCCTGGAGGATACGCGCGATCTCCGCGATGGAGTATCCTTCGTAGTAGTGAAGATGCAGCGGCAGCCTGTATTTATCCTCCAGTTCCAGTACGGCGGAAAGCAGCGTATGTTCTTCCGGCGGCACGCTCAGGATATCCTCATTTAAAGGCAGCGGCGCGTATTTGCTTTTGCGCAGCGTGTCCTTGCATTTGTTGGCGGTCACGCGGATCAGCCAGGCTTTTTCGTGCGCATCGTCCGCGAAGCGCGGGGCTTTTTCAAGGTAGGTAAAAAATACATCCTGCACGATATCCTCTGCGTCCTGCACGTTTTTCGTATAGGTGAACGCAAGCCGCACAAGGCCCGCTGAATACGTGCTCACGGCATTTCTTATCTCATTGTTGAGTTCGGGTTGAGCATGCATGCGCTTCCTACCTCCTCATCCATAGAAACGAATCAGGCGGGCGATATTTTGCATCATTTTGCCCGGAATAAAAAAATATTTTTCATCAATATGAATACGAGCAAGCGGGCATTTCGAAACAAATGGAAAAGTACTGTAGATACATGGTAAAATGAAACAAATATGGTTGAGGAGAACATTATGAAACTGGAGACACAACGGCTGCTGCTTGTGCCGCTTGACGCGCGGCAGCTGCGGCTGTGGATTGAAAATATAAGCGAACTGGAACGGGAGCTGGGCTGCTCCTACCGCGCCGAGCCGCTGACGGGTGAATTCCTGAATATCGTGCAGGGCCAGCTTGAAATCGTGGAGCGGAACGAAGCGAATGCGCTGTTCCATACGTTCTGGCAGATCGTACGCAAGGAAGATGGAGTCGTGGTAGGATCGGCGGATTTTAAAAACGGGCCGGATCAGAACGGGGAAGTCGAAATCGGCTATGGCCTTGGCGATGAGCACCGCGGCCATGGGTACATGACGGAAGCCGTCGCCGCCATGTGCCGCTGGGTGCTTGCCCAGCCCGGTATCGCCCATGTTATTGCGGAAACAGAGCGCGATAACCTGCCTTCCCAGCGGGTGCTGGAGCGCTGCGGCTTTACGCAGTACTGGAAAGGCAATACGCTGTGGTGGAAGCTTTAAAGCGGCCATGTCATTTATGCAAATAGAAAATCGGCGCAGCAGTTGCTGCGCCGATGTGCTAACCGTCCAAAAGGTGTGTGCTTTATTGCCTTAGTCCGATACGTAGGGAAGAAGGGCAACGACACGGGCCCGCTTGATTGCGATTGCCAGCTCGCGCTGGTGCTTCGCGCACACGCCGGACATCCGGCGAGGCATGATCTTGCCGCGCTCAGTGATGCACTTGCGCAGGCGTGCGGTATCCTTATAGTCGATATGCTCCATCTTATCCACGCAGAACTGGCAGACCTTGCGTCTGCCCTTGCGCCCGCCGCGCGGACGCATTTTACGTTCTTCCATGGGATATTCCTCCTATCATTCAATCCTGGGGGTGGGACGGACGCGCTTCATGCGTTAGAAAGGAAGCTCGTCCTCGCTGATGTTTTCAAAACCTGCAAGGTCCGGCAACGGCGAAGCGTTCTTTTGGCCGCTTCCCGACGTGTAAGCGGGCGCGCCACCGGAATAGGGGGCGCCGCCTTCCGCGTTTTTGGGCGTGAGGAATTCCACCTCGTCCGCCGTGATATCAAGAGAGATACGCGTCGTGCCGTTCTTATCCTCGTAGGTACGGGGCTGCAGCTCGCCTATCACCGCCACCTTGCGGCCCTTGGCCAAAAAGCGCTGGCAGTTGTCGCCCAGCTGCCGCCATGCGTTGATGCGAAAAAAATCCGTCTGACGCTCGCCGCCGGCCTGTGAAAAGCGGCGGTTGACTGCGATGTTGAATGTACAAACAGAAACGCCGGATTGTGTGGTGCGGGTTTCCGGGTCATTCGTCAGGTTGCCGATGAGAATGATCTTATTCATGCTTCAACCTTCCTTTCAGGCAGTTTGTTTCGTGCGCAGACATGCAAAAGCGACATCGTTACGCCTCTTTCCGGGTAACCATGTACCTAAGCAGACTTTCGTCGTTCTTAAAGTTACGCTCGAGCTCTTTGGGGAACTCCGGCGCACTGTTGAACGTCATCAATACATAATAGCCTTCGGTCTTGTAATCGATCGGATATGCGAGACGGGTTTTGCCCCATTCGTCAATCTTCGCAACCTCACCGCCGTTGGATGTTACGATGTCGGAATACTTCTGGATGAGGGTTTTGTTGGCCTCTGCCTCAAGCTCCGGCGTGATGATGTAAAGCGCTTCGTATGCGTTCACGCATTTCACCTCCTTATGGTCTAAAATTGGCCGGACATCCATGTGCCCGGCAAGAAGGACGTTAGCAAGAGGTATTGTAGCATAGTTGCCCTATACATGCAAGGAAAAACCCAAGATTATCGGTATTTTGGGGACGCTGCCCGTATCGGTTCCGATTTTTAACGCCCTTGCGGTATGATATAGTAAATTTTAGGGGTGAAAGCATGTTTAAGATCGGCGATTTCTCCAAATTAACCAGGGTCTCTATCCGTATGCTCCGGTACTACGATGAAGAGGGGCTCTTTAAGCCTGCGTATACGGATCCGCTTACCGGGTACCGTCAGTACGCGATGGAACAGATCCCGCTGCTCAACAAAATCGTATTTCTGCGGGACGCGGGGTTTTCCATAGCGGAGATTTCAGCGGCTGTACTGGAAGGGGAGGCCGAACTTTTAACGCGCCTCCACGCAAAACGGCAGGAGGTTCTTTCCACTATTGAGGCGGAGCGGCAGCGCGTGGATCGGTTAACCCGCGCCATACGGGACGTTGGAAAAGATACGTTCACCATGCATTATGACATTTCCATCAAAAGCATGCCCGCCTATCAGGTACTGTCCTTGCGGGGGATCCTGCCGGATTATTTTGCGGAGGCCGGGCTTTGGGCGCGCATGACGGCCTTTGTGGAGAAAAACCGTATCCAAGCCCAGGGGGCGACATTTGCCCTTTATCATGATCAGGATCACCGGGAACATAACGTGGATGTGGAGATTTGCGCTGAAGTCGCTCAGACGGGGGAAAATCGGGACGGCTTCATCTTCCGCCGGGTAGAGCCGGTGCCGCTTATGGCCTACACCATGGTGTACGGGCCGTTTGAGCGCATTGCGGGGGCATATGCGTCCTTTCTCCACTTCCTGGAGCAAAACGGGCAGTATGAGCTGCTTTGGCCCAACCGGCAGATCGTGCACCGCGGCCCGTGGAACGAGGAAAGCCCGGAACGATATCTGACAGAATTGCAGATCCCCCTGCAGCAAAAGAATACGGAATTTCCTGCTTGACTCTCACACGGTGTCAGGCCTTAACGTAAAGCGCGTAAGATAAAAATTGTTGGACGGAGGTATGTTATGCAGCGCTTCACGTTAACGCCGGTCGGACGCATCGACATTCGGGAGGAAGGCATGTTTGTGCAACTGGAACCGGAGTATGCGCCCGCGTTGGAGGGGTTAAGCGGGTTTTCCCACATCAATGTGCTTTGGTGGTTCCATGAATTTGACGTGGCGGACTACCGCAAGGTGCTGGCTGCGCCGCAACCCTACCGCAATGCGCCGAAAAGTATGGGCATATTCGCCACGCGTTCGCCCATACGGCCCAACCCCATTGCGCTTTCCACGGCGGAGGTATTGGATATCGATACCAGAAAAGGGATCATTCGTCTGGCTTATATCGACGCAAATAACGGCTCCCCGGTGCTGGATATCAAGCCCTATACGCCAAGCCTGGACCGCGTGGCGGAACCGTGTGTTCCCGCCTGGTGCGCACACTGGCCCAAGAGCCTGGAGGAATCCGCAAACTTCGATTGGAGGGATGAGTTTAATTTTTGATTCTTATTACGGAAACTTACAGAAAACGCCGCGCATGCCATATGGCATGCGCGGCGTTGTTATCCAGGGAGAAACCTGCGCTTAATCGAACGTGATGCAGACTGTTGATATGTACCCTGCCTGCCCGTTTACTTCGGCTTTGTACCAGTTGCCCTCGGCGGAAATGAGCTTAACCGGCGTGCCCGCCTCAAGTTCGGCGATCACGGGGAAGGCGCTGCCCGGGCCGCTGCGGAAGTTCGCGATAATGCCGTCCTTGACGCGTGCCCGTGCATCCGTTAAAGACGGGGCGGCAGTTTCCGCAGGCGCGGAGACGGCGGAAGCGTCCTTGGTCAGGTATCTGACGCGCACATAGCCGTAGCTGTCCCCGACCTTGGCCGTCAGCCAGTATTTATCTGTTGTGCCGATCACCTCAATGGCCTCGCCCTTCCCAAACTCATACAGCGTGGAGGCGCTGGTGCTGGGGGAACGGTACAGATACGTCGTTTCCGTGGCAATGTAGATGGGGTGAACGGGCGTCATGGTGTTGGGGTCCATCAAAAGGAACTGGGTCTGCACATAGCCAAGCTTGCCCTTTGAGGTTTCCACCTTGCACCAGTCCGGCCCAAGCTGCAAAATCTTGAGCTTCGCTCCCGCGGAAAGCGTTACTACCGTCGTATCCTTGGTGGAGGAGAACCCGGTGCGCACCGGCACATTGTCCGTCACCACGGATGCCGCCACAATAGGCGGGTCGGTCCGAAAGTCCACGGGCTGCTGGTAACTGGAATAGCTTACGATATCCGCCTTGAGCGCATTGCGTAATTTTTCATTCTTTTCCCGGTTCTTCACAATGGAGCAGACGGTGCCCGGCGGGCAATTGTAGAATATCCACTGCGCGACATGGGGCAACACGCGCACGCAACCGTGGGAAAGGGCCTTTCCCAGCCCGTTGTATGCGCTTTTGGACATATCGGTGATGGATTTGCTGTCATACATCGCGGAGTGGATGTATACGCCGCGCACCACCTGTGTCCAATATTGGGCATACTGGCCGAACGCCACAAAGTAGCCGAAGCGCTCCTTTAAATGCCCCAGCTTGAACGTGCCGGAACCGGTGGGATTTTCCTCGTTGCCCGTTGTGCACAGGCTCTGGAGCACTACGCTGTCGTACAGGCCGGCAGATCCCTTTTCGTATACGGTAATGATCTGGTTAACAAGGTCGATATCGATCTTATACCGGTTGGGGTCGGTGTTGTCGTAATCCACCTTGCTGGTATAGCCGGGCAGCACGCTGGCTTTTGCATCTTTTGCGGGCAGCATGACGGCTAGCATGAATAACGCCGCAAGTATGCCCGACATGAACCGTTTCATATGGCATTCCTCCTGAGGTATTTTCCGCCCGGGAAAACATGGGCGGCTTTCTTTACTCTAACAAGTATGGACAATAGGTACAATACTTTCGCGGCAATCTCTTACGGATTTACAAAATGTTCATGGCTGCCGCGCCTATATCCCGCGGCGGTATGAACGGCACAGCGCGCACATAGCATGTAGGAAGGCGGATCATTGCTTTCAAATAAGGATGGGCCCGGCGGCAGGGGTGGCGGCCGGGCGGACGGGAGGGCGAGTGCCCTTGCACAAGCGCGTCAGGGCGGGGGTGTTTCTTATTTGCATCACAGGCCTTTACTTGCTTTTCTTTGTCTTGTTCGGGGAGACGGCTCGGACCCCCGGTCCTTATACCTATGAGCTGATGCAGCGCGATCTTGCGGCGCTTAAAAAGAAGTATCCGGATACGCTGCAGGTGGAAGTGGTCGGCCGTTCCCGCCAGAACCGCGCGATATACGCCGCGCGTGCCGGGGACTTTGAGGCAGATAGGCATGTGCTCATACAGGCGGGCATCCATGGACGGGAATATATGACCACGCTGCTTGCCATGCGGCAGCTGCAGCGCCTATTGGAGCGCGGCGTGCCGGAAGGAACGCTGGTGCATATCCTGCCCATGACCAACCCGGACGGCGTGACCATCTCCCAAAAAGGGGAGGCGACGCCGTGGCTCACGGCCGTTTACGAGCGGGATGTGTATTTCAACCATACGGAGCTTCCGCTCAAACAGTATCTCCGCGCCTGGAAGGCGAATGCCGCAGGCGTGGATATCAACCGCAATTTTGACGCGCAGTGGCACCGCATAGACGGCACGGTGGATGCGCCCTCCTTCGCCTATTATCGCGGCACAGCGCCGGAAAGCGAGCCGGAAACGCGCGCGCTTGTGGAGTATGCGAAGAAGTACCCATTTCAGGCGACGATAAGCTACCATGCGACCGGGAGCGAAATCTATTACGATTTTGGCGATAACGACGCCGTCAACCACGTTGGTTATCAGTTGGCCTGTGCGGTGGCGCTGGCGACCGGATACGAGATCGTTCCAGACGATGGGACTTCATTCGGCGGCTTTAAGGACTGGGCGATCGAAAAGCTTTCTATCCCTTCGCTTACGATAGAAATAGGAAAACGCCGCGCGCCGCTTCCGGGCTATGAGTTTTTTTCTATTTGGAACAAAAACAAGGACGTGCCCTATATCGTGATCGATTTTATCAAACATAGCAACAAGTAAGTCAAAGAGCAAGCACGGTGAAGATACGCGTTAAAAAGTTCCGTTCGGCAGGGGACGGAGCTTTTTTTGACGGAAACAGGCGAAAAATAGCCCTCGCTGTTTGACAAGCGTATAAATTGTGCGCTAAGCTTAAAACATACTCAAATCTATCCATTCTTATGAAAGGGGACCGGAAAATGAAAATTGCTTTATGCGGTTTAGGTAAGGCAGGTTTGCAGCTTGCCGGTCTTATCACACAAAAGCCGGAGCACAAGCTCATTATGGCGTTCTGCCGGGATGGCGGGAAGAAGGCGGGAAAAACCATATCCGACGTGTACCCCTACAAGGGCTTTGCAAGCCCCATATACGAGGTTGGGAAGGCGGAGGAAGCCTTCGCAGAGAATAAGCCGGACGTGCTCATCGATTTTTCCAACAAGGAAGCCACGCTCGAAATTTTGCCCGCATGTGCAAAATATGGCGTGAAAATGGTGGTATGTACCACCAACTTTTCCGTGGGGGATGTCGCGCTCATGCGGCGGACGGCGGGAGAGACGCCCGGGTTTTCGCTTGTGCTTGCGCCCAACATCACGCTGGGCGTCAATGTGCTGATGATGCTCACCAAAAAGACCGCGCAGCTTCTGCCGCAGTTCGATTACGCCATTACGGAAAAGCACCATTCCAGAAAGACCGATGTTTCCGCCACCGCGAAAAAAATAGCGGACATGCTTAAGGGCATACTCAAAAAGCCCGTTTCGCTCAATTCCATCCGCGCGGGCGGGTATGTGGGCCTGCATGAAGTCATGGCGGTCAGCGAATATGAGCGTATCACGCTGATACACGAATCCTTCTCCCGGCAGGCGTTCGCAAACGGGGCCTTGGTCGCGGCGCAGTATATAGCGGGCCGCGAAGGATTTTATGAGATGGAGGATGTCGTAAGAGACTACCTTCTGACATAATTCGGAAAAGTGGCGTTGCCACTTTCCCGAGTGTTCCGTCTGCGGCTGGCGGAGCAGCCACTGACGCAAGGGTTGAGGCCGGCGCCACCGGTGGCGAATGGTCCGGTGGACCGTTCGCAGGCCGAAACGGGTATCTGCTTGCGGATATCCCGGAAATCTGACGTACAGGCACCCGAATGGCTGCACAGCCAATCGCCAGGTGGGACGTATTTATTGGATATCTTTCGCTTACTTATGCGTGCAGAGCGACGGAGTGCCCTGCTATGCAAGTACTAGACAATTCAGAGCGCCGCTTGCCTGCCTGCTGAGAGCGGGCAGAGTACCCGGCAGCGGTTGCAGTTGCATACGGAGAAGCCCCGCGCATTCTGTGTGTAGGTATAGCTTCGGCAAAGCTTCTGGTTGACCGTTACGCCGTTGAGCGCATGCTGCGGGCAGGCGTTGAGGCAGACGCTGCAGCCGTTCACGCAGGATGTTTTGGAGAGCGGGTCGGAAGGGAGCTCCGCGTCCGTCAATATCACGCCGATGTTGATCATATTGCCGAATTCGGGGTGTACAAGCAGCGTGTTCCTGCCCAAATGGCCCAACCCCGCGAGCATGGCGGCGTGGCGCATGGAAAGTATGCCGCAGCCGCGCTTGTTTTCTTCCTCCCAATATTCGTACGGACTGTCGCAGGGCAAAGGAACAGCATGTACGGAAAGCTCCCGCTCCAGCGCCAGGCTTGCCTCGTATGCGATATGGTCCACCGTGGCGAGATTGATCTCCGTGGCATGGTAATACGCAATGCGCGGGCTTACTTTTCGCAATCCCAAAGGCATGCGCTTTAAAAATACGATGGTCGTGCGGCAGTCCGGGTAAATATCCCGCGGGTGAAATCCCTCGGGCGCACCGGAAAACCGCTCGATCCCGGCGAACCCGCAGGCATCCGCGCCATGGTCCCTTAAAATCCGGCGGATTTCCTCGTTCATATCGCGTTGCTCCTTTCTTATACGCCGCGTGGACGGCTAAAATATATCGCTTATCCTATCACAACAAATTATTCAAGTATATCCCTGTTTCTCACGAAATAGTGATATAAGTAAAAACATTATATATCGGGAAGAAAATGTAAACAAAAGGCATTGAAGGTTGAGGGCGGACCGGTATAAAATGAAACTATAAAGAGGAGTCTATTCGGCGCGTGATGGATGTGTTGTTCGTTGTATGGAGGTCGGACAATGAACCATGCGGTAGAAGCGTACATCGATCGTTTTGAAGGTAAGCCCAAGCTCTGGCTTCGCAGGCTGGTGGGGTTTATGCGCGCGGAATTTCCGGAGATACCGGAAGCCATGTCCTACGGCATCCCCATGTACCGGTTCGATCAGACGTATATCGGGTTCTCTGTCGCAAAGACCCATTTTGCCATGCATACGCTGGATTTTGACCAAGTAGAGCAGATGAAGCGCGAATTTCCGCGCGCCACGTTCGGAATGGGTTGCGTACGGCTGGAATTTACGGATGATGCGGGCTTTTCCAAGCTGTTCCTCTGCATCCGCCGCATTGTGGAGCTGCACGATTTAACATGTAAAGTATAACGCCGGGTAAGCGGCAATACATTGGATATTGCATACAAACGGGCAGGCCATATGGCCTGCCCGTTTGATTTTTGCGCAAATCTGTTATTCAAATACTTTCATACGGGAGTCAAGGCTTTGCTTTTCCTTCTGTTCGCCTTTTTCCAAAGGCTTGCCAAAGGGCATCTGCGCCACAAAACTCCAGGTTTCGGGTATGTGGAACCGGGCGCGCACCGCATTATCGATGAGCGGATGGTAATGCTGCAGGGAAGCGCCCAGGCCCTCTGCCTCGAGCGCGACCCAGAGCGCAAACTGGTGCATGGCGTTGCTGTGCTGCGCCCATACCGGGAACTTATCTGCGTAAAGCGGGAACCCGGCGACCAAATTGTCTACTACCGTGTTATCCTCAAAAAACAGGATCGTACCGTAGCCGGATGCAAAGCAGTTTTTGATCTTCCCCTCGGTAGAGGGGAACTGCTCCGGTGGCGTTACTTTTTTAAGTTCGTCCAAAGTGATGTTCCAAAGCGCGCGGTGTTCGTTGCCAAACAATACCACGATGCGCGCGCTTTGGGAATTGAACGAGGAGGGAACATAGTTGAGCGCATCCGCAACCAACTGTTTGATGCGGCTGCGGGGCACGATTTCCTCATTGCTCAGGCTATAAATGCTGTGCCGGTTTTTAATGGCGTCCCAGAAAGCATATGACATATTCTTTTCGCTCCCTTTTGGTTATTTTCATTATTACTATTCCCCAACCAGCTTTTTCATAAGGGAATTGTTTCTTGATTGATCAATAAACAGCATTTGCCGTGCACAAACGCCTGCCGCGGTTTATTTTCATTTCTTCCATATCGGATGAATGAAAACATTCCCCTGCTTTTCCTCTTTAATCTAGGAAATTCTCAGGCGCGAAAATGAGGTTGAAATGAGACCGTTTTTATCGATTTTTCGGGTTTGAGATGACTAACCGTCTCTTATATATAGCCTATCTTCCCAAAGGAACAAGCTTCTCGTTGATCGCAAAGTATGAGAAAGGGAGAATCAAAATGAAAAGACGCATGAGAATGTTTCAGAAAAAAGCGCTGATTGCGCTTGTGGTTGCACTTAGCTTAGTATTTACCAGCAGTATTGCCATGGCAACGGGGTCGGGCGGCGGAGACCAGGGATTTGACTGGCCGGGATGGGACTGGCCGGATTGGCCTTGGCCTACACCCAAACCGACGGCTACCCCCAAACCGACGGCTACACCCAAACCGACACCCAAACCGACGGCTACACCCAAGCCGACCGCCACCCCCAAGCCGACCGCTACACCCAAGCCGACCGCTACACCCAAACCGACACCGAAACCGACGGCTACACCCAAACCTACGGCCACACCGACTCCGGTTCCTACGGCCACACCGACCCCGGTTCCTACGGCCACACCGACTCCGGTTCCTACTGTGACTCCGACGCCCACTCCTTCGGAGACCCCGGCTCCTACTCCTTCGGAGACTCCGGCGCCCACTCCTTCGGAGACTCCGGCGCCCACTCCTTCGGAGACTCCGGCTCCTACTCCTTCGGAGACTCCGGCTCCTACTCCCTCGGAGACCCCGGCGCCCACTCCATCGGAGACTCCGGCTCCTACTCCCTCAGAGACCCCGGCTCCTACTCCCTCGGAGACCCCGGCTCCTACTCCCTCGGAAACTCCGATACCTTCAGAAAGTCCGGCTCCTGAAAGCACCCCTGTTCCGGATGACGATGATGATGATCCTGCGGATCCGGGCGACGGAGCCGCCATTCCTCTGGGCGGCGGCACAATTCCCTTAGGCCCGGGCTCCGAGACGGATGGAATCTTCCTGCCCAATACGGGCTCTGAAAACAATTGGAAAGGTATTGCGCTTTTGATCGGCGGAGCTGTTCTTACGGCGGGCGCGGCACTCCTAAGGCGCAAGGAATCCCAGGTAAGCAAGAACAGATAAGCCAAATAAAAGATGGGGCAAGATGAAGAGAGAAGGGATGAGTTCCGATGCAGACCGAAGAGCATTGAAGGCTCGCGCCAAAAGCGCGGGCCTCTTTGCGTTTTGAGGCTATACGGACGGCGCCTCCGGCGTACTGCAAATCAATTGATCGGCTTCGCACAGCGCGGGGAAAAGGCCCATGCGCGCGCCATGAAACAACACCTGCTGCACGATGCCCGCGTCTAAACCAAACAAGGAATATCCTTTTGCTTTGATTGCCGCGTTGGAGCCGGAAGCGCCGTAGAACACGCGCATCACGCGCTTCACCCATACATCTACGGGGAAGGCGCGGGTATATCCGCAGGAGAACAGCAGCACGCAGTCCGCAACCTTTTCGCCCACGCCCGGCAAAGCAATAAGCGTTTTGAGGGCCTCCTCATAGCCGATATGGGGCAGCGCATTTAGGTCAAATCCGCTTTGTACGCGCTGGGCTGTCTTTACCAAATAGGCCGCGCGGTAGCCAAGGCCCAGTTCTTTTAACAGCGGTTCCCCCGCGCTCGCCATGGTACCGGCGTCCGGGAACGTATATACGGTATGCCCGTTCAGGAAAAGGGGCTCGCCCAGGCGCACACGGATGCGCGCCATAATGGAGGTGATACGCTTGATGTTGTTGTTGGCGGATATAATAAACGCGCACAGCGTCTCCCAAATCGGCTGGTTGAGTATGCGCATACCGCCATAACGGGCATACGCCCGCTGAATGTACGCGTCATCCCGGAACGTGGAAAACACGGCATTATAATCCCGGGCAAGATCAAAATAGCGTATCCAGTACGTGTCGTCCGCGTCGCCCGCCCAAAAAAGCATGTTGGAGGCGGCTTCAAGATACGCCGCGTTGCGCTCCACGCAGCCGGTGTATCCGCCGTCCGTTTGCGTCCAGCAAAATGTCTGCCCGGAAAATAACGTAGCTGTAAGGTCTACGGCATTCGGCAGGCGCATCTGTTTCAATTTCTGTATGTTGGTCATAACAAAAGTATAGCATAAGCCCCGGCCGCAAGGACCTGTCCATTTTCCGCACGCAGCCAGGGAAATAGAGGAATGTACGGGAAAATGCGGCTATTGGCCCGTCCGCCAGAGTCGTAATGGGCTAAAAAGGGCAGCGGGAGATTTAAACTTTCTATGAACCCCAAGCCCATGCTGGGCGGATCTACCCAAGAACGCGCAGGTTTTGGCGCTTTGCAGGCCTCCCCCAAAGGTTGACAAATGCCATGGAAGCATCATAACATGTACGTATTGGCCATATGTACAGGCAATATCCGGCCTTATGGCGACGGAAAAGCATGCTGCGAATTTGCGGCGCACTTTTCTTACGAGATAAGGAGGAAAAATGGTAAGAAGAAAAAAAGAAAAATCCAGCGCGCTTAAGCGCACGCTCCGTGCAACCGTACTGCTGCTTGCGGTTGCATGCGTTGGGTTAGGCGGCTTCCTGATCTATCAGCGGATGGCGGAGCCCGCCTTTACCGAACCTGAATTTGTCGATCCCGGCGCACAGACCTTTGTGGAAGGAGTCACCGTGGAGGGCGTCCCGCTCGCTGGTATGGATTTGGAGCAGGCGCGCGCGGCGCTGCTTGAGGCGGAGCAACAAAAGGCGGCCGAAATACAGTTTGTGTTGCACGCGCCCGGCACGTCCATTACGCTCACCTCTGCAGACCTCAGCGTGACGTTCGATACGGAAGCTACACTTAACCAGGCGATCGCGCTGGGCAACACCGGCACAAGGCAGGAAAAGGAAACGGAGCGCGAGGCGCTGCGCTCTTCGCCCAGGGAATTTTCCATCGGTTATACGGCGGACGTATCCCCGGCGCAGGCAAAGATCGCAGAGCTTGCGGGGCTTGTCAAAACCGAGCCTGTGGACGCAAGCGCCAAATTGAAGGAGCAGTATACCGTCAAGGCGGATATGACCCCGGAAGATTTCTTGGATTTTATGCCGGAAGTGAAGGGACAGATGCTTGACGAAGCGGCGCTGCTGAATACCCTGCAAGCCCGCATGGAAGCCCGCGAATATGGCGTTGTCGAGCTGCCCATACTGTACACGGAACCTGCTGTTACCGTGGATGCGCTCAAGGCAACTTTGTTGAGCAAGCGGAGTTCCGCGGAGACGTCCTTCAAAAAATCCCCTTATAACCGCGAAGAGCGCGTATTCAACGTGAAACGCGCGGCGTCGCTTATCAACGGCTTTGTATTAAAGCCCGGGGAAACGTTCTCCGCCAACGATACATTGGGCCCCCGCACCTACGAGCTTGGCTGGCAGGCTGCTCCCGCCTATGTACAGGGCACCACGGAGGATCAGGCGGGCGGCGGCGTCTGCCAGGTCAGCACCACGCTGTATGCGGCTGTGGTCAAGGCGGATCTTGAGATTGTCTACCGCCGCAACCACTCTAGCCCCGTAGGATATATCGACAGGGGCCTGGACGCCACCATCAACACCGGTACAATCGATTTCCAGTTCAAGAACAACACGGAGGCGGACATTTACATATTTGCCTACGCCATCGATTCCAAGGACGGGGATGTGCCGGGCGGGCTTACGGACAAGACCATGCATGTGGAAATTTACGGCGCGCCTCTCAATGGGGAATATGACGAGATCCGCCTGAGCAGCGAACAGATCGAAACCGTCTCCCCCAAGGGGGAAAAGGAGATCGTGGTGGATACCACCGTTCCCGCGGATTATTATAAAGAGGAAGTTTCCCGGCAGAACGGGTCCGTGTGGCAGTCCTACAAACATTATTACAAGGACGGCAAGGAAGTAAAAGTGGAGCCGCTTGCGAAATCCACATACCGTGCGTACGCCGGCAAAATCACCGTGGGCGTGGGCTATTACGCGCCGCAGATTCCCGTGATTACGCCGTAATCGTGACCATACCGGAAAATTCGCGTCCCTTTGAATCCCTTCCCCGGGAACGCCCTATTTTAGGGCGTTCCCAAATTGGGTTCCAAGGGCCGTTACGGCCCTTGGCGGGGTTTGGGGCGGAGCGCCTAAAAACCCCATACTGAAAGGAAAACTCACATGCCAAAACAGGTCAACGGAAATACAACGGGCATACGCAACACCGTGCTTGCGGAAATTGAGCGGCTCTATGAGTTCGAGGTGGGGCAGGATACGTTCGCCACCACAGAGCTGCTGGAGCATTTAAGCGCGTGCACCGCGGCCATCAACCGCGAAATATCGGTGTATATCAAGCGAAACGGCGTCATCGCGGACGTCAGCGTGGGGGATGCGAACACCGTGGCCATGCCGGAGATGCGCGTGGTGCGCAATGAGGACAGGCTATCGGGTGTCCGGTGCATTCATACCCATCCCAACGGCAGCGCCATGCTCAGCGAGGTGGACTTGGGCACGCTCAAATCCATGCGGCTGGACTGTATGGCAGCGCTTGCCGTGCGGGACGGGAAGCCCGCCGTGCTGTACGCCGCATACCTGGGCGAATGGGGGGACGACGGCTACGAGGTTCTGCTTTACGGCCCCATGCAGCCGAACCGCCTGCCCCAAAAGGCCCTGATACGCGAAATCTACCTCGCGGACGGCCGCCTGAAAACCGGTACGCACGAAACGGCGGCGGCCCGGCCCGAACGCGCCATATTGGTGGGGCTGGAGCAGGCGGACGCCATGGACACCATGAAGGAGCTTGCGGAGCTTGCAAAGTCCGCGGGCGCGCAGGTAGTGGGCCAAAGCGTGCAGAAACGCCGCAGCATAGACAACGCCACCTACATCGGCTCCGGCAAGGTGGAGGAATTGTCCCTGATGGGCAGCGCCATGGAAGCCGACCTGTTTATATTCGACGACGAGCTTTCCGCCGTTCAATTAAGGAATTTGGAAGAAGGCCTGGGCCGCCCCGTCATAGACCGGACGACGCTGATACTCGATATCTTCGCGGCCCGCGCGCAGACGCGGGAAGGTCGGCTGCAGGTGGAGCTTGCGCAGTTAAAATACCGCCTTCCCCGGCTAGTCGGTTCGGGGATGGCGCTCTCGCGCTTAGGCGGCGGCATCGGCACGCGCGGCCCCGGCGAAAAGAAGCTGGAGCTGGACCGGCGGCGTATCCGCAGGCGGGTATTCGAGCTGGAGGAAACGCTCAACGAGGTGGTCAAGCAGCGGGCTTTGCGGCGCGAGCGGCGGGAAAAGAACTTAGTTCCGCTTGTGGCGCTTGTGGGCTATACCAACGCCGGAAAGTCTACGCTCTTAAACGCGCTTTCGGGCAGCGATGTGCTGGCGGAGGACAAGCTCTTTGCCACGCTGGACCCTGTGGTAAGGCAGGTGACGCTGCCGCAGGGGACGCAGGTTTTATTTTCGGATACCGTCGGGTTTATCCACAAGCTGCCGCACGACCTGGTGCAGGCGTTCCGCGCCACGCTGGAGGAAGTGAAGCACGCGGACCTTTTGCTGCATGTGGTGGA
>JAFABA010000152.1 GCA_023426265.1 Bacillota bacterium
GTATGGAACTGGGTATGGCGCGTATCGACAAAGAGAATGCTCCCATGGAATTCTACATGATTCCCGTGTGGGATTTCTATGGCAAATGGAATGAACAGGAGCATGCCGACCGCTACAGCTATCTTACCATAAACGCGATAGACGGCAGCATTATTGACAGGACGCTTGGATATTAAGGTGATCAGCTATGAAAGCAAACCTCTTAAACTGCTTCCGGCTGGGCGCCTCCGCGAAGAAGGGATATGATGGTTTTTATCTTTTGATATTGGAAACGGCGGATGCTTACTACACCGCCCCCTTCCTGATCGAGAAATAGAAGTGAAGCGATAGCGGAGAGAACTGTATGAAACCTGATATGGAAGCCTTCCTTTCCTTCGGTATGGCCCGCGCAACAGACCGGTCCGCCATGAAACGGCGTGGCTGTAATAACTGTGCGCGAAACAGTACTATGGGCAAACGGGCGCTCGGTATCCTGCTTTGTATCATCATGGCCTTTTCCTGCTTGAGCACCGCCTGTCAGCCCACGCCGGAGGAGCCCATTGTAGCAAATAAGGATGTTGCGCGCATGGCGGAGCAGGCGGAGACGACAGGAGGGGAGGAAATCCTTTCACTAGTGCAGCAGCTTGAAACGCCAAAAACCTGGCGGTATACGGGAAGCAATGCAAAAGGGAATTTAACGATTGAAATCGATGCGGATATTGTCGTGCCCGATGCGCATCCGATCCCGATTGTGCGTGTTGAATCCGCCGATTTTATGCAGGAAACCGTGCAGCAGTTCTTCGATTTTCTCTGCGGCGGGCATGAAATGTATGATCAGACTCAGCGCAGAACCAAGGGAGAAATCGAACAGGGTATCATTTTAAATAAAAAGCTGCGCAACTCGGAGGATTATGCGGACGATCCGGACGGGCAAGCGATGATAGACGGCTGGACAGCAGCCTTGGAGCGCGAATACGCTACAGCGCCCGAAGACAAGGAGGTTGTCCCGGTGGACGGTACGCTCTATGTTATCCCGCTGATTGACCCAATGGAAAATACAGTGGGCGATTACATAGGGATTAATGCGGCGAACGCGGGGCAGGACATCCATTTCATAGTTGAGAACAACAATGACTTGACGGAGCCCATTATTTATGAATATGGTTCGGGATGGTCCGGCCTCCTGGTGTATCGGGGCGCAAATCTGCGCTTTAGCGATAATTCCAACCCTTTCGACGCGGGTGGGATGTGGTATTCCGAACCATCCATTCCCATTGTTGATGAGACCATTGTCCCTTTTGAAGCGTATGGGAGGCTGCGCATTACTCCCGCCAAGGCTCGCGCCGAGCTCGAAAAATTGCTGAAAGGTACAAATATGGATATAAGCGCCATATACCTTGTAAGTGACTATTGCAGCTGGAATGAAAACCCCGCATCCTCAAAGAAAACGGCGAATTACGGCTATGAATTTCTTTGCACCCGCAGGGTAAACGGCGTTCCTTGTGCCATCACCGCCGAAGCTACAAACGTAGGAGACCGATATGCGCCCTCCTGGGCATACGAAATGTTCAATGTTCTGATTACGGACGATGGGATCATCGAGCTTTACTGGAACTCGCCACATACGGTAACGGAAACGGTTGTACAGCGTACGGAATTGCTGCCCTTTAGTCAGATATCTTCCATCATAGAGAAAATGCTGGCCGTGAACTACCCAAAAGAAAACCCATATACATCGTTCGTCTCTACGACGGTGCGTATCAACCGCATTGAGTTAGCGCTCCAGCGCGTCAGCGAACCGAACAACATCGATGCGGGTCTGCTTGTGCCCGTTTGGAGCTGTTATGGTAGCATACGCCAGGCGCATGCTAGCGGAAGACACTCCGATTCCGCCGAAATAGGGAGAACGTATCCCGAATGCCTGTTGACCGTAAACGCCGTGGACGGCAGCGTCATCGATCTGAACAAAGGATACTGAGGAATGGAGGGAAACGAATGAAGAATAACGAACGCATGGCTCCCCTTGGCTTGGTGCGCAACCGGTATCCCGTTGTGCAAAGACGCGTACACGGCAGCTATCCGCCTAGGTTAAAGATTCGGCGTGCAGCCGGTATTGCGCTGTGCATCGTTATCTCTTTATCCTGTTTCATCACCGCCTGCCAGCCCACGCCGGAGCAGGAAATCGTAATCGGCAAAGGCGAAGGACGGCTGGAAGAGGCGATCGCCGCAACGCCCCCGCCGGGAATGACGCAGACCGCCACGCCGCAAAACGACGCGCTCTATGCAAGGCTCGGCGCGCCCAAACGCTGGGTATATGAAGGGCTGAGCGATGACGGGAAATTCAATATCGTCGCTGACGCCGAGGTGGTTTTGCCGCAGGCGGCGCAGCTTCCCGCAGTAAGGGCCGCGCGCCGGGAGCTGACGCAGGAGGACATTGATAAGGTGGGCGAGGCGCTCTTTGGGCCGGATACAGTCTATTACCAAACCGTGCGCTTTACAAAAGAACAGCTTGAGAAACGGATTCTCGAACAAAAGGCGAACCTTTCGGAAGCAAGGCCTACACCCCCCGAAACAACGGAGGACTTACAGCGGAATATTGCGGACTTGGAGCGCATGTATGCGGACGCCCCCTCCGAGAACGAGCTGAATGAAG
>JAFABA010000172.1 GCA_023426265.1 Bacillota bacterium
CTCATGCTGCCCGTGGATGTCCACCATCAGATCCGTCACGGTCTTGAGGGAGGAAAGGTTGACGAGCGTGCCGTTGATGCGGCATACGCTTTTGCCGGCGATATTGAGTTCGCGGCTGATAATCAGACCATCCTCAGCCTGATGCCCGATTCCAAGTTCCTCCAGCCTGCCCAACACTTCGGGCGAACGGCTGACATCGAACAAAGCCTCTACAAACGCCTTTTCTGCGCCGGACTTTATGAGATCTCGGTTCGCCCGTTCGCCCAGCACGAAATTTACGGCGTCTATAATAATGGACTTACCGGCGCCTGTTTCACCGGTAAGCACATGAAAGCCTGTTGAAAAGGAAAGCTCCAATCGTTCGATCAGAGCGATGTTTTTGATGTGTAGGGTTTGCAGCATGTGACCCTCAATGCCTGTTCTCTAAGTTCCGTTGCGCTATTTGAGCATCGTCTGGAACCGCTTGATCATTTCAGGAACCACCTTGTTGTCCTTGATGGCGATGAATATCGTGTTGTCCCCTGCGATGGTGCCTGCAATCTCACTCCACTTCATGGAGTCTACCGCTTCGGCAGCGGCGCTTGCGCTGCCTGTGATGGTCTTGATCACAATCAGGTTTCCGGCGGATGTGATATTGACCACGGATTGCGAGAAGATACGGATAAACCGTTCCTGCAGGCCGGTTTCCGCCTTATCCACCGTTGCGTATTTATAGGTGCCGTTTTCGGAAAGCGCTTTTATCAGCCGCAGCTCTTTGATGTCGCGGGAAACGGTTGCCTGCGTAACAACATAATTATGCCGTCTTAGATGTTCTGCAAGCTCGTCCTGCGTTTCAATATCGTATTGCTCAATCAATTCTAAAATCATTGCGTGTCTGGCTGCTTTCATTCTTATACCCCCGCATTAAGCCGCGCCGAAAAAGCACTTCGGCACGATCAACTTAGTTTTTGTTTGATTAGGCTATATAAATTATGCGCTCCCACACGCAAAAACTTGGCCTGATGATCCGATTTCTTCACAAGGATCTGATCGTCCATGTTCACATCCATTGTTCTTTGCCCATCCGCATACAATATCCCGTTGCTTTTCATACGCAGTTCAATCTGGGCTTGCGGTGAAGTGACAATGGGCCTTACCAGCAGGGAATGCGGGCAAACGGGGACGAGGATACATGCGTCCAGCCCAGGCGCAATGATCGGACCGCCTACGGATATCGAATATCCGGTGGAACCGGTCGGCGTGCTTACGATCATACCGTCGCAGAACACGGTTCCCGCATCTTCGCCGTCAATTTGCATACTGATATGCGTCACGCCGGAAAACACCGGCTTATAAAGCAGCACGTCGTTGAGACAATCGCAAACCTTTGTGCCGTTTACGCTGCAAGCGACCATCATACGGCGCTCTGTAAAGAGCGAACCTTCGCGATAACGGGACAACACCGCACCGAACTCATGCGGCTGTATCTCGCTCAAAAAACCGACACGGCCAAGGTTTACGCCTAAGATAGGCAGATCATATGCAACCGCAATGGGAACGGCCTTCAATATGGTGCCATCTCCGCCAAATGCGGCAATGAACAGTGCATTCTCAAATATGGAAGGAGGCTGTGTAACAAACGGGTCAATTTCTATACAGGAAAAACCTTGTTCCTGCGCAATGCGCATCGCTTCGTTACGAACCGATATGGCATTTGCTTTACCGGTATTTGTAACGAATACGATTTTATGCTCCACGGATGCCTCACTTTTCTTACATAAATCCCGGTTATCTGACACTGGTTCTTTCTGTATTATAGCCGCATAACTCTGTATATTTCAAGTAGAATATGCCCTTTTCTAATTTATTTTGGGATGGATTTCCATATATCAATGAATAAGGGACGCATGGGCGAGCGCCACGGTCTCGTTGACAAGTTCCGACAGGGAGGATGGCAGGGCAGCCGGCACAGAATCCTTCCTGAACAGAGAAAGAAACTCAATATTTCCCTTTGGCCCGGTGACCGGGGAAAAGGAAAGTCCGCAAGGGGAAAACCCAAAACCCGCTGCCTGCTCGATGACGCGCAGGCATACGTCCCGGTGAACGGCGGCGTCCCGTACCACGCCATGTTTGCCGACTTCCGCGCGCCCCGCCTCAAACTGCGGCTTAATGAGGGCGACAACGCACGCTCCGTCCGCGAGGCAAAAATAAAGCGGTTCCAATATCAGCCGCAGGGAAATAAACGAAACGTCTATACTCGCAAATCCGGGCAGCGGGTCAAACCAGCCCGGCTGCATGTTGCGCGCGTTCGTGCGCTCCATTACCACAACGCGGGGATCGCATCTTAGCTTCCAATCCAGTTGCCCATAGCCGACGTCCAGCGCGTATACCTTCTCTGCGCCATGCTGGAGCATGCAGTCCGTAAACCCGCCGGTGGAGGCCCCGATATCCGCGGCGACGAGCCCGTTTAACTCCAACTCAAATACGGATACGGCCTTATCAAGCTTCAATCCGCCCCGGCTGACGAAAGGTACGGGGTCTTCCGCGATGGTGATTACTGCATCTTCCCTGACTTCTGTGCCCGGCTTTTGGGCCAATTTCCCGTCCACCGAGACTTTGCCGGCCATGATGAGGGAACGCGCTTTTTCGCGGCTTTGCGTGAGCCCCTGCTCAAACATCCTGCTGTCCAGTCTCATCGCGATGCCGCTCCATTCCTTATCGGTATTTTATAACCGAAATTGATTGCCGAATGACAATTTTATCACGTTTTTTATTTCCTTTCAAGCTGAAGAAACGGTGTAAAACGGGTGCGGAGGCCGGGATTTGGGCTATTCCCTGTACAAGCAGCATATACCTTTTGCATGAAGGGCGGTGTGCGGCTTTGGAAATGACGTTTCTCGCGCTGCGTGCGAAGCTGATCTCTTATGTTAAAGAGAACTTTGGTGCGCTGTGCGTGTTCCTGTTCCTGTTTGTTGCGGGGAATGCTGCGGGCATACGCATCGTACAAGGAACAGATCAGGAGCAGGTTGCCGCCATGCTTTTGGGCCTTCCCGAACTTCTGCGCGAGGGCGGCGTACCCTGGCTTGCCTTCTTTGCGATGTCACTGTTTACCAACGTGCTGTTTGCGGGGCTTATATATCTTTCCGGGCTGTGGGTATTTACCTGCGTTCTTCTGATACCAGGCATATTGCTTCGCGCAATCTATCTTGGCGCCGCGATGGGAACGGCCATCGCCGCCTGGCCGGACGCCGTATCCATTTGGCTGCTTGTGATGCTTCAGTTTGAATCCGCTGTGCTGGTGCCGCCTTTTGCAAAAATGAGCGTGCTTGCGCAAAACCAGATGACCGGCGCATTCAAGACCAAGCTTAAATCCGACGGCAAGGCGGAGGATATCGGGGCCTATACGAGTAAATTCCTGATCACGTGCCTGCAGCTTTTGCCGTCCATCGCGATACAGACGTTCATTACGCCGGTGGTATTTTCGTTGCTGCATTAACCTGGGTTCCGTAATACCCGGAATTGACCAGCGGAGTCCCCGATGGTACAATTTCCATGAAAAAGGGTATTGTAACGGTAGAATACCAGGGAAGGCGGGTTATTTTATATGAAAAAACGCGTGATCATAATTGTTTTAGACAGCGTGGGAATAGGTGAACTCCCGGATGCGGACCGTTTTGGGGATATTGGCGCCCATACGCTGGGGAATATCTTAAAGGTAAGAGGGCGGCTGGAGCTTCCCAATTTATACCGTCTGGGGCTTTCCCATATCGCGGGGAGCAGGCTTCCAAAGCTTGATGATAAAGCCCGGGGCGCGTTTGGGCGGGCGGCTGAGCAGACGGCGGCCAAAGATACCACCAGCGGCCACTGGGAGATTGCGGGGCTTCCCATGGAGGTTCCTTTCCGTACCTATCCCAGCGGGTTCCCAGAGGATCTGATTGCGGAGTTTGAACGGCGCATCGGCCGCAAAACGCTCTGTAACCGCCCCGCTTCGGGTACGGCCATCATCGCGGAGCTGGGGGATGAGCATGTAAAAACAGGCAGCCCCATCGTGTATACGTCCGCGGATAGCGTGTTTCAGATTGCCGCGCATGAGGATGTGATCCCGCTTGCGGAGCAGTACCGCATCTGCGAAATCGCGCGCGAAATGCTCGTTGGGGACAATCTTGTGGGCCGCGTCATCGCAAGGCCGTTTTCCGGCGTAAGCGGCGCGTACAAGCGCACCGAAAACCGGAAGGACTACGCCGTTTCCCCGCCGGAGGACACCATACTCGACGCGCTTACTGAAAAGGGGCTAGTTACCGTGGGTATCGGTAAAATTGAGGATATTTTCTACCACCGCGGCATTTCCGTATCCGACCATACGCACACCAACCCCGAGGGCATTGAGGCGACGCTCCGGATGATAAAGGAAGATACCGGGGACTTTGTGTTCTCCAACCTGGTGGATTTTGACATGCTCTATGGCCACCGCAACGACGTGGAGGGATATGCATCAGGGCTTGAATATTTCGATAGCAAGCTGCCCGAGCTCTGCGCCGCGCTGAAAGACGGCGACATCCTGCTCATCACGGCGGATCACGGCTGCGACCCGACAATGCCCGGCACCGACCATACCCGCGAATACATCCCCATCGTGATCACCGGCGCGCCCGTGAAAGCGGGCGTGGATATCGGCACGCGCGCAAGCTTCTCCGATATCGGGGCGACGGTTTACGAATATCTGACCGGCGGGGTTTGGACGGCGGGGAAATCGTTCTTAAACCTGATTCTCAAATAAACGATAAAAAGAGTGGAACAAGCCGGGCGCTGTAACGGCCGGTTGCCCGTGCAACCGGCTTGGACCATCGGCAAAGTCCTACGGACTTTGCCGATGAGTTTTTTATGGGTTAAAATGCCGCTTATGGCGGCATTTTTTCTGCCGATTTGACGCACATGTCGTCAACTCGGATTAAATGTGGGGGATTTGTGAATCCCCACACCCCCAGAGAGGGTTGTCGATCCTCTGGGCCGGTTGCCTATAACCGGGCTGTTTTCTGTGTGCGTTTTCGCATAAGGACCGGATAAAATACTTAGAATTCCTTTACACTAAAGCTGGTGTCTTCCGCTTGGAGGAAGGCATTTGGGAGATGTTGATGAAAAAGCTGATGCGCGCATTATTATATCTGACATTTGCATGCTATTGTGTCGTAGTCGTCTATCTGCTGTTTTTAAACAGGGAGTACCGCTTTACGCACAGCGGCATGACGCTGGGGGAATATATTCAGACCGCAGTCAATCTGATCCCGTTCCGGACCATTGCGGAGCTTGTCACAAGGACCGCGCAGCGCACCATCAGCCCGGATATCGTGTTTGATAACGCCATAGGGAATTTGTTGCTGTTTTTTCCAATGGGCATCTATCTGCCCACCGTAAGGCGGGGTACCAGGAAGATTGGGAAATTCTTAAGGAAAATGCTGCTCATCGTGTTTGCGGTGGAAACGCTGCAGCTTTTGTTTCGCGTGGGCAGCTTTGACGTGGACGATATCCTCCTCAATGTTGCGGGCGCCGCGGCGGGATACGGCATATGGAAAACAAGCGCCGTACAGAGGGTGCTTCGGGTCATGCAGTGGCTAAGATAAAAAGGGATTATTGAACCGGCTTTTTGAGCGTAACGTCACCCGCGGAAAGCGCGCGCAGCGTGCCGTCCGCCGTCCGCAGCAAAAGCCTGCCTACGCCGTCTATCCCCTCCACAACGCCGTTTAGCGTTTCGCGGATGCCCGCAACGGAAACGCTTTGGCCTACGGTGCCGCAGCAGCGTGTATAAACGCTAAGCAGAACACCGTAAGCGTCCTCATTCTCACAGGCGTCATACAGCGGTTCCAGAAGATTAAGCAGCATGGCGAGCACCCGGTTGCGGTCCAATGCTTTTGCTACGCTCAAAGAAAGCGAAGTCGCCGTTTTCTCAATTTCCGGGGGAAACACATCGGTATTCACATTGAGGCCTAACCCTACGATGATCGATTTGAGCGCGTCCATATCGCCATCCATTTCCAGCAGGATGCCGCAGATCTTTTTGCCGTCTATCAAAACGTCGTTGGGCCATTTGATGGACGGGGAAGCGCCAAGTTCAAAAGCGAGCTGGAATACGCCCAGGGCGCTTGCAAGCGTATAGCGGGGCGCGTGCTGCGCTTCCAATTTGGGGCGGAGCACCATGCTCATGCAGATATCCTTGCCTTTTAGGTTGGTCCAGCCCCGGCCAAGGCGGCCGCGTCCGTCCGTCTGCTCCTCTGCCAGCACCACAGTGCCGTGCGGACAGCCCTCTGCAGCCCTCTGGCGGGCAACCTGGTTGGTGGAGGGGACGCTGGATAGATGCGTGATCTCCCGGCCCAGCCACCTGGTTTGCAGAATAGGCTCAATAAACGCCGGATGCAGCACATTCGTTGTTCCTACGATCCTGTAGCCGCGGTTGGTGACCGCTTCTATCACAATTCCCTCGCGCTGCAGGGCCTGTATGTGCTTCCATACCGCCGTGCGGGAAACGCCAAGCTGTTCGCTGATGCGCGCACCGGAAACGTACCCTTCCGGGTTTTCCTGCAGCATTTTAAGAATTGCGTTTCGCATATGTCCTCCTATATGGGCTCCTGCGTGGCCTGCTCTACCGCGCGGCGGGAATCGTCATAGGTAAATCCGCGCCCAACTAAACGCTGCATCAGGCGTTCTTTTCGTTCTGCCGGCTCATACCGCGAAAGCTGGCGCGCGTATTTTTCCGCGATGAGCAGCGCATTTCCATATTCCTCCGCGTCGTCTATTACGGCGAGCGCATCAGATATGACGGAGAGGGGGATTTCATGCTGCAACAGCTGCTCCTTGAGTTTGTTGCGACTTATGGACTTTGCGGAGAGCCGCGTGCGGATAAACTCCTTCGCATAGGCGGCGTCGTCCAAATATCGAAGCTCCAGCAGGCGGTCTATGACCTGCTGCACCTCGATCTCCCCAAAATAGTTGTCGTCCAGATGACGCTCCACCTCCCGCACCGTGCGCGCCTTTATGGCAAGAAATTTCAGCGCTGTATCCATGGGTGTGCCTTCTTTTTTCGGCGCCCGTTTTGCCGGAATCTTCTTCATATGCTCTTCTGACCTTTTCTCTTTTATTGATCCTGCCCGTACTGTTCTTCGAGTTCGAGTAACCTTGCGCGCAACTGCGCCTGCATGGATAACTCACTGGCTTCCACGGGAGTCTGTTCCGTGCCCATACAGGCCGTGCAGGAGGCACCGCAGGCGGGGCAGACGCATCCGCTGAAAAGACCTCTTTCCTGTTGTATCATATAGCTTCCGCAATCCGGGCACCCGCAACGCATGGCATTCTCCTTTAGCGGTTTGTTATAAGTATAGCATGTACACAATTTGTTTTCATGCTTTCCTTGAGGTTTTAGAGGTTTTTGCCGCAAAAACATGTACGCTGTGGTATACTGTTGAAAGGTCCGGTTACTTTAGGAGGTTCCGCATGAAACGCATACTCTTGCCCGTGCTTTTCCTTTCCGTGCTGTTGTTTGGGTTACAGGCGGAGGCCGCAACGCCGCCTCCCTCGACGGGTATGGAGCTAATCGCATATGAGGATACGGGGGAAATCGTCGCCATGATCCAGACGCGCCTGCGCGAACTGGGCTATTTTCACTTTAAGGCCACGGGCAGTTTTCTGAGCATGACGCGCAATTCGGTGATAAACTTTCAGAAAAACCAGGTTTCTGAGGACGGCAATCCCATCATAGCGGACGGTACGGTAGGCGAACAAAGCATGGCGCTGCTCTTTTCCCAAAGGGCGACCCGCGCGGCCATCCCGCAGGAAGTCCATATCCCCATCGGAGAACGCGCAAACGGCACCCAAAATAAGACGGGAACGCTTATGCCCTGGGAAGACGTCAAGGGGCAATTATCCGCAGGCCAGGCGTATACTTTGACGGATTTTAACACCGGCGTGACATTCAGCATGGTCTATACGGGCGGCGAGCAGCACGCGGAAATGGAAGCTGCCACCGCGAACGACGCCACGGTATATAAGGATACGTTTGGTGGAGAATACAATTTTTCCAAGCGCCCCATGCTCATCAGCATAAACGGCACGCAGGTGGCCTGCTCCTTACAGGGGCAGCCGCACGGGGCGGATACCGTGGAACGAAACGATATGGTGGGGCACGCCTGCCTGTACTTTAACGGCAGCAAGTCTCACGTGGGGCAGTTGCCGGATGTGGAGCATATCAACAACGTATTTACGGCGTCGGGAAAAACATAATAAAAAGGACTAAAAAAACCGGAGGATTAACCTCCGGTTTTATCGTTAGCTTTGTTTATTACTGTGCTTTGATCTTCCTGAGCTTGGCAAAGCGGGGCAGGCCGTCCTCATAGACCATTTCGGGCTGGCCCTGAATGAGCGGCAGCGCGTAGCTGATATAGGCTTCGGAAACGTTGTTGCCCTCTTCGTTGATCCACTCCAGAGGCACCTTCTTTTCGGTGTTGGCGACCTCGGCGAGATCCATCAGCTTGATGTTGCAGATGTACTTGCCGCTCGCATCGGCAGAGCGCTCAAAGCCCACCATCTTGTCCGTAATGCCGGAGACGGCGCATTCCACGGCGGTCTTGCCGGAAAGGAAGGATTCCTGTACGTCCGTTTCGGAAGCGCAGTGCGCCGCGCAGCGCTGCAGCAGAGAGAATTCGATGCCGCGGACCTTCGCGCCGGTTTTCTCCTTGAGTATGTTCGCAAGGTTGGAGGCCAGGCCGCCCAGCTGCTTGTGGCCGAACGCGTCCACGGGGGCGTTTTCCGCGCCGTATTCGGCAATCAGCTTGCCGCTCGCGTCGTGGATGCCTTCGGATACGGCCACAATGCACTTGCCGTTCTTTTTATAAACGGCCTGCACGTCGGCAACAAACTTGTCCATGTCAAAATTGCGCTCGGGCAGGTAAATAAGATCCGGTCCCTGGCCATAGTGGGAAGCGATGGCGGAGGCGGCGGTCAGCCAACCCGCGTGGCGGCCCATGATCTCCAGCACGCAGACCATGCCGGTGTCATATACGCGCGCATCGAGGTAGAGCTCCATGCAGCTGGTCGCGATATACTTTGCGGCGGAGGCGTAGCCGGGGCAGTGGTCGGTTCCAAAAAGATCGTTGTCGATTGTCTTGGGGACGCCCATGATGTGGCAGGCATAGCCCACCTTCTGCATGTACTTGGAGATCTTGTTGCAGGTATCCATGGAATCGTTGCCGCCGTTATAGAAGAAATAGCGGACGTCATACTTTTTGAAGATTTCGAGTATGCGCTTATAATCCGTATCGTCCACATCGCTGGCCTTGAGCTTGTAGCGGCAGGAGCCGAGCGCGGAGGAAGGCGTATGCAGCAGAAGTTCAAGCTCTTTTTCGTCTTCCTGGCCCATATCGTAGAGCACATCGTCGAGCACCCCGCGGATACCGTGGGCCGCGCCATAAACTTTCGTAATGGCTTCGCTGTCGAGCGCTGCGCGGATCACGCCATATGCGCTTGCGTTGATCACGGACGTCGGGCCGCCGGACTGGCCGATGATACAGGCGCCTTTTAAGACTTCACTCATAATACATTACCTCCAGAACATATATAATTCATGCTTTTTTATCCGCTTGTCCATGCCGAGGGACATGTGAGGCGCAATCTGTCTGTGCCGCCATCTTTTCGACTATACCGCATTTTTCCCTGTTTCGCAATCGCTTTCCATTAGAATATGGGCTTATGGGAACGAAGAAACGAGGAATTTGCAACGATAATTTTCAAGTTTTGACGTACCTCCGTCAAAAAACACTGGTAGAGTATGAATTTGAAATGATAAAATGTAGGACGTAAACCGTCTACACTTGAAAGGCGGGCTCAAATGTTCGGCTATGTAACGCCCGATAAACCGGAGCTTAAAGTCCGCGAGCTTGCGCAGTACCAGGCCTGGTACTGCGGCCTGTGTAAATCCCTGCGGCAAACCTACGGGCAGATTCCCCGCCTTGCGCTGGATTACGACTGCACGTTTCTCGCGCTCTTGCTTGCGGGAGTATCCGGCGAGGAGTTTGCCTGCGCGCCCGAAAGATGCGGCTACAAGCCGTTCAAAAAGAAAGCGCCCGTCATCGGCCCGTGCGAAGCGCTCTCTTACGCTGCGGATATCAATGTGCTATTGTATTATTACAAGCTTGCCGACGACTTTCAGGATGAAAAAAGCATCTTGGCTTTTGCGGGGCACACGTCGCTTGGCCCTGCGGCAAAAAAGGCCGCAAAACGCAGGCCGGAAGCAGCGCAGACAATCGCTTCGGGCATTGCACAGCTTTCCGAGCTGGAGCAAAGGAAGGAATCTTCCATAGATATCGCGGCGGACGCGTTTGCCAATATTCTCAAACATGTTGCCTTGGGATATGATAAGCTTACAGAAAAGCAAAAAGCCGTGCTTTCCTGGCTCGCCTACCATATGGGGCGGTGGATTTACCTCATAGATGCATGGGAGGACCGCAAAAAGGACGAAAAGGCGGGTTCCTACAACCCGTTTTTGATCGCAAACGCCAACGAGGAGCGCGCTTCCTTTTTGCTGTATGCATCGCTCCATGAAATGGAAAACGCCTGCGATTTGCTGGACCTCAAGTCCAACCAGGGCTTGATTGAAAATATTATTTATCAGGGCTGCCGCTTGCAGACAAAGCGGGTGCTGGAAGGAGTCAAACAGGATGAATCCGTATAAGGTTTTGGGAGTGAGCGAAGACGCGACACAGGACGAGATCCGTGCCGCTTATCTCGCGCTCGTCAAAAAATACCACCCGGATAAATACACGGATAATCCGCTCAAAGAGCTTGCCAACGAAAAGCTCAAGGAAATCAACGAAGCGTACGAGCTGCTCTCTAAGAAAAACTCCACCGCATCCTCTTCGGCGCGCCGGGACAACAGTTCCTACGGCTCCTACGGCGGCACTTACAGCGGGACGGGCGGCTCCTATTCCGGCCCTTCCGCCGGGGAATTTGCGAGGGCGCGCTCCTTCATCAACCAGAACAATCTGCAGGCGGCAAAACAGGTACTCGATTCCATCTCCGTGCGCAACGCGGAGTGGTACTATCTTTATGGCGTCGTCTATCTGCGCCAGGGCTGGTACGACAAGGCGCGCGAATATCTTTCCATGGCATATGAGCAGGAGCCGGGCAACGCCGAATATCGCAACGCATACGCCGCTGTGAGCAACGCGGGAAGCCCCTTCGGCCGGGGCGCCGGAAGCGGTTCCGGCCAAGTGGGCGGCTGCTCCACATGCGATATCTGTTCGGCGCTCATTTGCCTGGATTGCTGCTGCGACGGGCACCTTTGCTAAGGAGGGTCGTCCCATGAACAGAAGGCTCAACCCATCCAAACAGCTCACGCTGGGCGCCATGGTTACGGCGCTCACCATATTGAGCCTGTATGCGGTTGCGGTGCTGCCTTTCGGCTCTGTTCCGCTGTATTTTCTTGCGTCCTTTTTTATCTATATCCTTACGTGCGAGGGGGCTTACGCCGCAGCGTTCATTTCTTTTTTGGCAAGCGCCGCGCTCTCCTTCTTCCTGCTGCCAGAAAAATCGCCGGTAATTCTCTATGTTGCCCTTCTTGGGCATTTTGGCATATTCCGCACGGCGCTGCAGGGGCGCGTAGGCAGCAAATTTCTTTCGATGCTGATCAAGCTATTATACTGCGACGTATTCGCGGGAGCGGGGCTTTACCTTGGGCTGTATGTCTGGGGCGGCCTCTCTATTTCGCTTCCGGAGGCGCTTCCTGTCTGGGCGACGGTTGTGCTTTCCCAGGTGGCGTTTTTGGTGTACGACATTCTGTTTTCTCTCAGCGCGGGCATCTATGAGGCGCGCTTCCGCCGGGCGATCGTCCCAAGGAGATAGTTCCATAACAAAAGAAAACAATGACGCATCCTGATCGAAGGGTGCGTTTTTTAATTGTTTCCTCCATGCAGTTCTGTTCGCTGTTAAAACCGCACAGAGTGGGAATGATAGTGAATAGTACGCGTTTCCTACAAGCGTGCAAGTTGTATGGGGGAGGCAAGTCGATTGCGCAGGCAAGCCGAAAAGAAAGAAAAGAAAGTCAAGAAAAAGAGAACGCCGGAGCAGAAAGCGCGGCGCGGCCGCACGATACGGCGCGTTTTGTTGGGGCTGACACTCATCTGCCTGTCCTTTGTGCTCTTCGGCGCGGTTTATGTGCTGCGCCTGGACGCATGGGAAAAGTTTGATTCAAGCCGCATATTGGATGCGCCGCAATCGCTCCTTGTATATGATAAGGACGGCAACGAGGTAAGCTGCCTTTCCGGGCATGAGACGCGCATCAATATCCCGCTGCGAGACATCCCCCTGCATGTCCGCTATGCGTTCATTTCCGCGGAGGACAACCGCTTCTATGAGCATATCGGCGTGGATTTTATACGTATTTTGGGCGCGGCATGGGAGGACGTTAAGGCCGGGGGCTACGTGCAGGGCGCGTCCACCATCAGCCAGCAGCTTGTCAAGCTCAGCCACCTTACGAACGAAAAGGTGATGACCCGCAAGCTGGAGGAGGCCGTACTCGCCTACCAGATGGAGCAGCAGTATTCCAAGGACGAAATCTTAGAAATGTATTTGAACTACATCTATTTCGGCGGCGGATTTTACGGAATAGAGGCCGCCGCACGGGGATATTTCGGCGTACACGCCAATGAGCTGAGCGTGGCGCAGGCAGCGCAGCTTGCAGGCATCATCAAATCCCCTTCGCACTATGCGCCGCATCTTGATTTAGAGGCGAGCACCGATCGGCGCAACCTTGTGCTCCGCCTGATGCAGGAATATGGATACATCGATGAGCAGGCCCGCATGACGGCCGAGGAAGAACCCGTCACGCTTAATAACGGCCTAAACCAGGAAAAGCGCGGGTATTATATCGACCTTGCGCTGGAGCAGGCGTGCGCCGACCTGGATGTCTCCATGGACGATATTCTAACAGGCGGGTATCGGATCTATACCGCAATGGACTCTCAACTGCAGGGGCGATGCGAAGAAGTGCTGAAGGATTCCGCCATGTTCCCCGAGGGAGCGGAGGACGCGCAGGCCGCCCTGGTGGTGGTGGATGCAAAAACGGGCGGCGTCGCAGCGCTCATGGGCGGCCGGGAAAGTTCCACGGCGCTTGCCTATAACCGTGCCACGCGCATCAGGAGGCAACCTGGTTCCGTCATAAAGCCCATCATCGCCTATGCCCCCGCGCTTGAGGATTATCGGTACACTACAGTCTCCATGCTGCTTGACGAGCCTACGGATTTCAACGGCTACAAGCCGGATAACTTTAACGAGAAATACAGGGGGTGGGTGACCATGCGGGAATCCGTGGCGCAGTCCCTCAATGTCCCCGCCGTCAAAGTACTAAGCGATATTGGGGTAAATACGGGCAAACGGTTTGCACAAAGCGTCGGCATACCGTTCGATGAGCAGGATACAAGCCTTGCGCTGGCTTTAGGGGGCTTTACGTACGGCGTTTCGCCTTACCAGATCGCGGGCGCATATACGGCGTTTGCGACCGGAGGGCTCTACTCCACGCCTTCACTCGTTCTCTCCATTACCGACAGCCAGGGCACGCCTCTCTATACCTACCAACCGGAGCGCGCGCGTGTGATGAGCGAGGAGAACGCGTATATTTTGAGCGATATGCTCCAAAGCGTCGTCAGCGAGGGAACCGGCCACCGTTTGGGTGAGCTGGATTTTGCCCTGGCGGGTAAGACCGGCACCACAGGGGAGGGGGAAGGCAACCGCGATGCGTGGATGGCAGCCTACAATCCGGAATACGCCGCCGCGGTATGGATGGGATATGACGATTCTGCGGGAGGAACATTGCCGCATGATGCGACCGGCGGCAAATACCCCGCCATGATACTCTCCGAAGTGTTTTCCAAGCTTTATGAGAACAGGGAAGCTCCCGTGTTCCAGATGCCTGCGGGCATCGTAGAGGTACGGCTGGATAGCTATACGCTGGACAACGCGCACATGGCGGTGCTTGCAAGCCCGCTCACCCCGCCGGATTCTATCGTCCGGGAGGTGTTTGCCGCAGGAACGGAGCCTGAAAATGTCACCGATTATTGGGTGGTGCCCCAGCCGCCGACCACGTTCCTTTCTCAGGTAGATTTAGAGGGCAGGGCGCAGCTGACGTTCATGCCGATACAAAACTTCATACTTTACCGGCTGTACCGCGAGGACAGCCACGGCGTTGCCCTGCTGCTGGGGGAATGGCCGGGCGGCAACGGCGCCGTTCATTATACGGATCTAACGGCGGAGCCGGGGGCGACGTATGAGTACTATGTGATCCCCGCGCACCCGCAGCTTACAATCGGCGGAAAACAGGTTGTGGGCCCCGCTTCCAAACGCCTTACGGTCCAAATCCCCGTTAACCCCTTTATCGCTGGAGGAGACTAGTCGCCGGAGGCGATAAGTCCACATCAAAGGAGAGTGAACCGCGTATCGGAAGTGCTTGCAGCAGAACAGCGTATATAATATACTAAAGAAGGAAAAGTTTTTCTTGTCTTTATTGATGCAATGGCGCATGCAGGCACAGGAAAATATAGCGGAATAAGGGGGATGCGCGCCTCGTATTGGCGCTGCAACAGCAATGAGAGATCACGTCAGTTTGAATTTGGGCCAGATCGCAAGCGAGATGCAGCCGCGTTCCATGGCTGCGCGGGATTGGGTCTTTCAGGTATTGCGCGCGGCAATCGTCCGGGGAATCTTACCGGGCGGCATGCCGTTAAGGCAGGATGAAATCTCTGCATCGCTCAACGTCAGCCATATTCCCGTGCGGGAGGCCTTCCGCCAGCTGGAGGCACAGGGGCTGGTCCGCATATATCCCAACCGGGGCGCGGTCGTCACCAAGCTGACATTGGAAGAAATGGAGGATATCATGGACGTGCGCACCCTGCTGGAGGTCGGCGCGCTCCGGGTGGCAATCCCCATCATGACGCAGGAGACCATAGATACCGCCCAGGCCGTCATCGACGAGGCGCTGGAGGTAGAAGAACCCAACCGTTTGGAAGAACTCAATTCCTGCTTCCATTTCACGCTGTATGAACCGGTGCAGAACCAGATGCTGTTCCGCCTGATCGAGCAGATGCACGCCAATATCGACCGATACATCCGCGTATACTACAGCGATCCCATGCACCACGCCACATCCAAGAAGCAGCATGCGGCCCTGCTGGATGCATGCCGCGCGCGGGATGTTGAGCGCGCGTGCAGCATACTCTATGAGCACATCGCGGATACGAAATCCCTGCTCGAGCCGCGATTGCAAAGCTAAAATTTATCCAAAAGACAGATGCAGCATCCGCCGGTTAACCGGCGGATTTTTTATGAAAAAAATATTGACATTATATCGTCCGCCGATATAATATATATCGTAGAACGATATAACGGCTGTCGAGTATGGAGGTATGTATGCAGGAAAACATGGCATTGACGGAAGCGGTATTCTATATCCTGCTTTCGCTGACAGAGCCGATGCACGGGTATGGCATCATGCAGAACGTTGCAAAGCTAAGCCGTGGCCGGGTTAATCTCGCTGCGGGCACGCTGTATGGCGCGCTCAGTACACTGCTTGAAAAGGGCTGGATTCGTTTGCAGCCCACCGGGGAAGGCATGCGGAAAAAGGAATACGAACTGACCCCGTTTGGACGGGTGGCAATTGAGCAGGAAACGGAACGTTTAAAAGAACTGCTGAACAACGCACAGGAACTTTTGGGGGAACGCTGAAATGACGCATACGATATTTAAGATTTTTACTGTTGCGCAGCATGAACAGGAAGAAAACTGGCTCAATGAAATGTCAAATAAAGGGCTGCAACTGCTGAGCGTAGGCGTTGGTTACTACAGGTTTGAAGATGGCCCTGCGGGAGAATACCAGTACAAGATCGAATTGCTGCCAAACAGTCCAAGTCATATGGAAAGCCTCTCCTATATCGGATTTTTGCGGGATATGGGAATAGAATGCGTGGCGACTTACTTAAGGTGGGTGTATTTCAGAAAAAAAGCCGACGGCGCGCCGTTTGTGCTGTATTCCGATATCCCCTCCAACATCAAACACTATGAACGTGTGCTGAGCCTCTGCCGCGTCTTGTATGCGGTCAACTTTTTTGCCGCCATAGTGAACGCATTCGTTGTGATTGCGGATATTCTGGAGGGAGCATTCCGCCATATCGCTGTCAACGGCGTTGCTTCAGTTTTTGGATTCTTGGTCGCGGGAATCATATTTTCCTATTCGCGCCCCATGAAAGTGCGGCTTAAGCAAATGCGCAGGGAAAAAACAGTGAGGGAATACTAACAACAAAGAAATATATGGCGGAAATCCCGCGTTTTTCTGCTGAAAAAGAGGCAAAACAGAGCGCCGTCCGCGCATGGCCTATCCTTCACGGGCATATGTATTATCATATGGAGAGGGGGATGGGCCATGTGGTTTCAAGCGCTCTTTACGCCGGATTTACCATGCGATAAACGAAAAGCTCTGCGGGTGTCTACGGCGCTGCTGCTGTTGATTGCTCTGATTTTGCCTGCAACGCCCGCTTTTGGCGCCCCAGAAGATTCCATGGCGGATGCTGCAAGCGCACTGTTGGTGGAGGCGACGACACAGCAGCCCCTGCTTGAACAGAATGCGGATACCCCCCGTTCCGTCGCAGGGCTTATTAAGCTTCCCGCCATGCTTGTTTTGAGCGAAGCGGTGGATCAGGGAAAGCTGGACCTGAAGTCTGAAATCTCCGTCAGCGACAAGGCTGCCAAGGTTGGGGGACCGACCGCATTCATTGAGGGTGGGGAAGTGATTTCGGCCGCGCCTCTGATGAAAGCTGCGGTGATGATCTGCGCGGGGGATGCCATTACCGCGTTGGGGGAAGCGCTGTTTGGGACCGAGACCGGGTTTGTGGATGCGATCAACACGCGGCTAAACGAACTGGGCGTGCCGGTTACATATGATAATGCCGTAGGGGCCGGCGCGCAGCTTACGGCGCGCCAGCTGGCGATTATAGGCGCGGCGCTTATGAAAAGCCCCGCATTTACCGCCCACAGCAAGCTGACCCTGGAGAACTTCACCCATTCGGACGGGAGGGAGACGGAGCTTGTAAATGCCAACCGCATGCTTAGAAACTATGCGGGCTGCACGGGGGTCGCCACGGGTTCCTCACAGGCGGATGGCTATTGCGGCGTATTTGCCGTAACCCGGGGGGATACACAGCTAATCTGCGTGGTGACCGGCTGCCGAAACTCCAGCACGCGCTTTGCGGTGGCAGGCGCCATGCTGGACCAGGCGTTCGCTACAAAAAAGGCGCAGAAGTGCGCAGAAAAAGGGGAAGTCATTGCGGAAAGCATACGCGTACACGGCGGCAAGCGGCGGGAAGTCAACCTGGTAGCCAAGGATACCACCGTGCTGCTGCTGGATAAGGCGGAACCCGCGCTTGTTGCGGTAGAGAATATCCCGGCGGAATTGCAGGCGCCGCTCGGCTTAAATTCCGTGGTGGGCAGCGTTTCCTACCAAACGGCGAACGGTGTTGAGATGGGGAAGGTGGAGCTTGTGCCGCAGGTGGAGGTAGAGGAGGCGTTTTTCCGGGAGATCATCCGCGAACTGCTGCTGAGTTTTATGCGCTTGTAATCTGCAATATAATCTGCCGAAATAATCTACCGAATTAAAGAGGCGGGAAATCCGCCTCTTTTGCTGTTAAGCAAAAAGCTCTCAGGTTTTGTCCACGGTCTTGTAACAGGGCCGTTTGTTGCATCGGGTATCCATTTCACGTATAATGGGAATAGGAACCAAAGCGCGCAACAGGCGCAATATACGGAGGATGAAAAATTGAACATATTTGGCGGCCTAAGAGGCCTGCTGGGCGACCCTCAGGGGTTTTTGCTGAATTTGCTATACAGCCTTCCGGCTATTTTAATTTCCCTTGCGTTCCATGAATGGGGGCATGCTTATGCTGCCTACCGCCTGGGGGACCCCACCGCGCGGAATTTGGGCAGGATGAGTTTGAACCCCATCCGCCATATCGATCCCCTTGGGTTTCTGATGCTTGTTATCGCTCGCTTCGGCTGGGCTAAACCCGTTCCGGTCAACCCGCGGAATTTTAAAAATCTGCGCAGAGACGATACCATCGTGTCCCTTGCGGGCATTACCGTCAACTTCGGGCTGGCGCTTGTGAGCATGCTTGCGATCTACCTGTTTGCAACTTTAGGCGCAACAAATTACGCCATCGCCAATATTCTTTATTACTTTTTGAGCATCAATCTCGGTCTTATGGTGTTCAATCTCATCCCGCTGCCGCCGCTCGACGGGTCACATGTGCTCGAAAACCTGCTCATCCGCCGGGTGGGCCCGAGGCCCTTCCTGTTCTTGCAGCGGTACGGCAGCATGATTTTGCTCGGCCTTCTTTTAACCGGGATTCTTTCCGGGATACTGGGCACGCTGGTATCGTATATTCTGTATGGCATCGAATGGCTGTTTAATTCCATATTCAAGTTTCCCGGCCTTTTATACCTCTATCAAGTCATGTGGGGTTGAGTCCTTTGCCGTATCAAGTACATATCAGCCAGTTTGACGGCCCGCTCGGCCTGCTGCTTCATTTGATTGAGAGCGCAGAGGTGGACATCAAGGATATTTTCATATCTGAGATTACCAACCAGTATCTTGCTTATATGGCGGAACTGGAGGGGCTCGATATGGATACCGCCAGCGAGTTTCTGTCGATGGCGGCGACGCTTCTCTACATCAAATCCCGCCAGCTTCTGCCCAGGCCCCCCAGGGAAGCATTGGAGGAAGAGGACCCGGAAGAGCTGCTTATCCGCCAGCTGCGCGAATACAAAGCGTTCAAAATGGCGGGGGAAGAGCTTTCGCTCCTGCAGGAAGCCATGCGGGGCGTTTACGCGCGCTTGCCGGAAGATGTGCCGCTGCCGCCTGTGGAAATTACGCTTTCTGGCGCCACCCTGCAGCAGCTTTACCAATCTTTTTTCATGCTGCTGCACACGCAGCGGGAGGAACCGGTTGTCAACCCGCTGCATCAGGTAAGGCAGGATGAATTTACGGTCCGTTCGCAGATTGCAAAGATCCGGCAGATGCTCCTGGAACAGAACGAGCTGACGTTTGAGGAACTGTTTACGGAACGGCCAAGCCGCATGGAAATCGTTTCGACGTTTATGGCGCTTTTAGAGATGATTAACCGCGGGGAAATCCACCTTCGGCAGCCGTCCCCGTTTGCGCCCATCCTTCTTAGGGCCCGGGCGCTTTCTTTGTCCGACGCGGAGGATGATTATATGGATGAATTCATGGATTGAGGGGTATTGCTCCCCAACGAAATCTTGAAACATCTTGGCGGTCTATTGCCGCTATACTGCGTCAAAAATGCTCGCAATACCTTAGGGTATTCCTGCGCTTTTTTCCTTGTCTGGCGACAAATATCCTCGCCAACCTGAATTCACTATTTCATTGGGGGAGCAATAATTGATGCAAAAACAGGAACAGATCGGCGCGATAGAGGCCATGCTGTTTGTGGCGGGGGATCCGGTGCCCGTGCTGGAATTGCAGCGCGTGCTGGACATGACAGAGCTTGAACTTTACGCGCTGCTCCAGGAGCTTCAGGCGCAGTACAGGCAGGAATGCCGGGGGTTTCAGCTTTCCGTCACCGCCGAAACCGTCCAAATTCTTTCAAACAGCGCGTATGCCGATTATGTGGAGAGATTGCTGCAGCCTGCCCAACAAAAGACATTTTCCCAATCTCTGATCGAAACGCTGGCCGTCGTCGCCTACCGTCAGCCCGCCACGCGCGCGGATGTGGAGGCGGTGCGCGGCGTGAGGTGCGAATACGCCATGGCTCAGCTGGTAAAGCTCAATATGATACAGCCCGTAGGCAGGAAAGACGCCGTGGGGCGCCCGGTGCTCTACGGCACGACAGACGCGTTTTTGCGGCAGTTCGGCATCAGCACCATCGCGGACCTGCCCAACCACGAGGCGTATTCCAAAGGAGAAGCGCCGGTTGAAGAGGCGCTTACGGTATAACGGCGGCATTGTCCTCCTTTTTCTTGACATCGCCTAAAACCTCCTGTACACTGTACAGAAATTCAGGAGAACAATGCTTTTGGGAGGGCTTATGATAGAAAACAAAATCGTAATGGAAGGGCTGACGTTTGACGATGTGCTGCTTATCCCGGCAGAATCAAGCGTAACGCCCAAGGACGTCAGCTTAAGTACATTCCTCACGCGGGAGATTCCCCTAAATATGCCGCTGATGAGCGCGGCGATGGACACCGTGACGGAAGCGCCCATGGCCATTGCCATGGCCCGCGCGGGCGGCATCGGTATTATTCACAAGAATATGACAATCGAGGAGCAGGCCACCAATGTGGACAAGGTCAAGCGCTCCGAGCACGGCGTCATCGTGGACCCGTTCTTCCTTTCTCCGGACCACCTGGTATCGGACGCCATGGAGCTCATGAGCAAGTACCGCATTTCCGGCGTACCCATCACGGTCAACGGCAAACTCGTCGGCATTCTGACCAACCGCGATCTCCGCTTTATTGAAAACTACTGCGTTCCCATCCGGGAGCTGATGACGAGTGAAAACCTTGTCACCGCACCGGAAGGCACAACGCTGACGCAGGCCAAGGCGATACTGGCCCGCCACCGCATCGAAAAACTGCCCATTGTGGACCATGAGGGCAACCTCAAAGGGTTGATTACCATCAAGGATATCGAGAAGGCCATCCAGTATCCCAACTCCGCCAAGGACCGCAACGGAAGGTTACTCGCGGGCGCGGCAGTCGGCGTTTCCAAGGACACGATGGAGCGCGTGGAGGCGCTCATCGCCGCCAAGGCCGACGTCATTACGGTGGATACCGCGCACGGCCACAGCCGGGGCGTAATCGAGACCATAAAGGCGCTCAGGGCAAAGTACAAGCATCTGCAGATCGTTGCGGGCAACGTCGCGACCGCCGAGGCGACCGAGGCGTTGATTTTAGCCGGGGCTTCCGCCGTAAAGGTGGGCATAGGCCCGGGCAGCATCTGCACCACGCGCGTGGTTTCCGGCATCGGCGTCCCCCAGATCACGGCCGTCATGGAGTGCGCGCGCGCTGCGGAGCCGTACAAAACCCCCATCATCGCGGACGGCGGCGTCAAGTATTCGGGCGATATCACAAAGGCGATCGCCGCGGGCGCAAGCTGTGTGATGCTCGGCAGCCTCCTTGCGGGTACGGACGAAAGCCCGGGCGAAACGGAAATCTATCAGGGCAGAAGGTTCAAGGTATACCGCGGCATGGGCTCTATCGGCGCTATGGAAAGGGGAAGCCGTGACCGTTACTTCCAGGAGGACGCCCAGAAGCTTGTGCCCGAAGGTGTGGAGGGCCGCGTGGCGTACAAGGGTTCGCTGCACGAATCCATTTACCAGCTTTGCGGCGGGCTTCGCAGCGGCATGGGATATTGCGGCGCCGCGACAATAGAGGAGCTGCGCAACAATGGCAGATTTATCCGCATCACCTCCGCCGGTTTGACAGAAAGCCATCCGCACGACGTATATATCACCAAGGAATCGCCAAATTATTCGGTGCGGTAGACAGAAGCATGAAACGCGCTATGATGTTTGAGACCGTTATAACGCGTTTTTAATAAGAGGGAGTATGAAGCTGCAGCACTATCTCAAACAATTTGACAAGCTCGCCGTAGCGCTTTCGGGAGGAGCGGACAGCGCCTGCCTGCTGCGTGAGGCCGCGGCAGCGATTGGCCCGGAGCATATACTTGCCGTCACCATACAAACGGAACTTTTGCCCGCACGCAGGCTGCGCCTGGCCAAACGCATCGCAAAGCTTGCGGATGTGGAGCATGTTGTGCTGCAGCTTGAGGCGCTTGGGGACGATGCCATACAAAAGAACGGCCCGTTAAGCGAATACTACTATCACAGGCTGATTTTGCACGCAACGCTGGATGAAGCGTGGGTACGCGGCTTTGGGCATGTGATGGACGGCCACAGGGCGGATGAGCTTCCCCGGGCAAGCGTCAAGGCGTCTGAAGAACTCAATGTTTTAAGTCCGTTTGTCGTCTGCAGTATGGCGCGCTTTCAGGTGGCTGCGCTCAGAAAGGGTATCGTAGAGGACGCGGCGGAAGGGGAGGGCAGCCTCGCAAGCCGCCTTCCTTCGGGTATGCCGCTCACGCTTGAGATGCTTTCGCGTATCGACGAAGCGGAAGAAGAATTGTTCCGCCTTGGCCTTACAACGGCGCGCGTGGTGGTGGAAGGGCAAAAGGCGCATATCCTCGTGGGGGAAGCGGAAAAGGAGCGCTATGCGGCACTGGTAGAGCGGGCCCAATCCGTGGCGGCGAATGCCGGTTTTGGGCTTACGGAAGCGCTGCCGGAATAAGATTTTTTATAGCTGCGTTTGAGCACAACAGTTTGTACCGATAAAAAAACAGCAGGAGGTAAAGTACTATGCCAAATTTCGCAAATCCGTTTCAGGGCAACGTCAATCGCAAACTGACAAAAGAGGAACTGATTCAGGCGGTCCGGCTGGATATCGCCGGTGAACTCGAAGCGATCTATGTCTACGACGCCCATGTACAGGCTACCGACGATCCCGTCGCCAAAGCAATTATTTCCGATATCCGCGACGAGGAAAAGGCGCATGTGGGCGAACTGATGACGCTGCTTCGGCATCTGGACCCGCAGGAGGCGGTGCATTTCCTTTCCGGAGAGAACGAAGTAAAGGAAATGCTGGAGGAATTGGGCATTGCGCCTGCCGCAAGCGGAGCTAATGGACCGCAGGCGACCGTTGGAAGTTTGATCAGGGAATAAGAAATAAAGAGAAGGAGGGATAAAGGGATGGATTTTCTGTTTCGGGAAGGCTCTCCGCTTTCGGGCGAACTTTGGAATAAAATAGACGAAGCCGTTGTAAAAACGGCCAGCCGCCTTTTGACCGGGCGCAGGTTCATAAACCTCTACGGGCCTTTGGGCGCGGATGCTTTGAGCGTTCCGGTGGATAATCTGAATAAGCGCGGCGAAATGAAGGAAGACGGCGCTTTGTTAAAGACCGGCTACCGCGCGTATCAGGAACTGCCGCTTATCTACAGCGATGCCACGCTGTATTGGAGGGATTTGGAGAACAGCCTCAACAACGGGTTGCCCGTGGACCTTTCCTCCGTCTCGGAGGCTGCGGCGCAGTGCGCAAAAAAAGAGGATGAACTGATATTCTTCGGCAGCGAAGCACTCGGTTACGACGGTCTGTTCACCGTGGAAGGCTCCACCCATTTGAAAAGGAGCGACTGGAAGACCGGCGAAAACCCGTTCTCCGATGTCGCAAAGGGCATTGAAACCCTTACCGAAAAGGGCATCTGGGGCAAGCTTTCTCTGGTGATGAGCCCGGACCTCTACGCGCAGCTTCAGCGCATACAGCCCGGTACCGGCAAAATGGAAATCGACCGGGTCAGCGCTTTGGTGGACGGGAATGTGTTCCGTACCCCCGTGTTGGGCGCGAACAAGGCGATATTGGTAAGTGCTGATACGCAGTACATGGATCTTGCGGTGGGCCAGGACCTGACGGCAGGATATTTGGAAACCAAGGATCTCAACCACGTATTGCGCGTGCTTGAAACCGCTCTGCTTCGCGTAAAACGCAGCGACGCTATCGTGGTGTTCGACTGAGCCCAACAACGAATCAACAAAAAAGAGCGGGAAACCGCTCTTTTTTTGTGAAACCATACCAATCGCGCAAAGGTAGTTGAATAACATCCATGGAAAGCCGGGGAGCCTATGCTACTCTTCATCCAAACGCCTGTATATGGGGTTTCGGATTGCGATCAGGCTGGAGATGACGCCCGTCAGGCCGGTCATGAGAAAAATCAATGCCATGCCCGAGCCTGTGCCCAACCCCGTCAGCATGGAAAGCGCCTGCTGCAGCGGGGAAGTCTGCGCCATAAACGGCTCAAACACATAGTCCGCAAGGAACCCGCCAAGGAACAGTCCCAGCGGGATGGTGCAGTATTGCAGCGTATCGCGGGCCGAAAACACTCTGCCCTGCAGCTCCATGGGGACGTTAAGCCGCATGATCATGGACATGCACGCGCCAGTAAAAGGTACGAGCACATTGCCAAAAAAGGCGGAGAATATCCACATCGGGGCGCTTCTTCCAAGGCTCCACAGCACATCGCCCAGGAAGAACGAAAGGATCATGGTCCAAAACACCAGACGCGTCTGCTTCTTTGCGGGCTTTAAAACGGTTACAAGTGTGCTACCCAGCAGCATGCCGATTCCCATGGCGGAGGTGACGAGGCCGAGCGTCGTCTGGTTGTCGCCCGAGCGCGCCAGTATCATTGCGGGCAAAATCCCGTAGCCCGAAATATACGCCAACAGGTTGATCAGCGACATATACAGGATCAGCTTCCATAAAGCATTGTTCGCCTTAAGAAACGAAAACCCTACCGCGCAGTTTTTCCATATCGGCTCTTTCTTTTGCTCCCCATTCTTTGGGACAGGGGGGAGTTTTACAAAGAACAGCAGGACAAAGAACGCGAACAGGAATGTTCCCAAGTCAAGCAGGAAAACCGTTGTAAGACTCCCAAAAGACAGGATCGCACCGGCCAGCGGCGGCGTCAAAATCTTAATAAGCGAACCGGAAAATCCCTGCAATCCGCTCGCGCGCGCATAGTGCTCCTTGGGTAAGAGCAAACTGACCGCCACATAGGACACCGGGTTCTGGAACGCGTTCATGAAGCTGTTCAAAAAGTTGGCGGCGTACAGATGCCATACATGGAGGCGCCCGGTAACATACAGTACGGCAACCGCAAACGTAGAGAGCGCCGCAAAGAGGTCGCTCACCAGCATGACCTTTTTCTTATCCCATTGATCCGCCAGCGTGCCCGCGATAAAGCAGAACAGGATGGAGGGGAGGAACGTGAAAAGAGACAACAACGCGATGCTCGTCGCGGTATGCTGCTGCTGGTAGACCCACAGTATCAGCGCGAAACTGGTCAAAGAACTTCCAAGCGAAGATACCGCCTGGCTGCCCCATAGAATCAAGAACCTCTTTAATCCAAGAGGTTTATATATCGTTTTCATGGCTTTGCTCCTATTCAATCATTGATTCATGAAAGAATGCAAAGCCTGATTTGGACGGTATTTACCGCTCCATGCAATCTCCGTCCTGGATCAGACCTTGCATGGAGCAAACACTATGCACAGCGGCGTCGCCATACATCCACATCCCTACAACAAATTCCAACGCGCAGTATACCATATGTTGCTATTTGTGTCCACAAGAAAAATGATGCCCGGCAGAATTTATTCAGCCGGGCATCGGTTCTTATGGATGGATTTGAATGACCATCTCTCCACAGAGTTTGCATGCGCTCAGGCTATGGCCCGAAACGCAAACGATTTGCCCGCGCACGAGCATGCGGTCATAGGCGGCTCTTGAAAGCCCGAGCTTCCCGCGCAAAAGCGCGCCCGGTCTGGTCTCCAGGGGTTGCTCCGCCGTTATATGGAGTTCTACCGGCTCAAGGAGCGATACATCCGCGCCGACGAGTTCCACTTCCGGCATGCCCGGTTCCGCGCCGTTTCGCCTGATCAGCGCCGTATCGGTAGCGCATCGCGTCGCGTATTCCGCTTCGTTGTTCATATAGCCGTTGAGCGCGCCGGGTGGAAGCGAACGGGGATTGACGCGGGAATGCACGGCGAGATTCCACGTGGTATCGCACACGGCACATTTATAAACTAGCCAAACATCCAGGTTCTTTTTCTGGGCGTTCACACGGAACAGCCCGGAGGGGATAAATTCGGTCCTTTTCCCGCAGCGCTTGCAGTACCTAGCCGCTGCCGGGAGACGCAGCAAGCATACCTTCCAATCTATCGTTTTCAAATACTATATTCCTTCCTGTTCTTAAGATTTGAGCCAGGAAGGCGGTAAAGGGTGGCCGATATACATAAGCGAGTGCTTTCATACTGTTTCCTCCAGTTTAAAATAGTAAAACGCCACGGCAAGGGATCACCTTGCCGTGGCGTCATAAAGCAGAATAGATCCATAAGATCCATGCAATCCAAACGTCAATATGGCAGTATCTTTCCTCTAAACGATCCGAACGGCAAACAAACCGCCTGAAAGCAGGCGGGAACGCCATTCGGTTATTTCAGTTTAGCGGAAGTTTTTCTGCACGGGACAGCCTCCAGCATTTGGATTGCAGGATAAAGTATACCGGATATGGATAGTAGAAGTCAATATGGTTGAATGATGCTAGTGCATTGCATATATCGTTATTTCAGGCTGTTGATCTATTTCCTGTAATCATTTCGGATAAATGGTTCTTCTATATTTTCTGCGATTAATAGGTGATATTTAGACGGGCGCCGGTATGCGTTGCCATGGACCTCACGGCTTCGATAATTGCGGATTTTGTCTATGGGAAAAGTTGCGAGATAAATTCCTTCCGCTTCGCTTGCTTCAACGATCAAGGTATCCCGCGCTTCAACTACACCGGGGCGAATTTCTCCATAAGCAATACCGTCATAAGCGGAAGAATGCCCATTACAATCAGGCTGGCCGTAAGCGTAGTTCACTGTCGCTATCCCCAGCATATTTTCAAACGCCCGTGCTCTGAGCTGCGCCAAACGATTTATTTCCATAGGGCAGGCGTTGGGAACCAGGATGACTTCCGCACCTTTGAGCATTAAAATTCTTGCGCTTTCTGGAAATTCACGGTCATAACAAATCATAGCGCCTATTTTTACATTGCCCTTTGCCGTATTCAGTTCGGTCACGTAAAAATCGTCGCCGGGCGTCAGGTTCTTTTCCACATCAAAATCGCAGGTATGAACCTTTGCGTATGTCAATACGCAATTTCCCAGCCTGTCAATAACAGTCACGGTATTTCTAGGGAGCGGTTCATATTTTTCAAGATAAGTAACGCCTATCGCCATGTTCAGTTCTTTTGCAAGGCTTATAAAGGCGCTTATAAATTCGTCCCCTCTATCTATAGCACTTGCTTTCAATTCATCAACATTTGAGGGAAAGGCATAACCGATATTCCACATTTCCGGGAAGAGTGCAATATCGGCACCCATTTTTTTCGCTTGGTTGCAATAGTCGATTCCCTTTTTCAGATTTTCATCCTGAGTCTGCTCAGAAAGGAGTTGAAGCATAGCTACTTTAAGCATGGTTTATATATTCTCCTTCGGGCTGCCTTTTTGATAAAAGCGAATGAATTGTCTGTAAAATTATAGTGCATAAAATCATTTTTAAAAGAATTATTCTTTTAGAAACGATTTTATAGGATTTGAACCTGCATTGCGAGCACACGCACCGGACGCGTGTGCGCTTAGACCATGACAAAAACAAAAACCGGAACCACGCACGCACCGTTCCGCCTTGGCTTGCTATTACTGGGAAACAGCGAACTCCCGGGAGGTGTTCCGAAACGCCGTAGGGGACAGCCCTCTTTTTGCCGTAAACTGTTTTATGAAATACGTGTCATACTCAAACCCGATGGCGCGTGCGATCTCGACTAAGTTCATATCCGTATGGGTAAGAAGATCCCCCGCAACTTTCAGCCGGTAAGAGAGCAAATAGCCCATGGCCGTGCAGCCGCATCTTTCCTGAAACAGCTTATTAAGGGATACGCGGTTTAAGTGCGCGCAATCTGTCAGTTCCTCCAAAACGATCTTGCGTGGATAGTTTGTGTAAATATAATTCAAGGCCAGATCGACAGGGGATTGTTCGCTTTGGCGGGTCAGGTTTTCAAGCATGCCCAATAGCTGTATGAGGTATTTTTTGATTCTGCATGCCCAGAGCGCATCGCTTTGCGCAGTTACTTCCGTTCCGAGCACAAAAAACCACTCAAACAATTGCGGATAGGCCCCATTGGATACATATGGTACGCCGGTCTGGGCTTTGTCCCTCTGAAACAGGGAAAGGCCGGTCTTTATTCTGAGATGGTCCGGCGTGTAGGCCAGCGTTTCGGAAACCCGGACCGATTTGAAAAAATCGGGATGAAAGCGAAAAGACTGCGCACAGACATCATGCGCGTCGTTGATGCGCAGCGCATCATCCATGGACAAACAAAGGATACCGGGAGCGGAAACTATCACGGGGCGTTCGTTCAGCAGCCCGTTGATGCTCCCATTTGTGATAAATACCAGGGAAAGCCGCTCGGGGCAGGGAAGATCATGAAAATCTTCGACCGCAACGAATTCGATGTCTACGTTTCTTTTTTTATGGCGGTCAAATTGCGGCATAGGTCCCACCTGACAGATAGTATAGTGAAATGCTTCACTTATCACATTGTACCACAAAAACACAGGCGATATAATTGCGGTAAAGAGCGGATACAATATCGAAGAAAGGCGGTTACTATGGGCATCAACATAGCGATAAACGGTTTTGGAAGAATTGGAAGGCTTGCTTTCCGGCAGCTTTTTGATACGGAAGGGTACAGAATTGCGGCCATCAATGATCTTACAAGCCCGCAGATGCTTGCGCATTTGCTCAAGTACGACACAACGCAGGGACGGTATCAGAAAACAATCGGTTACAGCGGGAATAGTCTGACCGTGGACGGCGTGGATATTCCGATCTACGCTGAAAAGGATCCCGGCAAGCTCCCATGGAAAGAATTGCGGATCGATGTTGTGCTGGAATGCACGGGCTTTTTCGCGTCAAAAAAGGCGTCGACGGCGCATCTTGAGGCGGGCGCAAAAAAAGTGCTCATATCCACCGCCGCAGGGAAGGATGTTCCCACCATTGTCTACGGCGTCAATGAACACACGCTGACCAAAGACGATACCATTGTTTCAGCCGCATCCTGCACCACGAACTGCCTTGCCCTGATGGTGTCTCCTCTAAACGAGCTTGCGGCTATCAAAAAGGGCTTCATGACAACGATACACGCCTACACAAACGACCAGAACACCCTGGACGGCCCCCATCCCAAAGGGGACTTGCGCCGGGCGCGCACCGCGGCAGGTAACATCATACCGACTTCAACCGGGGCGGCAAAGGCGATCGGGCTGGTGATTCCGGCCTTAAACGGCAAGCTGGACGGTACCTCCCAAAGAGTGCCGGTTATGACAGGCTCACTCACGGAATTGACCGCGGTTGTGGCGGGTTCCGTGACAGCAGAGCAGATCAACAAAAAGATGGAGCAGTCCAAATCCGACGAATACGGGTATACGGAGGAGCCGCTTGTGTCGTCCGATATCATCGGCATGACTTATGGCGGCCTGTTTGACGCAACGCAGACGAAGGTAACGGAGCTGGGCGAGGATACGCTTGTAAAGATCGCCGCGTGGTATGATAACGAGAACTCTTTTACCAGCCAAATGATTCGCACCGCAAAACACCTTGCGGAATTATGATACCTGGCGGGCGGCGATATAACTTTTTCGCCTGTCTTGCGCAAAAAGAAAGAGCCGGCATTGTCCGGCTCTTTTTCTCTATT
>JAFABA010000230.1 GCA_023426265.1 Bacillota bacterium
GCGAGGTGCTTGTTAACCCCCTGCACCTTGCGGCGATCTATTCCGCCTTTGTCAACGACGGCAGCATGATACGTCCCTATCTTCTCTACAGTGAAAACGCAGTTCCTGCCTATTGGGTGGAAGGCGCGTTTTCCGCCGAGGCCGCAAACGCCGTTTCGGATGCGCTGGCCGGGGTGATAAGCTCTCCAAACGGAACAGGGCACGCCGCCTACATGGAGGGCCTGCCTCTTGCGGGCAAGACGGGTACCGCTGAAATCAAGGCGACAAAAGACGATACAACGGGAACGGAACTGGGCTGGTTCGTGGTATTCCCGACAGAGCGCAATGCCGCAAACTCCGTTATGATCGTAAGCATGGTGGAGGATGTAAAGGACCGCGGCGGCAGCGGCTATGTGGTCGGAAAGGTGAGAGGGGTCCTGGAGGAATTGTTCACATAACAGCGGGGATGGATTTGCGCTTACAGCTCCGCGATGACCCGGCAGGGCAACCCTGTCAGCTCCGCATAATTCATGGGGTATGTATTTGCCGTGAAGCTTCCGTCCCCACGTGCAAGCACTTGCTGCAGGTTGCAAAGGTTTTCAACAATAAACGCGCCTCTGTCCGCGCAATACTGGTCCTTTGGCGTGTGCTCCTTCTCCCTGCGCACTCCCGCAAAATCTATGCCGATGATAGAAACTCCCTTGTCAAGGAGGCGACCGATCAGTTCATCCGATAGCTGTGGATGCTCGCCAAAATACAGTTCGTTGCCGTATCCCACCTTTTCGATAAATCCCGTATAGAATGTCACAAACATGTTGCCGGACACTCTGTTTAAATCAATATCCTCCGATGTGATATCCCGGCCTGTTACCCGGCTCACATCAAACACAACTGCTTTCCGCTTTGTAAACTCCAGCGGAAACTCCTTGTTCATGACGTCAAAATGTGTTCCAAGATGGCCGTTTAAACTTCTCTTATCCCCCGCATCCGCTCTCATTTGGGGTGTGACTTTCAAAGTAATGTCAATCAGCATATTCTTTCCTCCGGCATAAGAAATGTGAACGTTTGTATTTACCATAACAAAGAAAGAGGCAGTTGGCAATTGGCGGCCTCACAAAAGTTATGGCGAAAGAAGCAGGATTCGGGGTTCGGATATTTGGCAAGCCGGGCTTGTGACAGCCCGCAGGCTTAGTGCCCAAGGGTATCTCCTGCCGAGGGCCGCTTCGTCCCGCGTTTGTTTTTCCGCTCTTCGAATCCCATTGAATCAATATGCAAAAGCAAAGGACACCCTTCAGGGTGTCCTTTGCTTTGAGAAGCTAGACCGCTGAAATTAAATTGCTTGCGCCAATAATCTTTCACTCATATCTCATTGGCGACGTTTATAATTTCTTTAAGTTTCCGGTTGAGTTTTCTGTATATTTCTTGCATCCAAGGTTCGTTTGACGCTGAAACGGCTTCTTCAATTCCCATCCATTTTACCCCGCTATTTTCATCGGGCTTTGTAATAAGTTTTTCATCCTCAAGCGCTTTCAATAAGAATGTAATATTCAAATGCAGATGAGATGATATGTATTTTCCTTTTTTCATATGTCCATCTACAGTTATGATTTCCAGTGAGAAAATATGATCTGTCACTGGAACAACTTTTGTAATGCCTGTTTCCTCTTGAACCTCACGGATTGCAACTGAAAGGAGATTCTCCTCTCCATCCGCATGCCCGCCTGTCCAAGCCCATGATTTATATATATTATGATATATCATTAATAGTTTGTTTTCACTGGGGTTTATCACCCAAGCGGAAGCAGTAAAATGTGCAGTTTCATTGCTTCTTGTCAAAACATCATGATTATAATCTATATACTTTAACATGATTCTTTTGTCGTTTTCTTCCTGCTCATTATAAGCTATATAATTCTGTATCTGTTTTTTTAAAAGCATTCGTCTTTCTCCTATTTCGATTTCATAGATCAAGCATACGTAGCAGATGGGCAAATGAGCAAACATGCCGGGAATGTCACTTGCTTGCAGCGCCTCGATTACATTGGCAAGAACAATTACCTGTTTCATAAAAAAATATATGCCTAGAATATCACATAATAGTGAAAAAAGTATATTGGCGCGGGATTGTTTTCTCCTTTGGGACATCTCTGATATGGTTTCAAACAGTAGATGCGTAGTTGATCTGCAAAACGATACGGCAAGATCCAGCCGCGTTTATTCTGCGTTTACATTGGTGATATACTATAAACAAAATTGCGAAGGAGCGCTCACTGTGGCTGCCATTCTGGTCATCGACGACGATCCGTATATCCGCGAGCTTGTCGGCACCCTGCTGCAAGGCGCGGGCTTCTCTGTCGCGGAAGCGAGCGGCGGGCGCGAGGCGCTCCAAAAGCTCGGCGAAAGCAAGGTCGATCTGTGCGTTCTGGATCTGATGATGCCGGGCATGGACGGCTTCGAGTTTTGCCGGCTTGCGCGGCGCTATTATGCGCAGCTGCCCATCCTGATGTTGACGGCCAAAGGTGAAATCAGCCAGAAGGTGAAGGGCTATGAGCTGGGCGCGGACGATTATCTGACCAAGCCGTTTGAGGGCGTCGAGCTGATCCTGCGCGTGAAGGCCCTGCTCCGGCGCTGCAGCATCGCCGTTTCGCAGTCGGTGCAGATCGGCACGCTGACGATGGACAAATCGAGTTATACGGTAACGTTTGACGGCGTGCCAAGCGACATTCCCATGAAGGAGTTCGAGCTGCTGTTCAAGCTGGGCGGTTCGCCTGGAAAAACCTTTGCGCGCGATCAACTGATCGAAGATGTGTGGGGCTACGACTTTGACGGCAATGAGCGCACTTTGGATGTGCACATCAACCGTCTGCGTGAACGCTTCCCTGCGGAAACGTATGGCTTCAAAATCACAACCGTCCGCGGGCTTGGCTACCGGCTGGAGGTAATCCAATGAACCAAAAAGAAAACCGAGAGCACAAACCGTCGTGGGGGTTCGCCCTGCTGATATCCTTCGCCTCTTTTGCGGCCAGCTTTGCCGCAGGGTATAAGCTTTCGCTGCTGCTGTTCCGCCTCACCGGCCGCCCGGGCGATATCTGGGCTGCCATCATCACGGGGATGCTCGGCATATGCATTTTCGCGCTGGGCGTGAAAATCGTGACGGAGATAGGGCAGCGTCATAAGGGCAGCCGGTTTGACAGAACCCGCGGCAGGCTGATGATCGATACGACCCTCGAAGCGATGGACCGTATCGCGCGCGGCGATTTTAACGTCTTTGTGCCGGTGGACGAGCACAACCCTTTTTCCGAAATTACCGAAAGGGTCAACAAAATGGCGCGGGAGCTGGGCACAATGGAAAACCTGCGGCAAAGCTTCATCTCCGACGTCTCGCATGAGATACAGTCGCCGCTGACATCCATCAGCGGGTTTGCGGCGTTGCTGAAAAATGAAGCGCTCACCCCGCAGCTCAGAGCGCACTATATCGACGTGATCGAGATGGAGGCCAAACGGCTTTCCCGACTCAGCGAAAACCTCCTGCGTCTCTCGATGCTGGAGAATGGCGCGCAACCGCTGACCGTCACCTCGTTCGCGCTGGATAAGCAGATCCAGAATGCCGTACTGATGCTGGAGCCGCAGTGGATGGCCAAGAACCTCGACATTTCCGTGGCGCTCGAAAAGTTAAGCTTCAGCGGCGACGAGGGGCTTTTGAACCAGGTATGGGTCAATCTGCTGCACAACGCCATCAAATTCACACCGGGGATGGGGAAGATCAGCGTGACGCTTACAAAAGGGGAGCGCGGTGCTGTTTGCCATATCGCCGACACCGGCACAGGTATCTCCGGAGAGGATTTGATGCACATCTTCGAGCGCTTTTATAAGGCCGACAAGGCCCGCGACCGGGCATTGGGCGGCAGCGGGCTGGGCCTCTCCCTGGTAAAGAAGATCGTGGAACTGCACGGCGGCACGGTAACGGCGGAAAGCGAGCCCGGCCGGGGCAGCACATTCGTGGTGACTTTGCCCATCTCAAAATAGGGTTCCGGGTTTACATTCCGTTTAAGTTGCATTTAACCTCCGTTTAATTGGCGGCGATATAATAAAGCCATCCATTGAACGGAGGTATTATTTATGGGTACGATCACGGTTTTGAAAGAGAACGGTATGGCGTTGAGCCCGGCCACCTTGGAGGTGCCCGCATGACGCCCATCATTGCTGTAAACGAGTTGGTTAAACAATACGACCGGGCCAAGGAGCCTGCTGTGAAGAGCGTGAGTTTTGATGTTGCCGAGGGAGACTTCTTCGCCTTCCTCGGCCCCAACGGCGCGGGCAAGACGACGACCATTTCCATACTGACCACCACACTGTCCAAGACATCCGGCAGCGTGACGATCGCGGGGTACGATGTGGAAAAGGAGGCAAGGCGCGTGCGCGAGGAGGTGGGCATCATCTTCCAGCAGCCCAGCCTGGACCCGTCGCTTTCAGCGGAGGAGAACATCCGCTTTCATGCCTGCCTGTACGGGATGTACCGCTACCGGCCCAGCTTTAAACTGATGCCCGCCGTGTATCAGGACCGCGTGATGGAACTCTCGGAAATGGTCGGCATCAAAGACGCCCTGTTCAGGCCGATCAAAAAGCTCTCCGGCGGGATGCAACGCAAGCTGGAGATCATCCGCAGCCTGATCCATACGCCGAAGCTCCTTTTTCTCGATGAGCCGACGCAGGGGCTGGACGCGGTGAGCCGGCGCAGCCTGTGGGAATATATCGACGGCGTCCGCAGGGAGAACGGCACGACGGTGTTTCTGACCACGCATTACATCGACGAAGCCGAGCATGTCGACAAAGTCTGCATCATCAACCACGGGAAGATCGCCATATCCGGCTCGCCCGATGAGATGAAGGCAAACCTGCTGAAACAGGAACTTGTACTGGACGCGCCGGACAGGGGCCGGTTGATCCGCGAGCTTGGCGGGCTGGGCATTGATTACCGCGTCGATGGCCATATCATCGTTCCGTACGAGGGAACGGCGCAGAAGATCATCGCGGGGCTGAAGACCGAGCTGACGGTGCTGCAGATCCAGCAGCCGTCGCTGGAGGATGCGTATGTGGAATATCTGAAGAGAACGGAAGGGGAAGCAGCATGAACCAAGCAGTTTTGGGGCAGGCCAGAATGAAATCAAGGTTTATGAGGGAGCTGAACGCCGTGGTGACCATCGCGGCAAGGGACATCACGCTGTTCTTCAAGTCGCCGGGGATGATCATCATGAGCCTCGCGATGCCGCTTTTGATGATGGGGATGCTGGGCGGCAGCCTGGCGCAGAACATGGCGGGTAGCCTCGGCTTCAATTACGGCCCGTTTATGCTCGTCGGCATGCTGGTCAACATGCTGTTTATGACCACGACGGGCGGCATCACTTCGCTGGTGGAGGACCACTTCACGGATTTCACGCAGGAGATGATGATCTCTCCGGTGTCGCGATATTCCATCGTGATCGGAAAGATCGCCGGGTCGTCCTTTGGCGCGATCGTCAGCATGTTGGGAACGCTGATCGTTGGGCTGGTCATGGGCATCACGCTGCCGGTAGGCCAGATGCTGGCTATCCTCGCGTTGTCGCCGCTGATGTGCCTGTCGGCCGGCGCGCTGGCCATGATCGTGATCGGGCTGGTGAAGAGCAACAAGATGGCGAACATGGCCGTGATGCTGATCACCATGCCGCAGATGTTTCTGTCCGGAGTGATCATCCCGATCAACAACGCCAGCGGCGTGCTGTTCGTGTTGAGCCGGATAATGCCGATGACGTACTGCCTTGATCTGGTGCGCGCGGTGGTTTACGCCGGGACGCCGGAATATTCAAGCGTGGTGCTGTTCAACCCCGCGGTGACACTCATCGCCATCATCGCACTCACGGTTGTTTGTCTTATCATTGGCACGTTTTTCTTTGCCCGAAGCGAGAAGAACAGGTAAACGAAGCCGGTCTGAAAAGTATATGGAACAGATAACAGGGGGTGCGACGAGCATCCCCTTTGCATGCAATAAATTCTATACAAAGGAAGTGTATAAGGCAAAGCGCAGGGGATGGGCAGCGCAAGCCGGCGTACGCGGACAGCGCTGTCAGCGCCAGCGTCGCGTGAAGCCGTTGGATTGTTTTCAATGGCTTGATATGATTTGAATTGGGTTGCAAAGCGCCTGAAGGATGAAAGAGCGCGCTGACAGTTTCCAGAACCCAGACGGCTTGGCATTGACAAATCTCCGAGCATGCCGCATGAAAAAAGCTTTGTCTGCATTACCTCTTTGCGATAGAATAAAATAAAAGCGGTTGCGCACACAAGCAGCCTCCTCCTCTCGGCCGGTCATTTTTAGAAACGGATACAGAAAAAGAGCCCACGCATATCGACGAAAAGCAATAGCGCGCATGCCGGATCTTAGGAAAGCATCAACGCTTATTACATGGAGACGATTCCAAGCTGAACGATAAGAATAGCAGGTCCGCGCAGCAGAAGTGAGGGGGCAATATGACAGATTATGAGTTGAATTTTAAAAAGATTTTTGAATTTCTGCTTCAGACGCAGGCGTTTACCACCCTCGATACCCTCTCCGAACATGTAGGGCTCTCAAAGCGTTCCGTACAGAATTATATTGAAAAATTGGATGGCTGGTTTGTGGAAAATGCTCTTTCAAACACCCGGATCGAGCGGAAACGCGGATATGGCGTGCGCCTGGCTACCACCTCGGAGGAGCGCAAAAACCTGGAACGGCTGCTCATTTTTCAGGGGCTGAATATCCACAGCGGCGACGCGAAGCGCAGGCTCGATATTCTGAAGCAGCTTTTGTTCCTGGAGGATGAGGCCACTATTCAGGGCTTGGTTTCCCGATTTTATGTCAGCCGTACTACCATTCTGTCGGATCTGGATTGGGCGAGCTCGTGGCTGTCCCAATACAAACTCCGCCTTTTCAAGACGCAGCGCCGGGGTATTGAAATTATCGGCGGCGAGATCGACCGCCGCAACGCGATCGCCGGCTTCTTCGACGCCTGCGGCCAGGGCACGATCACTTGTTTCGAGGGGCACCGGCTGCTGCGGCGTATCGACGAGAAAAGTCTGGGCAATCTGATCAAGGTCTACGCCGAGGATACGGTTCTCAAGGTGGCCAGAATCATTGAAGACGCCGAGCGGGAGTTTGACTTTATCCTGCTGGACGATTTCTACACGTCTTTGCTTACACATATGGTCATCAGCGTGTTCAGAATCACCAACGGCAACTATGTTTCCAGCGAATTTCTGCCTCCGGACGAAACATTCAGCCCGTTGGAAACGAGAACCGCCGAGTATATCGCGCAACGCATCAGGCGAGTGCTCCACGTCTCTCTTCCCCCTGCGGAGCAGGCCTATATCTGCATTCATTTGATCGGCTATAACGCCTTCCGCGTGGACCAGGACCGGGGCTTTTCCTTTTATCAGAAGGCCGAGCGTCTGGCAGTCAGCTTGGTGGAGGCTGTGGACAGCAAGCTGAGCACCCAGTATTTTAAGGATAAAATGCTGTTTTTGGGCCTTTATCTCCATTTCAAAACGGCCGTATACCGCCTGAAGGTAACAAGCTACGTATCCAAAGGCCGCAACATTGTTCCCACCACGGACTGGCTTGAGCTCTATGAAGCCATTCGGGCATCCAGCAAGCTTTACGAGCAAATATTCTCCGTCACCGCCGACGAGGAGGAGTTACTTTCTCTCTGCTGCTTTTTCCTGCTTTCCCAGCGGAGAAATGCGGTCTGTCTCCAAGCGCTTCTGGTGAGCAATCTGGATATCATTCCTCGAATGGACCTGATCCGTGACATCGAACAGCATCAGCCTAAAATCAGGCTTATTGACAGCTGTTCCCCGCAGCAACTGTCCGAATGGCCCAACAATGGATTTTCCTTCGTCATCTCCACGGAGCCCTTGCCCCATACCCCCTATCCCTGTGTGGACCTGTCCAAAGTCCCGAAGAAGGACTATCTCTTAGCAATCAACGCCTACATACGGAAAGAGATCTTATACCGTCAGGGAGGAAGCGCATGCTGAAGCTTGTCATACTCGATTTGGATGGCCTGATGCTGGACACGGAGCGCATCTATCTGTCCGCTTTTTCCACCGTCTGCGCGCGCTTCGGTCTGCCGGATCACCGTGACATCTATCTCAAGACCATCGGCGCTGACGACGAGCAGGAACGCATCTTATACGGCGCCGCATTTCCGCATATAGACAGCAACCTCTTTCTCGATGAAATTCAGGCCGTCAGCGCGCAGATGATTGAGGACGGACATCTGACCGTCAAGCCCGGCCTGTTCAAGCTGCTGGACGCGATTGATCAAATGGGCGGTATCCTCAAGGCTGTCGTTACGTCTAGCCTCGAGGAGGTTTCTCTGAAGCTTCTGGCTCAAAACGGAATCCTGCATCGTTTGGATGGGGGCATCTACCGGGAAATGGTTTCGAATGGAAAGCCCGCTCCGGACTCGCATTTGCTTTGCTGCCGGATGTTTTCCGTCTCTCCCGGGGATGCGCTGGTTCTGGAGGATTCCGAAAATGGTCTTCGCGCGGCTCAGGCTGCCGGCATCCCGGCCATTGCCGTGCCGGACCTGCTGGAACCTTCCGCGGATATCTTGTCCCGCTGTCTCGCCAGATGCGGCGATCTGGAGGAGGTCATCCCTTGGCTGGAAGAAATCAACAAATAAAGAGATCGGCCCGATTATGCATGCTCATGAATTTTCGCTGGTATGGGCAACGGAAAGGGGCTGTCGCGGCGTGCATACAGTGCATATTGATTCATTGCACGCCGCCGCAGCGGGTTCGGCGAGCCTTCGGCGGGATACGCCTCGGCACTGGGCCTGCGGGCCGTCGCCGAAGGAGAAAAAAGGGCGCCAGTGACGCCCTTTTTAGTACTCCGAGATTTTCTCCGCAGGAGAATTTCCTTTGCAGCAGCCCTTGTTCCTCTTAACCTTTCTGCAGCCATTTACCCCAATGGTTGACGGCGTGCCGGGAAAATCCGTTTTATCCTTCCGCTACCTTTCTGTGCGATCTCTTTTCTATTACCTTGGTCCTGACAAAGACGTCAAAACCGCTGCGGCTCTCGTTGGCGAGCACGTTCAGCGCGCAGATGATAAACGGAAATCCCCGAAGCAGATACAGAGAGAGCAGCTTTAGCGCACTGCGCATAATCAGCAGGCAGTAATGAAGGATGGGGCTGCGCTTGGGGTTCATGGGTACGATCTGCAGGCCCATAAGCAGCTTACCAACTGTGCGGCCGTTGAGCAGCACGGAGGTCAGCGCATCATAGATAAACCAGATGATCAGGCCGAAGCGAAACGCCGAGTCGAACTGCGCGAAAACCAGGTTCATCGCCTCCTGCTGACTTTCTGCAGGCAGAGCCCTGGCACTGTCCATCGCCTGTCTGACAGAGAAGAAATCCGGTTTGCCGATAGCCTGGTACATGATGAACCAGAGCGTAATTACAATTACGAGGTCGATGAGAAACGCAAGAAACCTATTTCTCCGGTAATGAGGAGGCGCCTTCGCAAACTCTATCCCCAAGAATTTCATCATGATCCCAGCCTTTCTGTTTATAAAGATTCTAGTATTATGCCGAAACGGCCGCCTGTTCCATCATATAGTTCTTGCGGTCCCATACCATGATAAACGGCAGCCACACAAGGAAGGCGCTGGCCAAGCCGAATAACTGGGCTACCACGCCCATAATGCTGCCGGTAGTTAAAAATCCGCTTATCAATATCGGAGTAGTCCATGGCACCATGATGTTGCATAGCGGGAAAATTCCGATAGCAGTCCCCAGATATTGTATGGTCATAGCGACCATGGGCGCCAGGATATAGGGAACCATCAGGACAGGGTTGAGCACGATGGGGAGACCGAATGTGATGGGCTCGTTGATATTGAACAGGCCCGGGCCGACGCCGATCTTGCCAACGTCCTTAAGCAGCTTGGATTTGGCGAACAGGAGCATATAGATGACCACGGGGAGCGTGGCGCCTGATCCGCCCATCCATACGCCGTTCTCATAGAAGGTGAAGGTTACGATGTTGCGGGCGCCGGCGCTGATGTTCTCAGCCATGTTCATCAGCCATAGCGGTTCAAAGATCGGGAAAACGATGATGGCGGAGCCGTGCAAACCGAGGGACCACAGCAGATGCTCAAAGAATACGACCAGCAGGGTACCCACATAGGATGTGCCCAGATGGCGGAGAGGCGTGGAGAGCATTTCGTTCAAAAATTGCGGGAACCCGCCCCAAGGGGTGGCGGCGAAGATCAGGCGGATGGCCGTGAAGGCAATGAGGATCACCATACCGGGCAGCAGGGCCGTAAACTGGCGGGAAACCGCAGCAGGTACCGATGCGGGCAGTTTGAGGGTGAACTTCTTCTGAACCAGCAGACGGTAAATCTCACCCACTGCCAGGGCGGTAATGAGGGCGGTGAATAAGAGCGCCGGGTCAAAGGAGCCCGCCAGCCAAGCATCCACTGCCTCCCCGGCGTTTTGAAGCGTGGTGGGGACAACGATAACGAAGAGCGCAGATACACTGATGATGCCGGCGGGGGTTCCCTCGATTTCATAACTGTTTACCAAGGAGCTGGCGACACCGAAACAGGCTACGATTGCCGCAATGCCGTAGGTAGCGTTCATGATGATGCCTTCAAACGCGGCCCAGTTCTCGCCAAAAAGTTTGGCCATGAAGTTTGTGAATGCCTCCAAAGGAAACTCGGCAATGATCATGGAAAACGCTCCCAGGATAAGCAGGGGCATGACCATGATGATGCCGTCACGCAGTGCCAGCAAGTGGCGCTGCCCGCCGATCTTTGCTGCCACCGGCAGGAACTTGTTCTCCATGAAATCCATCAGGCTGCTGCTTTTCAGGGTATCTGCTGATTGCTTTTTCATTTTGTGTCCCTCCCTACTTTTTTGTTTTTTCCTGATATTTCTCATACGCCTGGTTGAAAATATTCTCCACCTTTAACAGTGCATAGTCCGACATGTTCATCGTTTGGATCACCGGAATCTCGTTGCCGTACTGCTCTTCAAATTTCTTGGCCAGGTGCCGGACCTGCGGGCCTATCAGCAGGATGTCCGTACCGTGGATGCGGTCTTCAATCCGTTGAAATGCTCTGGCATCGATATCGGCCTCGATGCCCAGCGTCTTCACATAGGCGCTCATTTTGTCTACCAGCATGCTGGTGGACATGCCCAAGTTGCATATCAGCATGATTTTCAGCATAATTTTTCCTCCAAACGATGCAGTCTTTCATAAATGGCAATAAGCTCTTCCGCCATGTCACGCATAATCAGCGCCAGATTGAGGTGGTCCTGTGCATGCACCATAAGAAGGGATGTGTTTTCCCCCTTTCCCGTCATTTCCGCACGGATGAGCTCGGTTTGAATGTCGTGGGTTTCCACCATGGTTTCAGAGGCCTTTTTCAGACTGGAGCGCGCATCCTCAAACCTTCCCTCCCGCGCCGCCTCTATGGCCTCCATGCAATCGCTTCTGGAATCTCCGGCCCCGGCGATCAGGCCCATGGCAATCTCCATATACTCCATATTGCTTCTCCTTTAGCGCTCTCCGAATTTGTCCGCAAAGAGTGCTGCAATAGCCTCGCTGGCCTCTTGTTCGTCCGGACCGTCAAACTCAACGGTCAGGATTTTGCCCTTTTTCGCATGGACTGTGATCACGCCCGTAATGTTCCTGAAATTATATGCCTCCCCTCCTTCGCGCACCGTCACATTGCTTTCAAACCGTCTGACCTCCCGGACGATACGGCTGGCCACTCTTGCATGGATCCCAAGCTCATTCCGTATCTCCAGTTCTTTTACGATCATTCCTCCACTCCCCTCTCTTATATAGTTCCGGCCTCAAGTGCTTTTTGCACGTCGGCCCGTGTATCTAAATCCAGAACCCGGGATAACAGACGCTCGCAATCCGCTTTGTTCGCCTCGCAGATTATGTGCCGCACCTTGGGAATCATCGGGATACTGACGCTGAGGCTATCTATTCCCATGCCGATCCACAGGGGAACCAGCTCTAACACCTCTCCCGCTTGCCCGCAAATATCCACCTCTATTCCGGCAGCGTGCGCGCTGTCTGCAATCTGCCTGATACAACGCAGCAGGCAGGGCTGAAAATAGGAATTCAACCCGCTTACCTTATCGTTGCTCCTATCCGCCGCAAACAAATATTGGGATAGATCATTGGTGCCGATGCTGAAAAAGTCCACCAATTTGGCGAAGCGGGATGCGTCCATAGCCGCCGCAGGCGTCTCTACCATCATTCCCACCGGTATTTGTGGGTCGAACGCGAATCCTTGGGCGTGCAGTCTCTCTTTCGTCTCCTCCAGAATCCGCCGTGCCGCCGCCAATTCCTCTTGTGCGCAGATCATAGGAAACATGATGGATATCGGCCCATGGGCACTGGCCCTCAGGATGGCGGACAGCTGGGCGCTGAACAGCGTTGGATGCTCCAGGCAAAAGCGAATGGCGCGATATCCCAGAAACGGGTTTGTCTCCGGCGGCATTCCCAGATAAGGAACCTGCTTGTCTCCTCCTGCGTCCAGAGTCCGGATGATGAGCGGCCTGCCCGCCAGATTTTCTGCCGTTTGCCTGTAGACGTCGTATTGAACATCCTCCGAGGGAGGCGCACTGGTCTCCTTTATGTACAGAAGCTCCGTCCGGAACAGCCCGACGCCCTCGCCGCCCTGACGGACCAGCTCCGATGCCTCCTGCCAAGAGGCGATGTTGGCGTAGACCTTCATCCGGTAGCCGTCCCGCGTCTGTGTTTCCCGGTTCTGGTATGTCTTTAGCAGTTTTCGCTCCTCGGCCTGTACTTCGCTGTAGCGCCGATAGACGCTAAGTTTTTTTTCATCCGGATTTGGAAGCACTGTACTTTCAAAACAATCCAGAAGGACAGGCTTCCCTGCCGGAAGCTCCGCCATGGCTCCGCCGACTCCGATAAGACATGGAATTCCACGGGATTTGGCGATGATCACCGCGTGGGCGGTCAAGGAGCCTTTTTCCAGCACAATTCCCTTCAGCTTTTGCACATCCATCGCCATTACCTGTGAAGGAGACAAATCCTCCGCTACAGCGATATAGGGTTCCTCCGGCTCCTGAAGCGCATCGTCTATCCCCATCAACCGGTAGAGCAGCCGTCTGGCCAGATCATCCACATCAACGGCCCGTTCCTGCAGGTAGGGATTGTCCGTGAGACCGCTCAGGTACCGCCGGTAGCCCTGTAACACTTCGCTCACGGCATATTCGCTGTTCCACCTCTCCTGAAGAATCCGCTTCTCGATTTTCCCCAGATAGTCGGTATCCTCCAAAAACAAAAGCTGGAATTCTAGAATATCGCCAGCGTCTTGGTTTTGCCTGCGTTCCGCGTCGGAAATCAGCTGCTCTAAACGATCGGCACAATATGCCCGTGCATTTTCAAAACGCTCCAGCTCCCCCTGAGGGTCATCCGTTTTTTTCTTCTCTATCTTGATTTCCGGCTCGCGGATGGGATATGCGACCGCAAAGGCCATACCCTCAGATGCGACCTTGCCTTTCATAAACTTTTCTCCTTTTGTTATAAAGGTGAACGCTGTATTGGAAGACGTACACGAAAGCGACAGCTGTTTGTTATCAGCGGCCCCCCATGTTGTTGACATGCGATGTGGATGATATAATAGCCGAACTACATCAAAATTATAACGTTTCAAGAGAAATTTGGGAACGTTAATAATATACGGTTATTTTCCATAGGACAAGTTCACAATGGCAATTTTTTGAACGATAGCGCGTTCGCGTTATGCCCGCAGAAGGGCAAGGGACATTCCTGCCGCGCAGGCCCCGCCTGCCATGAATTTTCACTTACATCAGGATGGGTCCATGTATGGGATAGAGAAAACGACGATGCCTGTGGAATAAGGTGCGATTTCATATTGCTGGTAGTAAATAGCAACGCCGGAGGAAGTCAGATAGTAATGTTCTTCGTTGAAGTACTTCGCAATAAGGGCCTGATAATCTTCAAAATAGATATCCGGATTCTCGCTGGCCTGTTTGGTTATCTGATCTATCAGCGACGTACGATAGTCCTGACCGGCAGGAAAGAAATCCGACAGCGGAACGCTGCGTCCGCTTATAAGATTCCAGGTGTCGGACGCCCTGACGGTGCTCCCGTGGGCGCCGCCTGTAAACGTGTATTGATCGCGGTATAGGCTTAAGTGGCAATGTTGGTTGTAGGTTATCTCATAGTTCAAAATGGCTTCATAGAGATGAAAGGGGAATCCGTTTTCCTGCGATTCCTTATAGGTGGCAATAGCCTGCTGGTATAAGTCGCCGGAGACATAATGTAGAAAATCGCGCACTTGAGCCTGAATTTGGAAGTTGATACTATTTTGTGCATCTGGGTAATGGCGCAGAGTCACTTCGGGATAGAGGATAGAGAGAGTGAGCACGGGGGTATTGTTGTATGTAAACGTTCGTGCTATTTTACGCATCACAATGTTTGTGCGGCAGTTTAGCGAATCCATGGATGTTCTCTCCCTTGAGTTTTTGATTCATTCTATTCGGGCGAAGCGTGGTTTGACACGTAAAGGGAAAGGTATCCATGAAAACAGGGGACAAATGCTGAACACTTATAAAATTGTGAAGGCAGGAAAGAGCGGCAGGCAATTGGGAATTTATGTTCTGAGCTCATACCGCCGTTCACCCCCGCAGCCCCAAGCGAAACTTCCGGCGCGATATCATTCTGCTGCCGTGGTAATTTTAATCCAATTTTCATCTGTTTTGCATTTCCCTGCAGGATTACTCTGCTATGCTCAAAAAGAATTTAAGAGAGGGCGGTAGAGCGTTATGATAGGGTTGTTCGGGCTTGCGTTGGTGTTGTTTTTGGTGATTGGGCCGGTTTGGCTGGTCTTTAAGCTTGTGTTCTTCGCTATGACGTCAGTTTTTCGGGTGGCCTTTTGGGTGGTGCAGGGCGTGATATTTCTGGTGTGTTTTTTGTTTAGCGGCGGGCTGATTGCTTTTTTGGGCATCTTCTTTCTGCTCAATATTCTCGCCTTGCCCGTCATTTTCCTCTGTTCCAGAAGGTGATTTTGCCGGGATTAAGCGTAAGAGAGCGCATCACTTTCGTGATGCGCTCTCTCTTATGCCCGGTTGCCTTAAACTGCCGCCTCGCTGCAATAGGGCAGCACCAGGACGATGCGCGTGCCGATATCCTTGCGGCTAAGCAGTTCTACATGGCCTCCATGGCGGTCCACGATCCACTTGGCAATGGACAACCCCAAACCGGTTCCCCCCGTTTTGCGGGCACGGGACTGATCCGACCGGAAGAAACGGTCAAAGACATGGGGGAGGTCCTGCTCAGGAATGCCGATGCCGTTGTCCGATACCGACAGCGCCACATTGCCGCCATCCCGCCTGGCGGCAATGTGGATGCGCTCCCCGGCGGGGGTGTACTTGATGGCATTGTCCACGAATATGCGTAGCGCTTGCTTGATGAGCTGCGCGTCGCCATATACGGTGAGCGCCGGGGTGATGGAGGATTCGTAGGCGTGCGCCTCGTCGATCATCCTGGTTTCTGAGAGCACCTCCTCCGCAAGGGCGGAAACGTCCACCAGGCCGGTTTTGAGCACGATGGAGTCGTTGTCGCTGCGGGCCAGGAACAGCAATTGCTCCACCAAATCCTGCATGCTGGCTGCCTCGCTTTTGATGGCGTCGATGGATTCCTGCAAGGTTTGTTCATCCTGCTTCCCCCAGCGGTCCAGCATGTTGGCATAGCCCTGGATCACCGCGATGGGCGTACGCAGCTCATGGGATGCATCCGATACAAAGCGCAGCTGGGATTGGTAGGCGGCATCCAGCCGGTCCAGCATTTCGTTGATGGCGTTGGCGAGCCCCTTTAGCTCCTGATGCTCATCCGCAATGACAATGCGGGTTTTCAGCCGGTTTTCAGTGATCGTGTTCAGAGTCCGGATTGTACCATCCAGAGCCGGGCTATCCACCGGCCTAATCGTACTATCCAAAGACGGGCTGTCCATCGGTCTAATCGTACCATCCAAAGACGGGCTGTCCATTCGCTGACGGCTCTGCTCGTTGCCAATGGTGCGTGCGGCTGTTCGGGTCAGCTCGTAGATGGGCTGCAGCGTACGGCTGACCGAGCGGCTCACCGTAGAAATGCTGCGCAGGAGACTGATTAGCTGCACGATCAAAAGCGCAACCAGGCACACAGAGAAGATGCGTATCGGGCGATCCCAATGATAGGTGAGGATCAGCAGCCGATTGGACTCCGGCGATGGGATGGTGACCGTATAAGTGGCCGAATTCAGGCGGCTGAGGAGGGTTGGGCCGGGGGGAAGGCCGAGTTCTCTGGTGGTACCCGGTGGGATAGACGGGTTGCGCTTGAGCAATTCCTTCTCCAAAAAATCGGGCAGGCGGAGGCCCCGGGGTTCTCCCAGCTCATATTGATACTCCCAGTCCGTAAGGAGAAGCTCCGTCCCTATGCCCTGCTGCTTGATTAGCTTCGGGCTTAGCTCCATAGCTTGCCACTCGGTCCAAATGGCCAAGCCGAGTACAAAAAGGAACACCAGCAGCACATCCAGCCAGAAAGTGTGTGCAACGGAGCGCAGAAACTGATTGCCGGTGAGCCGCCAGGTAAGAGAGGCGCTCCCCTTTTTTTGCTTTACTTGCGGCGCATTGGGTTTCACGCTTCCTCCTTTAATACATTTAATCAATTCCCTTAAAGCGAATTGGTAGATATTCCTCCATCAAAAACCCTTAGATCTCTTCAATGAGGAACAATATCAAAGCCCGTGGCTTTGGCCGCCTTAATTGCGGACAAATATTCCTGCGTTTAAAATAAATCTGCACTACTGTTCCCGCAGCACATAGCCTAAGCCGCGAACCGTATGGATATATTTTACATCGAAGGCCTCGTCTATTTTTTGCCGCAGAAAGCGGATATACACGTCCACGGTGTTGGTTTCTCCCTGATAGTCATACCCCCACACCCGCTGCAACAGCACATCCCGGGTGAGGACGACGCCTTTGTTTTCCATGAGCAGCTGCAACAGATCGAACTCGCGCTTGGTAAGACTCAGCTCCACATCGTCCATGCGAACGATATGCCTGGCAGGATCAAGGCACAGCCGCCCAATCTGTAACGTGCCCTGCGCAGGGCGGTTTTTGCGCAGCGTCACACGGATGCGGGCCAGCAACTCTTCAATGGCAAAGGGCTTGGTGACGTAATCGTCTGCGCCGCTGTCCAGCCCTGTCACCTTGTCCATGACCGCATCCCGTGCGGTCAATAGGATCACAGGCACGCAAGTGCTTCGCCGCAAGCGGCGAAGCACCTCCAGTCCGTTAAGCCCGGGCAGCATCACATCCAGCAGGATCAGGTCGAAGTTTCCCGACTCGGCCAGTTCCAAGCCGGTACGGCCATCCGCGGCCTTTTGAATCTCATAGCCCTCGTAGGAGAGTTCCAACTCCACAAATCGGGCAAGCTTTGCCTCGTCCTCAACAATCAGAATGCGTTCTTTCACCGGCTTCGGCCTCCCGTGATTTTCCTGCGCTATTCGGCGCGTTCTCTATTTTTATCCGCCGCTTCTTTGATGTCCGTCTTGAGGGTCTCCGCCGCGTTTTCAGCCGACTCCATTACCTTGTTGACAGAAGTCTTTTCCACATCCCTGCCGCGGAAGCGATAGCGGCACCCAAAAAAGAGGCCGATGATCAGCAGGGGAATGACAAGCCAGAAGCAGAAGATCAGCAGCAGAACCAGCACGATAACAGGCATGGTAATGATTTGACTCTCGCCGCGCCGCACGTCGAACATGTTTTCGCAGCCCTTTATAAAGAGACCGCGAATCCAGCGAAAGAATCGGCCCATCAGCTCTGAGAAGGACTCCCCCGTGGGCTCGCTCTGCCGCACGGTTTCAGCTGTATCGCTCTGCTTTTCCTTCTGTTCGCTCTTGGAGGAGTAGTAGCCGCCGTGTTCGGGCGGGGTTACCTTCCCTTGCCGCTCTAGATAGAGCAGCGCCTCTAAGAGGTCGTCGCCGCAGGCGTCCAAGGCGGCTTTTGCTTCGGCGTAGCTCACGTTTGCCTTTTCGCGGAGCTTTTCTACATGTTCCATTGTTGCCATTTTCATTCTCTCCCCTTTTTAGTACTGTGTTTGTTTTCGGTATCCCTATCATACGGCTGCCTGATAAAGATATCCTTTGTCCCGCATTAAAGGGGGATTAAAATGAGGTGGTAATTTACATCATTACTATTCTAATTTAAATCGTGGACAACTATTTGTCCACGGCTAAGGTGATCAAAGCCGCAGGCTTTGCTATTGCTCCATATGCCTGCCTCGCTATGCGCACGGCTCTGTCCGCCACAGGGCAGCCGTCTGCGTCGATCAGTTTTCAGAACTCTCCTGCGAGCAGGGGACAGGCGGCGATGGAATACAATCTATTTCTGCGCTTCAATCTTCTCAGCCAGTTCGTTCAGATAGACCCATCGCTCCGTTTTGGCTTCCAACTCGGCTTTCAGCAGTTCCATTTTTTCCATAAGCTCCTGCAAGCGCATATAATCGCTGGCGGCTTCGGTAATCTCGGCAGAGCATGCGGCCACGTTGGTTTCTAACGCGGCGATATCGCCATCAATTGTCTCAAATTCTTGCTGCTCTTTAAACGAAAACCGCAGTTTCTTTGGCCTTTCCGGGTTGTCGCTTTTGGGGGATACGGCTGTATATGAAGGGGGTGCGTCCTTTTTTGCTTCAGGCGGTTGCGCCGCTGTCCTTAGCTCCGCATATTCGGTATAATTGCCTGTATAGCAGGCAATTTTGCCTTCCTTGCTCACCTCGAAAATCGAGGTTGCTATTTTGTCCAGAAAATAGCGATCGTGAGAGACCGCAATGACGGCCCCGGGAAACGATTCCAGATAATCCTCTATGATGGACAGCGTTTCAATATCCAGGTCGTTGGTGGGCTCATCCAGCAGCAGTATATTGGGCGCCGCAATTAGTATGCTCAGAAGATACAGCCTTCTTCTTTCACCGCCACTGAGCCTGCCGATGGTGGTATACTGCAGATCGGAGGGAAACAGAAACCGCTCCAGCATTTGGGATGCTGAGAATGTGCCTTCGGCAGTTTTGGTTTCGCTTGCAATTGCGCTGATAAAATCGTAAACCCGCAGTCCAGGGTCCAGCTCACGCCCCTCCTGTGAGAAATAACCAATTCGGATGGTAGAGCCTACCGCCACTGTGCCCTCGTCCGGCGTCAGCTCACCCGCGATGATATTGAGCAATGTGGATTTGCCCGCGCCGTTTTTTCCTACAATGCCGATGCGGTCATCCCTCTGAATATGATAGGAGAAATGATCGATGACCGTACGGCTGCCAAAGGATTTTGTAATGCCGTCGAGCTCAATCAGCTTTCGCCCCAATCGGCTGGATACGGTCGCCATCTGCACTGTGGCATCCGTCACAGGCGCTGCTTGGTCCTTAAGCGCGCCGTAGCGTTCTATGCGCTCACGGCTCTTGGTTGAGCGTGCCCTGGCGCCGCGCATGATCCACTGGTATTCTTTGCGCAAAATCGCCTGCCGCTTGCGCTCGCTTGCTTCGGCCATCTCGGCGCGCTGCGCTTTCTGCGCCAGGTATTTTGAATAATTGGCCTCATACGTATATAGCTTGCTATGGGATAGCTCAGCAATACGGGTTGCAACCCGCTCAAGGAAATAGCGGTCATGGGTTACCATAATCAGGCCGCCGGTAAAGCGGCTCAAGCGCTGCTCCAGCCAAATTGCCATGTCGCTGTCAAGGTGGTTGGTTGGTTCGTCCAATATCAGAATGTCCGCAGGATGAATCAGCGTAGCGGAAAGCGCCACGCGCTTGCGCTGCCCGCCTGATAATGTTCCTATTTTCGCTTCGTAATCCGTAATCCCCAGCCGTGCCAGCATGGATACCACTTCGTACTCGTTGATTTCACGAAACTGCGGCGTGAATTCCGAAAACACCTGCTCCAGCACGGTAAGCTCATCGTTCATCGCCGGATTTTGTGAAAGGTAGGAAATCCGCAGATTGGAATTGGCGGAAATGGAGCCCCCGTCGGGCGGCTCTATGCCGGCTAAAATTTTCAGCAGCGTGCTTTTTCCCGTGCCATTGATCCCCACAATACCGACATGGTCTCGTTCATTCAGGTATATGGAAACATCCTTGAGCAGTTGCTTGGTTCCGTAATTCTTTGAAATATGTTCCGCAGATAATAGCATCGTTTCTCCCTATTTAAAAATAGCTGCAGTTGCGCGCCTGGATGTTTTGCCATCCTTTATTTGAAAACGCCGTATTGTTCGGAATCCGCGCCATACGAATACTCCAACAAAAGGATAATTCTATACCCAGCCGCAATATGCCCGTCCGTCAACAGTATCTGAATTATCTTATCACCATAAAAGGCCGAAGTCATCCTGCTATCCAAGAGTACAGAATTGACCCTCTGTCGCTTTTTCGGTTTGTCCATAACCCGTCAGGAAAACCATGCCTTGAAATAACTAAGCGGATGTATGTTATGGCCCGCTTTCGGATTCATGCGCCAAGAGTAGGGTCTAAGCTGTTAATCGCGCGTCCGAGTAGTGGCCATCATGGATTGTTGTAAAAACGTCATTTATACTTCCGGGATAGAGGAACTCAGCCGGATATGCCTTGAAATTGTGCACTAGCGCGATCTTTAAGGCGGCCATATTTATCCTCCTTCATTTTTCAGCCGCACTTCGCTTTTACTGGTAAACGCGCGCCTGTATTCGGAAGGCGTGGTGTTTTTATATTTGCGGAATTGGGAAATAAATTGCGAAGAGCTTGAAAAATGGTTTTCAAATGCGATTTGCGTGACAGGCTTATCTGTGGCGATAAGCTGCGTAGTGGCGTGCCGCAGCCGCTGAAGGATAATGTACTGAGTAAGCGAGTGCCCCGTCTGCGTTTTGAATACATGGCGAAACCAGTCGTAACTATAGCCGGACATTTCTGCAAGCTCAAGCAGGCTCAGCCGCTCTTTAAAATGCTCGTCGATGTATTTCTGGATGTATTCCACACTCTGGTCGTGCAGCGGAGAACTGCTTCTGAAGTACTTCCGCACCAGCGTAATGATGAGGCTTTGCGTCATGTTATTGAGCATAGACGAATAAAACGGCTGCTTTTCGGCGAGCTCCCTTTCCATTGCCCTGAGCGATTTGTATACACAATTTTCATAAAAATCCGCATACGCTCCGGGCGGTATGGGCGACTCATCGTCAAAATAGCGGAAACCTATGAACAACAGCGTGGAGTCCGCAAACGCGCGCTCGTCATGGACCATGCGCGGAGGAATCAGCGCGAAGGTGTTCGGCGTGTAGGTGTAGTGTGCGTCGCCCAACGTGTATTCTCCCGAACCGGAAATATAATAAACCAATTCATAGCATGCGTGATAGTGGCTGGGAGCATAAAAGCCTGCTTTATTTTCTTGATATTTTAAGAAGTCCAGGCAGAAATCTTCCAATGCGAGCCTCCTTAAACTGATATATCAAAGCCAAATTTATATATTACAAACGATATTCTTATTATAAGCTAAAATCCAGAAAGTCAAGAACATAATAGATGAGGTAAAGCCTTGGATAATAAAAAAGAGATTCTGATAGATACGGACATCGGCGACGATATTGATGACGCGCTCGCTTTGGCTCTTGCGTTACGTTCTCCGGAGCTTAACCTACTTGCTGTTACGACCGTATTTAAAAATACAGCGGAGCGTGCAAAGCTCGCCCATGCACTGCTCAAAAAGTACAACCGTACCGACATTCCTGTTTATGAAGGCATAGCGATGCCAATGGTCAACGAGGTATCCATAAAAGATATCCCCTGCCAGTGCGCCGCTATAGAAGATGACGATTATGTGAAGCGCGATGAGCACGCCATTGATGTCATCATCGATACGGTAAAGGCCTATCCGGCTCTCACCATTCTGGCAATCGGCCCGCTGACCAACATCGCTCTCGCCATCCTGAAAGCGCCGGAGGTCATGGCAAAGGCGAATATCGTTTTGATGGGCGGCGCGTTTGGAACGACCGAGCCGGAATGGAACATATTTTGCGACCCGGAGGCCGCATCCGTCGTTTTCCGCTCGGGCGCGAATATCAAAGCCATCGGGTTGGATGTGACGACACGCTGCACGCTTTCCAAAGAGAACGAGGCCGTCGCAAAAGCCTGCGTAACCGAGGAAGCGGCGTTTTTGATGAAACTGTTCGCAGCCTGGCATAAGGCCTCCGGCTACGGTATCACGCTGCACGATCCTCTGATTATAGGCGCAATCATCAATCCGAAGCTGGTACGGTATGAAGAGCGTAAGATCGTTATCGAGCTAAGGGGCGAAAATACACGGGGGGCGACTATCGTCAAGCAGAGCTTTTTTAAGACATTTGAAACACCCAACGCTGCTATTGCTACAAGCGTGGAGAGCGAAGAATTTGTGGATTTCTTTATGAAGCGTGTGTTTCCAAATCCATTACAATAGGAGGAAAAACAATGAGAACAAAGATGGCTACGGTTGTCGCGCTGGTCATGGTCCTGGGTATGCTGTTTAGTGCCTGCCAAACCGCGCCACAAAGCAACGCGCCGGATCCGGCCGCACCTGCGGAAGCCACCGCAGCGCCGTCCACGCGGGAGCCCGCTGAGCAAGGAAAGACCAAGCTCACCATGATCACAGCCGGCGGCGGCTTCTGGGAAACGCCCATGGCGGAAGTGGAAAAAGCTTATGAGGATTCTCACCCTGATGTGGACTTGAACATTGAAATTTACGGGTATGAACAGCTTTTCCAGGTCATTGAGTCCAAGATAGCCGGCGGCACGGATGAGTATGACGTCATCGCCGTGGATGCGCCGCTCGTAGCCGCTTACACCTATCGCGGCTACCTTAAGCCGCTGGATGCGTATTTCACAAAGGACGAGCAGGCGCTCTACATCGATTCTTCCTTAAAGGCGAGCATCTGGGACGGCAAGTTTATGGCGGCCCCGCTGGAAACCTCAGCGTCTTTGGTCTTTTATAACAAAACGCTGCTCAAGGAAGCGGGTATTGACTTCAATCCGGAAGATCCGTTCTACAAGCCAACCTGGGAGCAGATCGCGGATATGAGCAAGCAGTTCGTGCAAACATCCGATCCGGATGGCTCCAAGGGATATTTCGGTTTCTCTTTTGAGCAGGTCAGCCGCCCATACACCATGCTTGCACTCGCCAATTCTTTGGGCGAAAAGGGCGTGGCGGACGACGGCTTCACGGTGGATGGCGTATTGAACACGCCCGGCTGGGTAAAAGCCATGACCTACTATGGCGATATGTTCAAAGACGGCGTATCATTGAGGGGCATCAAAAGCGAAGAGTTCTCTCCGCTGTTCTTTGCCGGCAAGGCGCTTTTCCATTGGGGTGGGCCGTGGAACTGGTATACCTGCCAGGCCACGACGAATTATGAGTTTGGAATGATGCTCACGCCTGCGTTTGAAGGCTACGAAGATAAAGCCGCCACCAATACCGGCAGCTGGCACCTTGGCATCAACGCAAACAGCAAGAATGAGGAGCTCGCCGCCGAATTCATCAAATGGATCTCCATTGGCGAGGGCAACCAGGTTTGGATCAACGCCAGCCGTGACGTACCCGCGCTCAAGTCCTCGCTTGATGCATTGGTCAACAACCCGGATACCGACACGGTGTATAAGCTCTGCGTATACGATGCGCTCAATACGGGCTATCCGCGCCCGGTCACACCCGGGTACTCCGAGTTTGAAACGGTAACCTCCGCGGCGTTTGAGGATATCCGTAACGGTACCGATCCGCAGGAAGCGCTGGACAGCGCGGTTGCACAGATCAACACCCTGTTTAAAAAATACAAGTAAGCGACAATGCACGGGCGGCTGATACCCTATTGGCCGCCCGTATCGAAAAAAATACCTGTGACGAGTAACGAGAACGCAAGACGGCTGATGGTTTCTGTTGGCCGTTCAATCAACCAAAGGAGCGATACCGTGAACCGTGTGTTCGGCAGCAAAAAAGGCATTATACCTCTACTTTGCATTGCGCCCGCCTTTGTCTTGCTCTTTGTTTTCAAGCTGTATCCCATTCTTTTGACCGTAGGGGAAAGCTTCGTTTATAAAGGCGCGTTGAGCATGAACAACTACCTGGGTATATTTGAAGATCCGATGTTTTGGAAAAGCATCTGGGTAACAATCAAATTCAACTTGGTCACAACTCCGCTGCAGATCGTACTGGCGATTTGCCTTGCCCTGTTGGTCAACCAGCGCCTAAAAGGGATTGCGATATTCCGCACGATCTACTATTTGCCCGTCACGCTTTCCATGACCATTGCAACCATTGTCTGGGGGCTTATGCTCAACCCCAACAACGGCATACTCAATGGCATACTGAGCATTTTGAACATCCCCGCCCAGCCTTTTTTAACCAGCAGCAAGCAGGCGCTCTGGAGCATCACCACAATCGCCACATGGAAAGGCGTGGGATTTTGGATGATGTTCCTGTTGGCCGGGCTCCAAACCATCAATTCGGAACTCTACGAGGCCGCCAGGATCGACGGCGCGGGTCTGTTCCGCACGATCTGGAGCGTGACACTTCCCCTTTTAAAGGGGAGCCTTTTGTTTGTCATCGTGGCGGATACAACGGCGAACCTGCTGCTTTTCGCCCCCATGTACATGATCACAAAGGGTGGACCGGCTTCGAGCACGAACGTGCTGATGTACGAGGCCTATAAATCCACCATCCTATTCGGGGACCGGGAGCGCGGCGCGGCGCTGGTTACCGTACTGTTGCTGATTATAGCGGCAGTCGTACTGTTGCAATTCTATTTTATGCGGGATAAGGATGAAGCCGCTGCACGGAGGACAAAACGATGAAGATGAACGGGTATAAAAAGCTGCTCATTTATGCGGTATTGATCCTCATCGCGGTGATGACGCTGCTGCCCATGTGGTGGGCGTTGGCCTCGTCGTTCTCTACCGACCAGAACATTTACAAAAACGCCGCGCCGGTATCGTGGAAAGCGTTTTTCCCCGTGGATTTCAACCTGGGGTCTTATATGGGGTTATTTAAAGAATTCAACTTTCAGGTCCCTATCCTCAACACGCTGATTGTCAGCGCATTGTCCATCGTATTCGGTTGTGCCGTGAATTCCGTGGCCGCATTCGGGTTTGCCATGTTTGATTTTAAATACAAGAATATCTTGTACGCCATCGTGCTCGTAAGCTTCATGGTGCCGTTTGAGGCTATCGCCATGCCGTTATATAAGGTCGTGGCAGGGTTCGGTCTTTCAGATACCAAGATGGGCATCGTCATTCCCACGATTGCGGACGGCCTTGTGCTGATGCTCTTCACACAGTTTTTTAAGGATATCCCCGTTTCCCTGATTGAGGCGGCCAGAATTGACGGCGCACGCTATTCACAAATATTTATTAAAATTATATTGCCTATTTCCGTACCGATATTCATTACCGCCGGTCTGATGATATTCGTCAACAGCTGGAATGCATTTTTATGGCCGCTGATCATCGCGAGAACACCGGAAGCAAGAGTCATACAGGTTTCATTAGCGGCATTTCAGACGGAACGCGCCACGCTTTGGTCGTACTTGTTTGCTGCAACATCGCTGAGCGCAATCATCCCACTCGCGCTGTTCCTTCCGTTCCAGAAATACTATGTAGAGGGTATGACCAGCAGCGGCATCAAGGGATAGGGCCGTACATGGCGTTTAAAGAGACTGAGCATTGTAGCAAAGCCGAATTGAGCGTCAACTATGCAAATGAAACATAATGGGAAGTTGAATAACCGCCTGGGTTATGGATCATGCGAAGGATTGCATTGTGATTGGATACTACAGATAAATGTAGTATGCTACTATTATAAATAAAAATGTGCAGTTCTTGTATGAGGGCCAGGTATGTATGAACAACCCATTACCGGCGGCATTATCGCCGCGGCCAGCAAAAGGGATGCGTATCCGCTTTTAAAGCTTGGCTCCATCACCGCCGTGCGGCGGGTGGTGCTGACATTCCAGCAGGCGGGCGTGTCTCCCGTGGTCATCATTACCGGATATGACGCGGAAGAAATTGAGCGCCAGCTTGCGGACGCGGGCGTGATATTTCTGCGCAATGAAAACTATGAAAAACCGCAGCTGTTCGAATCCATAAAAATCGGGCTCTCTTATCTTTTCAACAAATGCGATCGCGTGGTGGTGACGCCCGTCAACGTGCCCATGTTTTCACCGGATACGCTCAAAAAACTGATGGAGGCGGAGGGCGGCATTATAACGCCGTCCTATCTTGGGAAGGCGGGACATCCGGTGCTGCTCCATAAGGACGTCATTCCGGATGTGCTCGCCTACGACGGCCTCATGGGGTTGCGCGGCGCGCTTGCAGCACTGGAAAGCAAACGCAAATGGGTGAACGTAGAGGATGAGGGGATCTTACATAACGTTTACGATCTGGACAGGCTCAACGAGCATCTGGACGAACACAACCGCTCCATCCTGCATCCGTTGGTACGTTTAAGCATTGAGCGGGAAACGCTATTTTTCAACGCAAGGACAAAGCTGCTTCTGATTTTGATTGAGGATACGCAGTCCGTACGCAGCGCGTGCGATCATATGGCGCTCTCCTACGGCAAAGCGTGGGAAATGCTCAACGCCCTTGAGCAGGAGCTTGGGTATCCCGTTGTCCACCGCAGGCACGGCGGAAGCCGGGGCGGGCGCACGCGTCTGACCGACCAGGGAAAAGCGTTCCTGTCCGCCTACGAGCAATTTGAACAAAACGTGCGCGGCTATGCGCAAAAGGAGTTTGAACGGTTATTCCGGGAAGGAAAGCTCTTATAACAGCAGCGTAAAACCAAGTTCTTTTGACAAAGAATTTGATAACAAACGGCCCTCCTTTTTATAATTATCGTAACGAGACATATCTGAAAATGTTACCGTTCGGTGATTGATAACAGGAGGGCCTCTATGTTTACACTCCACATCAACGGAAAAGAAATCACGGCACAACAGGATAAGCGCCTGCTGACGTTTCTGCGCGAAGACTTGCGCCTGACCTCCGTCAAGGATGGATGCAGCGAGGGCGTATGCGGCACTTGCACCATTTTGGCGGATGGGAGAAAGGTCAAGGCATGTACGCAGAAGCTTTCCAAATTCGTTGGCAAGCAGATCGTTACGGTGGAAGGGCTGAGCGAACGCGAGCGCGAGGTATATGTGTACTGCTTTTCGGAAGCGGGCGCGGTACAGTGCGGCTTTTGCATCCCCGGCATGGTCATTTCCGCAAAGAGCCTGCTGGATGCAACCCTCAATCCGACCCGTGAGGAAGTCAAGCAGGCGATACGCGGCAACCTCTGCCGCTGCACGGGGTATGTGAAAATTGAAGACGCGATCCTGTTGGCGGCCAGGTTTTTCCGGGAAAACCTACCCATTCCGGCACCGGAAAAAAGCACTGGCATCAACCGGCGCTTCAAACGCCCGGACGCAAGGGAAAAGGTGTTGGGCACCGGGGAATTCGTGGACGATATCGTACTGCTGGGCATGCTGTACGCCAAGGCATTGCGCTCCAAGTATCCCCGGGCGCGCGTGAACAAAATTGACGTCAGCAAAGCAGAACAGCATCCCGAATGCGTCAAAATACTCACCGCGAAGGACGTTCCCTACAACAAAACCGGCCATGTACTACCCGACTGGGACGTGATGATCGCGGAAGGGGATACGACCCGGTATATCGGCGACGCCATCGCCCTGGTGTGTACAAAAACACAGGAAGCGCTCGATGAAGTGCTCGCGCTCATTGAGGTGGATTATACCGAACTGACGCCGGTCACTTCTCCTACCGGCGCATTGCGGGCCGACGCGCCGCTTATCCATGCGGGCGGAAACATCATGCGCAAGGAAATCCTGCGCCGGGGCGACG
>JAFABA010000231.1 GCA_023426265.1 Bacillota bacterium
CCCACGGTTTCGGCGCTTTCGGTCCTTATGATGCTGATGTCGGTGCTGATTATGGTGGTCAGTGAGAAGCTTGTGCGCGCGGGAAGCCGGATAGGGTAGAAAGGAAGATCAGATGGCATATATCGAACTGCGGGATATTGATGTTTCATACGACGGCCACAAGAAGATATTGGACAAGCTGTCCCTGGACGTTGAGGAAGGCCAGCTTGTATCGTTGCTTGGCCCGTCCGGCTGCGGAAAAACAACGACGCTTCGCGTCCTGGGCGGGTTCATACAGCCTGGTGCGGGCATTGTGTTTGTCAACGGAAAGGAATACACCAATACGCCCATTCACAAGCGCAATTTCGGCATTGTTTTTCAGAGCTACGCGCTGTTTCCGCATATGACGGTTGCCGATAATATTGCTTTTGGCCTCAAAATGCGCCATATCCCGAAAAGTGAAATGGGAAAAAGGATTCAGGCCATTTTACAGACAGTGGACCTTTCAGAATTCGGCAAACGCTATCCGCGTGAGCTTTCCGGCGGGCAGCGGCAGCGCGTCGCCCTTGCAAGGGCGCTTGTAGTGGGGCCGGAGCTGCTTTTGCTGGACGAGCCGCTTTCTAACCTTGATGCAAAGCTGCGGCTGAAAATGCGTGTTGAAATTCGGGAACTGCAGCAGAAAATGGGCATCACCTCGGTTTTTGTGACGCATGACCAGGAAGAGTGTTTTTCCATATCCGATAAAGTTGCCGTCATGAACGATGGCGTCATAGAGCAGTACGACAGCCCGGAAACCATATACGCCCGGCCGGGGACGGAATTCGTAGCGCGGTTTGTCGGGTTTGAAAACTTCTTTGAGCTGCATGGCGGGGAGGATGGGTATTACGGCAACGGCATACGCTTTGCAGCCCTTGAACCGGATGCAGGCGCACACAGAACGCGCAAGGGCACCATACGCCCGGAAGACATCGTCATTTTGCGTGATGGAACGCCGGAGAGCAATGTCATAGAAGGCCGGATCGCCGTACGCACTTACCTTGGGAAGGCGTATCAGTACAAGATCAATACGCCCTTTGGCGACCTGATCGCAACGGATGGGGTAACGCCGCCGTTTGCGCCCAATGATAAGGTGCGGCTGTATTTCCCCAAGGACAAGCTGGTGGTTGTTTGATCACAACACAGGTACACAAAGTGTTCTGTGATGAAATATAAAAAACAAATGAGGAGGCCCTGAAATGAAGAAGATGAGAATTGTACTTGCCTGTCTGCTCTGCTTAGGTCTGCTGTCCGCGTGCGCGCCCGCGCCTGCACCCGCGCCGACTGAGGCGCCTGTGGCGGAAGCAACGCCCTCGGCTGCTCCCGAAGGCGAGCCCGCGCCTGAGGAGACCCCGTCTTTTGAAGGCGTGGAACTGATCGTATCCAACTTTGCCCTCGCAAACGACAAAATCATTGAAGCCGTTATCAAACCCTTCGAAGAAAAATACGGCTGCACCGTCGTCTATGATGCCGGAACAAACTCCGAACGTCTCACCAAACTCAAGAACGACCCGAACTCCGATGTGGACGTGATTTATCTTGCCCAGCAGTATGCGCAGGATGGCTTTGACGCGGGCCTGTTCGACGAATTTGATTATTCGCGCGTACCGAACGCGGAATTCCTGCTGGAAAAGGCCTCCGTCTTTAAGGACACCAAGCAGGGGCCGCCCACCACGATGAACCGCCTGGGTATCATCTACAATGCGGATGAAGTGGAGATTGCCTCTTTTGCGGATCTGTGGGATGCAAAGCTTGCAAACGCCATTGCAATTCCCGATATCGCGACGACATTTGGCCCCGCCACCGTTACTATTGCCGCAAAATATGCAGGCGTGGATTATGCGACGGATAATGGCGAAGCGGCCTTCAAAGCGCTTGAAGCGCTCAAGCCCAACATCGTAAAGACGTACTCCAAGTCCTCCGACTTGAAGAACATGTTTGCCTCCGGCGAAATTAAAGTCGCGCTTGCGGCAGAATTCGCCTACAACACAATGGGCGATGACACCACGGCCAACCTCGTGTTCCTTGACCCGGCCGAGGGCGCGTACCTCAACTTCAATACGATCAATATCGTGAAGACATCCGATCAAAAGGATCTCGCGTACCTGTTCGTAGATCATGTTCTCTCTGCGGAAAGCCAGCTGGCGGGCGCCATCAACGTTCCCGAATCCACGGTAAACACGCAGGTAGAACTTTCCGACGATGTTGCAGCCAAGCTCACCAGCATTGAAATTGCCGATAAATCCAATGTTGTGGATTTCAAAGTGGTAAACGCGCAGCTTGCCGCCTGGGTAGACCTGTGGAACCGCACGCTCAACTCCTAACCGCGGTTGGCCGCGAATTTTAAACGCAACAGCACTGCGGGCCGGTATCAACCGGCCCGCATACTGACCTGCATTCGGGGGTAATTTTTCTTGTCTGATCTTCTTTTACACAACGCGATCGTGCTCACAATGAATGAGCAGGATACCGTGATCCAGGATGGCTTTGTTTTCGTACAGGGCGGCAAAATCGAGGCGGTTGGGCCTTCCAGTCAAGCGCCTGAAAACACAAGCGGACTTCAGGTGCTCGATTGCCGCGGCAAAATCGTGATGCCGGGTTTTATCAATACGCATTCGCACCTGCCGATGATCGTCTTCCGCACGCTTGGAGACGATATTCCGGACAGACTCAACCGCTACCTGTTTCCGTTGGAAAACCGGGCGATGAACCGCGAAATGGCCGTTGCAGGAGCAAACTATGCCTTTGCGGAACTGCTGCGCGGTGGGGTCACCACTGTTTTTGACAGCTATTATTTTGAAAATGAAATCGCGATGGCTGCGGAAGCCAGTGGTATCCGGGCTGCTTTATCCGAAACCGTCATGTGCCGCCCTGCGCCGGATGCGAAGGAGCCATACGGCGGAATAGCGCATACGCGTGAGCTGATTGCAAATTGGAAAGGACATCCGCGCATCAGGCCCGCAGTCAATTGCCATGCGCCATATACAAACGACGCGGCGCATTTGCGCGAATGCCACAAAATCGCGCGTGAAAATAACCTTGTAATGTCCATGCATGTATCCGAAATGGATTATGAGCAGGAGGAATGGCGTACAAAATACGGTACAACGCCGTTTGCCTGGCTGGACAGCCTTGGCATTTTAGACGAGCATTTTCTGGCCGCGCACGCCATACATGCAAACGACGCCGATATTGAAATACTGGCAAAGCGCGGCGTAAAAATATCCCACAACGCAGGCTCCAACTCCAAAAGCGCCAAAGGAGTTGCGCCTGTGCGCAGCATGCAGCAGAAAGGCGTTGTTGTCAGCCTGGGCAGCGACGGAGCAATGAGCGGAAACACGCTGGATATCATCACGCAGTTGCCGCAGGTCGCAAAGCTGCAAAAATTGTATTTGCAGGACCGCGCCGCATACCCCGCGCGTGAAGTGCTGCGGATGGCCACCATCAACGGCGCAAAGGCGCTGGGGCTTGCCGACATTACCGGTTCACTCGAACCGGGTAAGCAGGCGGATATTGTTATCCTTGAAACCGACAGCGTCAATATGCAGCCCATCTACGATCCGTATTCCACCATCGTTTACAGCGCAAACCCCTCCAACGTGGAAACGACGATTGTTGACGGCAAAATTTTGATGCACAAGGGCGCGTTTTTCACGCTGGATTTTGCCCGTATTAAACAGGAGCTGCTTTCTTATCAGGAAGCGATACGCAACATTCTGCCGGAACTGGACCAGAGTCGCTGAGCGCGAACAACGGGCTTCTGAGCGACACCGTACTTAAGCAATTCAAAACGCAATAAATTTTTGAAACAATATGCGTCCTGCCGATTTTCGGCAGGACGCGCTTTTACAGGATCGCGGACATCTCGATCCTTAGGTCTTGAACCCTAGGTTGCTTAATAAACATAATGCGAAGTTTGGAATAATGGGAAGATGAGTTTACTGACGGCACTTGGGAGGATGGAAGTCCGGTCCACTGACGGAGCTAAGGATAATACCACCCAAAGCATATGAAAACCGAAGTCCTGCTTCAAGGAATTAAATCGGATGCCCAATTGAAGAAGAACGCCTATATTGAAGAAGAACGCCTATTGGGTAAATAATCTTTGCATATCATTGAAATTAATTTTTCTGCTGGTTTCAAAAAGCCACCAGATTGGTGCGGCAAACAAGTATGTCTTTGAAGGAACGAAGGGAATCCCTAAGGGATACAATATGGCCACTGATAACGCCGCACATAGTAGAATGCATAAAATGCTGCCGTAATCAAAATGTTGTTCTCCCACCCGCGTTTTTCCCGTTCGCAGCAGGTACACTGCCGTTGCGCATGAGACCGTTAGAGAAACAAACAACCTGCGCACTGCAGAAAACCATTGCATATCCTTTGGCACCGGTTGCAAGAATGACAAGCTTTCAAAATAGTCCGTTTGTGCCTTAATAAGCTCCGGCCAGAAAGTAAAGTCTGACCAGCGCGTGGGCAGAAAGCGGTCGGGCCAGTAAAGATGAAACTCCAGCAGCCATTTGAGCAAATAGAATGTGCCGGCCAGCGCGATGCAAAGCAGGATGAACTGCAGCGGGATGCTTCTCCGCTTCCAAGCCCGTTTCAGCAGCGCAAACAGAATTGCCATTCCTATGATCCACCCCGGCAGGCCGGACAGCCCGGCGGCGAGCCTGCCATAAAATCCGTTTTCCACAACAGTGTACTCCGCAGCAAGGCCATAGCGGTAAAGAAAGGTTGTTACAAGACTGGTCGCCTCCTCCATGTTCGAGCAGGCGATTTCAAGGTTTTCATATTCCGCTTTTTCATCCCTGAAGAGAATCATTGCCTCCTTTGCACGCACGATTCCCCGAACAATATAGGGTTTGCCGCCTATACGCACGTCTGCGCCAATCACATCTTTATGGTGAAACAAAGACCAGGCAGTGTCCTCGTCGATCACGCAGCCCGCTTCGTCAACCATTGCCGGGAAACCGCCATACAGCAGTTCCATGGGGCAGACATCGTGCATGTCGCCATATACTGCGATGCGTCGCACACGGGCGGCAGTCTCCAATGATTCGTTGTTGATTGTTGCCAGCTCATTCCGCGTCCAGGCGCTCACGCGAAGGATGGATTCATCTGCATTCTCTGAGATCGCGCGAAAAAGCGCCTCTTGGGTCACCCTGCCATGCATCCTCACGCTAAGCCCCTGATATTCCGCTTGCAGCCATCCGCTCAAATGCAGCGCATATCCCCATGAAAGCAGCAGAATCATCAACACTGAGCAAAGGCCAAAATAACGCCTCCAATCAGTCATCCCTGATCACCACGTGGTCATTCGCTTCTATATACTTATTACTGCTTAGGATGATTTGATCGCCGCCCGAGAGCGCTCCATCCACTGCGGCATAATTCTCATCGTGAAAAAGCAACGTGACGCCGACGCGCACGGCAATCATTTGCATGCCAAGCACAGTCTCCTGTTCCCCGAGGGTCAGCACGTAATATTTGCCGCTTCCGTCCTCGCGCAGCGCCTCAATGGGAACGCGGATGTTCTGCTTTGCTGTCTTTTTCTCAATCGTGTAGTCCTGCGTGCCGCCAAACGTTTGAATATCCTGATTTTTTGAAACGCAGATCAGGCTGCAGGTTCCGGATGCATCCGGCGCGCCAATCTCTGAGACAGCCAGTTTTTCCTTTTGTGCCTTGCCATCCTTCATCAGCGTGACTGCGTCCCCTACGGAAACGCTTAGAGCCTGTTTGGAAGGCAGCTCGACTTGAAACACCAGCCCCTCCGTCGCAAGCGTTACGGCAGTCTCGCCTGTTGTGAGGGCTCCTGCCGAAACATCGAGCGCCGTCACCATGCCGCTCATCGCAGAATATACGGTACCATCCTGCTCGAGCAATGCCGAGAGTGCATCGTACTTTTTCTGCTCCCGTTCCATATTCAGCGTAATGCCGTCTATCTGATACCCGATATTCTTGTTGGCATCGCCGTCGTTTTTCCGCGCCTGTGCATAATTGAACTGCGCGGTCTCCACAGCGCGTTCTGCCGCGGATATCGCGTCACGGTAGGAGGCGAGCTCTGACGTAAAATCATAAGTCCCGTTTTGCACGCGGCGCCAATCGTTCTCCGCCTGCTTCATCTTTCGCAGCGGCTCGGCGAGCTGGGAATCCCAATCTTCAATCAGCTTAGTAAGCGCTGCTTTTGATGCGTCCAGTGCCGCCTGCGTAGCGGGATCGCTTGGATCGAGCGCGGCCTCGGCCGCGGCTACCTCTTGCTCCGCGGCGGAAACCTCTGCGTCGCGGCGCACAGCCTGTGTCTGATAGGCGAAAAGAGCATCCTCATACGCTTTACGTTTATCCGCCGCAATCTGTGACGCTGCATCATCAATTTTTCCCTGCGCCGCTTGCAGGCCCTCTTTTGCCTGGGCAAGCGTAAATGCGGCACTTTGGGCGGATTCGCTCTGCCCGGTTTTTAGTTCCTTGATTTGCAGCCTATACTGCTCAATCTTCAAGGACAAATCGGCCTGCGCGGCCTGAATGGATGAAAGTTCATACGAATACAGCGGATCGCCTTCGCGTACCTCCATACCGCTATGTACAAATACCTGTTCCACGCGTAATCCTTCATATTCCGGACGCTGTTGCCGTGCATTGGCGGCGGTCCAAATGCCGCTGCCGGATATGCTCTGGTCAATCATGCCGCCGGATATGCCTCTTACCGATACCTTCGCAAGAAGAGCCTCGCTTGCGGTACGGGAAAGGAACGTCAGCGCCAGCATAACTGCGAAAAACCAAATAAGCGCCCGCTTTGCGCGCTGGGAAATGGTAAGCTTCTTCCGCTCCGGTTTCCTTAGAAGCTGCGCCTTTATAGATCTGACCAACCTATTTTCATACTTTGGGACGGCGTACCCCGACGAATCTGTTTTTGGGATTATCTCTGCTTTTTCCATAAACTACTCCTTTAAACCGGAGGCGATAATGCCCTGTTCCAAATAGCCCTGCCCATACAGGAACACCAGTGCGGCGGGCAAAAGCGTGATTAACGCGCAGACAAACGTAACGCCCGCATTCTCCACCGTCGTTTCGGGTAGAAAGATGGAAAGCGGGTACAAAGAAATGGTTTTTAAAAACGTAACCGGCTGCTCCACCGCATTCCAGCACTCCACAAATCCCAGCAGCGCCGCCGATAGTACGCCCGGCATTCCCATGGGCAGGCCGATGGAAAGAAACAGCCTGGCCTCGCTTGCGCCGTCGATACGCGCCGCCTCTAAAACGGCTGACGGTATCTTGCCGAAGAACTTCGTCATGATAAACACTGGAAAGGCTGAAAATATGGCCGGAAGGATGATGGCAAAATGCGTATCGACAAGCTTTAGCGTATTCAGAACGATATAGCTTGAGGCTATCGTGACCTGAAACGGCAATATCATAAGCACGATATACAACCACATCAGCGCATTCCTTCCTTTAAACCGGTATTGCGACAGCGCCCATGCTGCGGGCGCGCCAACAAGAACCTGACCCAGTATGGAAGGCGCCGTCTGTATCATTGAATTCCAAAAGACCCGATAAAACTCCGGCGTATCGAGCAGCAGCCCGACAACATGCCGCAGCGTAGGGCGAAATGTCAATAGCAGCCATGAAGCTGGTTTTCCTGTTTCCCCCAGCACGCCGCCCAGGCGTTCCGCCAATTCGGAGGTGCTGCAAAGCGCACCGGTCAGCAGCATACACAGCGGATACCACACCAGCAATGCAAGAAAAAACAGAAGGATTAAGGAGATGTTGCGCCGCTTCACAAAATCTCCCCCCTTCGCCTCGACGTCCATCGTACAGTGAGGATAGCAATAAGGATCAAGGCCATCAGCAATACGGCCGCCGCGCTGATCTTTTGCATATCAAGGTTGGTAAACCAGTTCGACAGCACGTGCTGGAGCATATAGATGCTGCGGTGCGGGTACCTTCCCGCAACCAGATATGCTTCACGAAACACCTTGAAGGAATTAATCAGCGCCAGCACCGCAGTCATGAATACCGTAGGACGAATCAGCGGCAGCGTGATGGAACGAAAGCACTGCCATTCGCTCGCGCCATCCATCCGCGCAGCCTCATAGAGCGATTGTGGGATGGCGGAAAGTCCGGCCAGCCACAATACAATGTTATAACCAAGATTTTTCCAGAGATAACACAGTACCAGCGTAAGAAACGCATAATCACTGTTCAGCCAGTCGATGGGCGCCATTCCAAACACAGCGCAAACCACGTTGAGAAGACCATTTTTTTCAAATACTGCGCGAATAATGAGCACCACCGATGTAACCGGAATCACCATAGGCAGGAGGTAGGTCGTTTTCAGGAAGTTTTGGTACCATTTCTGTTTTACCAAAAGAAGAGCGGTCAGCAGTGAAAGCAGTAAAAGCAGCGGAATACACACGGTAAGGAACCGTGTTGTATTGCGTACGGCAAGTGCAAAGGACTCATTGGTAAGCACCGCTATAAAGTTATTTAGCCCTACAAAGCTGTTGCCCATTGCTGAAAAGAAGGCGCGGCGTATGACATCAGCCGTGGGGATAAGGCACATCGCGGCAATCCCAGTCAGGCTGGGTGCAAGGAAGCAAAGGGCGGCCTTTGCTTCCTTGCTGATATGGATATGCTTGCGCTTTGCCATTTTTATTCCGAGAGATATGTGGAGAGCACGCTTGTAAGCTTCTCGGAGGCGGATTCCAGCGTCGCGCCGCCATCGAGATAGGCGATGATTTCCGGCAGCAGCATATTGTCGAGTTCTGAATGATCGTTAAGGGGAATGCTCATCTCATCCAAAATTCCACGCAACCGGGAGCGCATGGCGGCAGAGGGCCATCCGCCCGAGACCGACGTGGCCTCATCCAGCCACATGCCTACGGATGTGTTGCTGCTTTCCTTGGCAAATCCCGCATCCAAAGCCGCAGTATTTACAGGGTACCCTTGGCTGAATGCGCAGGCCTTCTGCACATCCGCGCTTAGCATTAGTTGCAGGAATTGCGCGGCCGTTTCCTGATGCTTGCTCGCCTTATTGATGCCTGCAAGACCCACGGCACTAAAACGATCACCCAGGCTTATGAGGTTGCCGCCATACTGCTCAACGGTCGAAGTCCCCAGCATGCAGCCGGGATCATCCAATGCATACGTCTCAAACACGACGTTTGGGGTCTTGTTGAACACATAGGCGTAAAGCTGCGCTACAAAGTTGTTTTTCCGTATCATATCCGCCAGTTCTGTCTGGGACATGCCTGCAATTTCCATGCCGTCACCCAAGGTGTCCGTAGCATCGATTGCGCTGGATATACGTTTCGCCTGCGTTAAAAACTCCCGTGCATCATTTGCGCCACCGGCATACAGCGCGTCACCATAATAACGGAGCAGCATTGTTCCCAGAGTCTCATATGAATAGGCAATAGGCGAAAGTATCGGAATATCTCCATCTGCTTCTGCTGTATCGGCCAGTGCGGCAAGTGAAGTGAAAGCTGCTTTCATATCGCCCTTTGAAAGTATAGCCGGTATTTTAACGCCAAGCGGTATTGCGTACAACCTTCCGTCTGTTTCATATGCATGCCGGATGTTTGTAAGCAGCGAGTCCGCGCCGTCCACGACGGAGGAAATATCCAAAAGCACGTCCTTTTCAATATAAGAATCCACAGGCAGGCCGTCCAGAAGGATAATATCCGGCCCCGCTCCGGCAAGCAACTCCGCATTGAGCGCCTTGATATAATCCTGAGCGGTACCACCACCGTTTAGCTTCATAGCCACGGTATAGTTGACCTTCACATCGCTGTGCTGCCGGCTGAAAGAAACAACTGCCTGCCGCACAACATCGTTCGCCTCCAGGGAAAATATGTCCAATTCTATGCTGGCGCTCTGCGCAGCCTCCGGGTCGTAGGCGTAACGGTATACCTCCGCATTCCAGTCTGAAACATAAAGCACATCCTGCTTACCTTCCTTGACTGCAAGGTAGCTGATGTAATAGCTCGGAATACCCAGATTGGTTACGTCTCCATCCACGAAGTTTTCCCAAAGCGTGCCGTCGGAGGTGTGGCGGTACAAGCCTGTGGAGCAAGCGAGATACAATGTTCCCTCTTGCGAAAAAGCAAGCTGAAACCCGCCCTCCAGGCTAACTTCTATTTCCCAATCCACACTCTTGCCGCTTGCAAGATCATACACACGGATTGCCTTGCCGGATGATGCCAACGACGCAATGCGGTTCCCGGATACCGCCAGCATGCCATAGCTTGCGCCTCCTTCGAGTTCCTTTTCAATATTGCCGTCCGTATCCAGTACAAAAAGGCTGCCGCCCATATCCTCTATTATGATTCGGCCATCTGCAAGCGGCGCGAGCCCGAAAATCATATCACAGGCCGCAGGGCCGTTACCTGTTAGCTCCACAGCTGTTTTCCCGTCATCCTTGCTTACCAAGATGTGGTTTTGAGCATTGCCGCTTTCATCATAATCTCCATAGGCGGCATATAACGTTCCGTCCGTTGCTTTTACTACCATGAGCGAGTTGCCGCCCTTGGGAATGTGATCATTCATCCATTGCTCACTTTGTGTAGACACGCTCCCATCATCTGCAAGGGTATGCCGGTAATATGTTGCGGCAAAATTATCCTGGTTCCCACTGTATGTCATAGTGAAATATTCCACATTTTCTGCCGCGGCATAAATGCCGATTGCTTGCTGCTCGGATGCGCCGCCAGGAAGCGGAAGTTCGACTTTGGCTTCCATATACCGCCCTTTTCCACTGGTTTCGGTGATTTGGGACGGGCTGCAGGAGAAACAGGAGAGTAGAGCGGACAGTATTACAAATAAAGATAGTATTCTTTTCATCTTCAAGGTGACGAGCCTCCTTTATGTTTTGTACCCATAGTTTACCAATCAAAAATCTAAAATTCTTCTAAATCCAAAAAGCAGCGCATCTTACGATGCGCTGCCAATACAAAAAAACAGTTTATATAGAGATACGGAATGTGCTGCCCCCTCCGCTGGTATCCAGAACGACGATTTCACCTTCATGCAACGCGATAAGTTCCTTCGCGATCGCCAGCCCCAGGCCAAAGTGCCGCTTTGCCTTTCGCGCACGGTCGCCACGATAAAAGCGTTCAAATATATGTTGCTTCTGGTCATCGGATATCCCGATGCCGTGGTCGATCACGTCGATGATCAGCCTGCTTCTATCTGCATATGCGGACAACCCAATGGCCTTGTTATCTGCGGTTTCTCCATAGTCCAAGGCATTATCAAGCAATATTCCCAGCACTTGCGACAACCGTTCCGCATCGCCCTTAATATTTGGAAGGGGCGCTTCCGGCAGTTTCAATTCAAGATGAAAGCCACGCTTTGCGCATACCGGCAGGTAGGCTTCATAGACATTCATCAGTATCGTATCGGCTTCCATTGGAGCCAGCGTGACAGGCCAATTCTTCGCATCCGCAGAGGCAAGCAACAGCATGTCTGAAATGAGCCGGGCCATGCGGCCGCACTCGCTTGCTATGGTTTCTACCGCCGCAGCGGTCCGTTCCGGCATTGAGGCAATCGTCGCCGTATTGGCCTGAATCACCGTCAGCGGAGTCCGCAGTTCGTGAGACGCTGCCGCGATGAACTCTGTCTGCCGCCTCCGGCTTTCGATCGCTGGGCGAAGCGCCCTGTCGATGAGCTTGATGCCAACCAGGCTTAGCAATAGAACGCTGGTCAAGTAGCCAAATACATAGGTGGCATATCTCCATACCTGCCATCGCGTATCTAAACTTTGTACGACAATGAGCGTCCGAAACGATTCCTTAATTGGGATCACGCTTGCCGCACCGTAATAAGGTTTCCCATTATAACGAAATGGAAGGACAGAACTCGTCCTGCGCTGCCCGGTCAGCGGAATAGCCGTAATGTCTATTCCATGGTTATAAGCAAGCTCTGTCGTTCTCTGGAACAGCGCAAGATGCGTAGCATCATCCTCGCTGTTGTACTGTGAAGTTACTCCGGAATCCGTTATATTGATATACAGGCGGTAATTCTGCTCATACTCACGCAAGAAGCTGTGCCGCAATGTATATTCCGTCTGCAGCTTCTCGGCAATGGCCGTAAAGAGCGCAAAGAAATTTTCTTTATCCCTCTGCTGCGCTTCACGCAAGGATAGCAACGTGACAAAGGTAAATACTGCCGCTAAAATGACGGCAGTCGTCGCAACGTAAAGCCGTATCAGCCAGGATCGAAGTCTCTTCTCATCCATTCTCCGTTAATCCTTTTATCATCGTATAGCCAACGCCGTGTATGGATTTGATTGTAACATCTGCTTCGAGTGCTTTGAGCCGTCTGCGAACAAAATAAATGTAGTTGTCTACATTTCCGTCCTCTACAGGATCATCTCCGCCCCAGGCTCGGGAAAGTATCTGTGCACGGGAGAGTACCTTATCCGGATTTTCAAAAAACAGCTCCAGCACTGCGGTCTCTTTTCCGGATAGGGAGATTTCCTTTTCGCACCGTATCAGACGGCGTTTCCACACAAAAAGCGACAGGTCATGAAACGTCAGCACGCCCGGTTCCAGCAGGGGCGAAGGACGGCGCAACAGCGCCCGCACCCGCGATAAAAGCTCCGGCATTGCGAAAGGCTTTACAAGATAATCGTCTGCGCCTGCGTCTAAGCCGTCCGTCCTATCACTGATGGCATCCATAGCGGTGAGCATCAACACTGGGGTTGTCATTCCCGTACTTCGGAGTCTCTTAAGCAATGTCAAGCCGTCCGTGCCGGGAAGCATACGGTCCAATATGATCGCACCATAAGCGCAGTCCCTTAAATAGTAGTCAGTATCCGTGCCGCTCTGGCAGATATCTATGTAATATCCTTCCTTGGATAAATGCAGCTTGAGCGCATCGCAAAGCGTGGCGTCATCCTCAACAATAAGCAATCGCATCTGTTCGTACCTCACAGTGACTTTTAAACAGTTAAAATATACTTGATGTTTCATCCGATTGCAAGAATGTGGAGGCCGTGTAGCTATAAACATAATGAGAAGTTTGGTCGACCGCTTGGGTTATGGATAATGGGACGCAGTTCGCCGAGGACACTGTGGATAATGGAAAGTCGTATCATCGATAGTGCTATATGGATAAGGCAAAGTTGCCTTCATTGCGGAACTCCAAGAAGGGAATGAAAAGGAAACGGTTTTTGAGTATTCTGATCTGCGCGTTCATGGCCCTGGCGCTGCTACCCGCGGCGGCCTTGGCGGCAACAGAAGGCTATGGGATTCTAGGCGATAGTTGGCGATTGTATTGAATTCTCCTATGGATTGAACGAATAAGCACCTCAAACAGTATGCCACGCCTCCGAATCCCTGCCGATGGCAGCAATAATGATAGATACCAAAAGGACGAAGGCGTAATGCCCTCGTCCTTTTTCATGTCTTATGCTTTGCGCCGCTTCATTGTCGAATAAAAAGTGCAGAGTGCCGCGATGCCAAGCAGCGTGAAGCCTGTCAGCGTTTCCCTGCCGCCCGTCTTGGGCGGGTCGACAACGATATCATCCGGCACGGTGATGCCGGCCAATATCAGCGCGAAGGGCGAAAGGCTGTCTACCTCAATCGTTGCCTCGCCGTGCCGGACCGTGACGGTGTATGTCTCCACTTTCTTTCCGACATAGTGAAGTATGGTGATTACCTGCCCGTTATATTCCGGACCCACATCGAATGTCAGTGTCAGCGGAGGTCTGTAGCCGCCTCTTAGCCTGACCTCGTAGCAGCCGATCAGCTGCCCGCCGTCCCGCGCGTCCTCTACCGCCAGCGAGAACGCGTTGCGGCCTGTGGTATTGGGGTTGATCGGCGTTATGATGAGCTGTGCGCCTACTCCAATCCGATCGCCCGATACCGTAACCTTAATGTCTTCATCGCCTTCGGTAAGCATACCCGGCTTATACGCCGTGCCGCCTCCGGAGGAACCGCCGCCGTTGTTACCATTTGGGGTCCACTTGGCGTAGAGGGTGATATGGGTCGTTACAGGGGTTTTGAAATCATAGGCGGCCGTCAGGCCGGAATCGGAGTACCAGCCAGCGAAGGTATAACCTTCACGGGTGGGGTTGGCGGGTTGGGTTGCCGCCATGCCTGCCGTGACTGTCTGCGCTGTGACCGCAGAGCCGCCGTTGGATACAAAGCTGACGCTAAACGTTTCCGCGCCCGGATCCGCGCCCTCGATGCGCACGGTGAGGTTGTCGTACACCTGCGAAACCTGCGAGCCCGAATTGCCCGATTGCTGCCCTTGTATCGTGAGACCGCCTATCATGCCCAGCCCTGTGGCTTCGTCGTTCATATAGGGCGCGCCGGCCACGGTTTGCGTGCCGTTGAAATAGAAATCATACTTCTTCGCATCAAGGTCAATGACGATATCCGCGTGAGACCATGTAGCGCTGACAGGACCGTAGGGCTTGATTGCGCCGGGGGCGCTGCCGTTATCTTTGCGCACGTTAAATATTTCCTTGCCCTGCGCGTCGGCAAGGACAATGGGGCGCGCGGAATTGCCTGTGGTATCGGTGTACAGCGCGAAATCCAGCGATACTATCACGCGGCCGGTTGTAAGCTCTTCGGGCAGCTTGTAGGCAAAGCGGATGGCTGCGGCATTGGTGTACGAGCCGGCGGCTGCGGCGGCATTTGACCTGTCGATGAGCCGCAAGCCTACGCCGGCGGCCGCCGTGGTGCCGTTAAGAGCCGTTGGCGCCCGTGAACCCGGCGGGTCGGCAGGCATATGCGCGAATTCGACATAGTCGGCATCCACCATCGACAGCGGGGATTCCTCCACCGGCAAATCGCTCGCCGTGTAGATGTTACCCACGGGATATTTGTCGGAACCGAACGTGGAGCTTACGGTAAAGTTCCACTGGCCGGCCTCCGCGCCGCGAATCAGGCCGGGGGTTTTGCTCTCGAAATCCTCCTGCCACAAGGTTTTGCCAATGCCGTCCCTGTGGATGGGCGGAATCAGCGTCTGGCCGGTTTCTGTGGCCGGGATTCTGCTTGCAAGGTTGCCATTGAGGGCGTATACCTCTATCCGGTAGGTATCGGTGGAGCGCCCCGTGTATGCACCGGTGTAGTCGCCGCTCAGCGCGTTTGTGGTAAAGGTAACGGCGCCCACCACCACCTCGGTAAGCTCAGGGGCGGTCTCACTGTTTTTGTAGAATTCCACACGGTAGGAGGCTACCTTCGGGTCGGCGGTCCAGGTCAACGCAAAGCCCTTGAGCACGGGCGTTACGACAAGGCCGGCGGGCGTGGCGGGAACGGTGTAATCCACCACAGCCTCGGCCCACGGGCTTTTGCCTCCGTCATTTACAGACCGGATGCGGAATGTGTATGTTTTTCCTTCTTCGGCGGTCTGCTCTGTGGTTTCAAAGCTCGTAATGGCGGTATCGAGGCTTGTTATTGCCTCCCATGCGCCGCTGCCCTGATCCCATTCAATTTCATAACTCACGGCCTGCATTTCCGCGATCCATGTCATGAGGAAGGTGTCATCGCTCAGAACGCCCACGTTGAAATTGCGCGGGGCGGGAGCGATTACGCTGCGGTCGGGTTCCATGGTACCCGCATAGGCCCGAACGTCAGTCTGCGCCTCTTCGGCGGTCGTCACTGTGTGGCCACCGTGATCCCAATCCTTGAATACCCACGGTGTATCGTCTATGACTACACCGTCAGGGCTGACTGCCTGCGGAGCTTTGGCGACAGCGCCGGAATCGTAGTCCGGGTCATAGGTCGCCGCGGTGGCGGAGTCCATAACGTTCGCTTCAACCCCGAGTTTAATGGTTCCGGCGCCCTCGTTCGAAAGCTTGTCCCCGCCTGTGCCGCCCACAGGAGCGGTTCCGGTGTAGGTTTCAAGGGCGTGCCCCTGCCCCGATATAATCATAGGGTTTTTCGTATTCTCGAAATAGTTGCCCTCGGCGAGAATATTTGATTTGAATGCTCCTCCGATCCCGTATTCACTCACATTCTGGTAGTAGTTGTTGTACACGTCCACCTGGCCGAAGCGCACGCGCGGGGTGCGGGAGCCGGAGCCGTTAAACCAGTTGTGGTGCACGGTGCCGACAAAGCCACCCTCCCTGCTCTCGGTGGTGCTGCTGCCCATCAGCATGGATTTGGCTGTGCCGTGATAGATATTGTATGAGGCGGTAAAGTTGGTGGTGCCATTGGTGAAATCGCTGGCGCCGTCGCCCGCGATCTTGTCGGCGTCGCCGCCGAAGGGTATCTGGTTCTGCCCGGGGAAGAATTCGTTGTTGTGCACCCATAGGTATCTGCTCACGCCACGATTGGCCGAGCTGGCCAGCGCGGCGATGGCGTCCTCATACGGCTTATCAAACAAAAGATTGCGAACCTCGATATTCCGCGAGAGGTTGAGCTGGATGCCCCAGCCGTAGATGGTGGCTCCCGGCCCCACGCCCTCAAAGGTAATATTCTGCGCGCGGCGTACGTCCAGCATACGGTTGGCGTTCAGGTTGGCGGGTATGCCGGAGCTATCCTCCGGATTGTCAACATCGCGCAATTTGTTGCCCACCTGACCGAGGAACCGCACAATAATCGGAACGGAAACTACGTCGTCCTTCAATTCCAAATTGTCGTTTTGGAGGGGTATCCAATACTGCGCGTCGCCGCCCGGGCGGAAAATCCCGCCAAGGCCGGTGTAGTCGGTGCCGCCCAGCGTGGCCTTTACGGTATCCATCGTATCCTGTGTCACATACACAATAACCGCATTGTCCGGCACGGTGCCGTCGGCATTGTAGCCGCCTACCGTATCCCTGCTGGGGTCGTCAAAGACGCCGTCGCGGTCGTAGCTGTTGGGCGTTACCTGCACGACGTCGGCGCTGACGTCCACCTGCTGGTTGTAGCCAGTACCCGCGCTCCAGTTGGTACCGTGGGCGCCCGCCACCTTGATATCATAAGCCACGCCGCCCTTAAGCCCGAGGATATCGGCGCGGTTGCCGCGCACAAGCTCCCTGTCGACCAGCTTATACGCCGTATCCGCCGCGTCTGCCTGCTTGACGTACACATTATAGTTTTCGTACTCGCTGGGCTCCCACAACACATAGGCCGATTCGAACCACTCGCCGCCAGTGGATACGATTTTGGGGCCGGTCAGCCCGCCGCCGGCAGATATTTTAATGATGCGGATCGCAAAGAGCCGCACGTCTCCCGACCATGTGAAAGCCACCGTAGGCGTACCGCTGGTAAACGTATACGACACGGTAACGACAGGGTCGCTTGCTCCGTTAAGGCCGCTGCTTGCGGTTGCGAGCCCTGGCTCTTCAATTGTTCCAATTGACAGCGTTCTTGCATTACCGCCACTGCCTGTTTTGAAATCCGCCTCAACGCGGAACGAATCCGTATCGGTAACGGGGAGCGGCGCATTCGCCCGCAGCGTGCGGGTGGTGTTGGAAGCGCCGCCAAAAGTTATATATCCGCCGCCGACAGTAGAGCTGCCGGAGTTGCCGCTACTGGTTCCGAGCACAAAATCAAAGCCGTCCTGTTCGACGAAACCAACAGCCGTATCAAAGGCGTGCAGGTTTCTTACGTCGGTGTTCTTTGTCGGCGCGCCGTCGAAGTGCACCTCGTACCATAATTCTTCATTTGCCCCGAGCGGCGCGGCCTGCACAGCGGCTACGCTGGAGGGGCTGCCCGTTTGGGTGGACGCAGCGTCGATTGGGCTGCCCAATGCGCCCGCATCGCCAAAGTCATCTTCCGCAAACGCCGTGACCCCCGTCGCAAACAGGCATACCATCGCCGCCAACAAAAAGCTAAGGTATCTTTTGAATAGCATACTTTTTACCTCCTGTTAATTCTTCACTTTCGTTTTTTCTTTACGACGGCTGCCGCCCGATGCCGGCAAACTGACGCGGTCCTGTGGTTTATCGAAAAGGCAATGCAACGGGTCTGTTGTGTGAATGTGAACGAAGCTGTAATATGTGTTGTGCGAAGTGCAAATTGAGCGTAAGAAAATGTATGTGCCCTTACACGCCGAATGGTCGAGCCTTAACGCCTTCGGGACGCAAAGCGCAGAGCCTTAGTAAAAATTTTAAATGCTTGTTGCCATATTATAACATTCCAAGAAGCGGATCCTATGCATTTTTCGGTCTTATTTAGGCCTTATCTGGGTACATTTCATTCTTATTATGGACCAGGGCACTGCCTGAATTTAGAATGGCAGAATCCCTGAAAAGCCCAGAAATACAGGCAAAAATACCCGCCTCATTACGAAGCGGGTCATTGTACCACCTATTGTTGATGATGTGTGAGGTCCTCTACTTCGATACCATCGGTGTAAATCCTGACCAACGCCGAAAGTCAGGACTTGCGCCGATTAGGCCCAAGCCCCAACGTAATTCTTACCTGACCTCGAGCACGCATGCCTTCCGGTGCCCGGCGATAAACATCAGTGCATTCCTCCATGCGTTTTCAAACGTCCTCCTGAAAAGCACGACAGGGCCGAAGTCCTCGTATTCATGCGGCTCTATCCCGTGAATAAAGTATGCCTTCCGGTAGTCCCTCAGCTTTTCAAGCAGCACATCGTCAACAGAAGCAGGCGTGGGCTGCAAAAATCGGCTGACAACAGGCGCGTTCTGCTCAAGCAGGACGTCCGCGGTCCCCTTCCAGTTGATCGTAATGCTTGCGTCGGCACCCACCATCTCGGTAAAGTGATGCAACCCTCTTGCGCCGCCTCCAATGAAGCCACAGGGATAATTGCGCTCCTTCACAAGCGCATGCACCTTTTTCGCAATGCTGATCCCTGCCTGCCAAAGGGCGTCACGGCCGATATCCACATTGTGTTCCTGCACGTATTTTTGCAGGTATTCGTCATAGATGCCGGTGATCAGGCTGAAGTACAGCGGCGAGGGGGATCGCAGACCTTTTATCGCATTCGTATAGGTCTCGCACACATCCAGCACCTGGCGTACCGTCATGCATTCCGTGGCGTTGATGGGTATGCCCTCGGCCGCCAGGATCTCTATGGCCTTGAGGCCTTCTTCCGTAACCGGGATCTTCGCCATAATGTTGGGGCCTGCCTTATGATGATAGCGCGCAAACTCCACAATCGAGTCCTGATCTTCGTGGAACGGGTCCCCCTGTATGCTGACATAGCCTTGTTTTCCCCGGGTCTGTTCATAGAGAGGCATGAACCTCTTTGCAATATCCTCCACCAGCGCGCATTGCAGCTTGACAAGCGTCTTGTTGTCATCGGGCTCCGTTTTCTGAATCTCATCCAGAAGGCCCGTCACATACGGAAGCTCCTCCGCCATCGAAAGCAGCTTCCACGTATATGCAGGGTTCTGCGTGCAGCCCACCGCACCCGCCTCCAGTGCATATTCGGCCTCCGCCCGGGTCACGTTGTTGATCCAGAATCGGGTCGGCGTCGCCCTCTGTACGCGGTGGAAATAGGAGCCATCCATAATATATCCCTCCTTGTTTGATATAGAATAGCTTTCGACCTATAGGACGGAAGCCGTATCTGTAAATTCCAAGCCAAACGCATCCGCGACGCCCTTATATGTGCATTTGCCGCCATACGTATTGATCGCGTTGAGAATGCCGCGGTCCTTCCTTGCTGCTTCTTCCAGGCCCAGGTCCGCGATTTTGAGCCCATAGGCAAGCGTCGCATTCGTAAGCGCGATCGTCGAGGTATGAGGCACCGCGCCCGGCATATTGGCCACGCAGTAATGCACCACGTCGTCCACAATAAACGTAGGTGCGTCATGCGTCGTGGGATGGGTCGTCTCCACACAGCCGCCCTGGTCCACCGCCACATCCACAATGACCGCACCGGGCTTTATGCCTTTGAGCATATGGCGCTTAATGAGCTTGGGCGCGCTGGCTCCCGGGATCAGCACGGCCCCGATGATAAGGTCTGCGTCCGAAAGCTCCCGCATCAGGGTAGAGGTTGTGGAATACAGGGTTTTAAGCTTGCCGTCAAACATGTTGTCAAGCTCGGTCAGACGGTCGAGATTGACGTCCAGTATCGTTACGTCCGCGCCCAATCCCAGCGCCATCCTGCAGGCGTTCATGCCGACGATCCCGCCGCCGAGTACAACGACCTTTGCCTTGCGCACGCCCGGTACGCCGGAAATCAGCACGCCGCAGCCGCCAAACGGCTTTTCCATGCACCTGGCGCCTTCGATCACGCTCAAGCGCCCCGCAATCTCACTCATGGGCTTCAACAGCGGCAGGCCGCCGTGCTGGCCGGTCAGCGTTTCGTAGGCGACGCCCTTGCATCCGCGCACCAAAAGCGCCTCGGTCAGCGCCCTGTCCGCCGCCAGATGCAGATAGGTATAGATGATTTGGTCCTTTCGCATATGTGCATATTCCTGTTCAAGCGGCTCCTTGACCTTAACGATCATATCGCTGACGGCCCAACCCTCGGCCGCGCTTTGAAGCACCTGCGCGCCGCTCGCGGCATATGCTTCGTCCGAGAAGCCGGAGCCAAGCCCCGCGCCCGCTTCAATAAACACCCTGTGACCATGTGCGCAGTATTCTCTTGCGTTATCCGGCGTCATCCCGACGCGGGACTCATTGTTTTTGATTTCCTTTACGCAGCCGACCTTCATTGATAAGCACCTCTTTTATTTAGATTTTGGGGATACATTTTTTGAGGCATGAAAATAAAGCATAATGATCATCCTCCTTTAGATGGCAACGGCACGGACGCCTGCATTAAGCCTGTGATGTTCTATATCCGATTGTTGATCGTGTTTCGTTTTTTTGCTTCCGAGGCTTTTAAAAACGCCTCTTATCTACTTTAAGCCGCTTATATCCTTTACACTTTCACGCCACCTTAGCTCCATCTTCATGAAACAGCTTTCAGGATAATTGCCATCCATCATCTCCAGCAGCATGTCGATCGCTTTTTCCGCCAACAAATGAGAGTCCAGCCCTAAGGCCGTCAAGCGGGGCTGCAGCAAGGTTGCAATGGTAGAATCACTGGAACAGACAATGGAAACATCCTCCGGTATGTTTTTCCCCATGCCCTGCAGGCGCTGCAGGATGCTGCCCGCGACGATACTTTCGTCCACATAAATGGCCGTAGGCGACTCGTTAGCGTTCTTGCCGTCAAATAACCGCTGCACGCTATTGACGATCTGCTCCATCGTATCGGGCTCCACGCAGATATATTTCTGCAGGACCGGAAGGCCGTTTTCCTCAAACGCCCTGACATATCCATCAAAACGATGGTTGGATGTGCCCCATATGCTGGGATAGAACAGGTTGGGCGCAAACGCAATTCTGGTATGGCCAAGCTTAATCAGAATATCGATCAGCTGCTTGACGCCATTGCGGTAATCCGGCGCAAGGTAACGTACGCGTTCGTCCAGTCCATGGTAATCGCGGGTTGTATACAGCAGCACCGGTATCCCGGCCATGACCAGCCGATTGATCTGCTTTTCTGTCAAAGAGCTGTTCGCAACATAGATCGCGTCGAATTTCCTGCTGATGAGCGTATCGATATAGGATTCCTTGGTAAGCAGGTCCTCACCCCTCATAATGGTCATCAAGGAAACCGTATAGCCCTTTTCATACGCCAAGCCTTCCATATTAAATAGAAGATCATTGAACATATCATTGAGCGCGCTGCCCCGCAATACCGCTATTTGATATGTTTTGTTCTGCTTGAGGCTGCGCGCCGTCTGGTTTGGGATGTATTTGAGTTCCTGTACGGCTTTGAGCACCGCTTCACGTTTTTCAGCGCTTACATAATTGGAATCGTTTAAAACGTAGGATACCACCGCCGGCGATACCTTCGCCAATCGCGCAACATCGTTTCTTGTCACCATTGTTCAACAGTCCCCTTTGTCTGTAAACATCTGTAATATAGGCATCATATCAAATGCACAGCAGCAACGTAAAGCACCATTTTCCGCTTTATCCCTCTCGGGTTCCTCAATGATCAGTAAGAAAGTATCGTGCCACTTCGCCCTTTGCATGATTGCTGGCGTACAGAGCCGGACCACTGTCTTCCTGATGCATCACGATGTTGGACGCACCCACATCCAAATCCACATACACTTCCTCCAATGAAAGACCGCCATCCCTTTCAGGAATCGCTTTATACAGCACGGTTTCTTTCTTGTTGCCACGGCTGCAAGCGACAATGTACACATCATCTTCTATTTTGCCGCACCAAACGGCATGACCAAAATTCATGGGACGTTCCGCCACGCAAGCCCATCCTCCTTCATGCTGCCGAAAAACTTCCAGCCGGTCCCCGTGAAAGGGGCATATCGCTATCATTTCTTCACTGCCATCACCGTCAACATCATAAAAGCAAATGTCGCTGACACCGCCGGGCATGAGCTTTGTGATTACGCTCAGGCTCTCATTAAGCATGATCTCAAACACGCCCTCTTCTCCGGCAATAATGACAGATCTGCCCTGCGCTTTGGGGCGATCGAACATGCCATGGTTTTTATGGATGCCATCCAGCAATACACAGTGCGGCGCGTTGCCGTCAGGCGCTGCCTGCAAGTCTACCAAATAGACGCTGCCGGAGGAGGACCAATCGTCTAAAAAGTCTTTTTTCGCGCAGAGCGTGGAGGCGACGACCTTGCGCCGCCCCGGGCTGCCCGCCAGACTGATGCGATGCAAAAATGGCAGATTGAGTACCGGCTGCACCCGCGCCTGCAGCACAGGCTCACCGTTTGGCTGGATATTGACTTTGACGAGCTGGGCCCCCTCGGATTGAAAGATAGGGTAAAAGCCTTGTATTGCTAAAAAGGCGCCCTGCTCCTCCGGAATCGGCACAATGTTCATGACGCCGCCCGAAAGTCCCTCCACAAATGTCCTTTCTTTGGTTTGACAGTCAATCATCACGATCTTTCCCTGACGCTCCTCCGACGCCGCAATGCAAAACGCCCTTCCATGGATCCGAATGATATTGATTGCGTAACACATCGGCAGCTCGGCCAGCACTTCTTTGATGATCTTCATCGGGGTTTCCTCCAAATAACATTACAATCGATATAACCGAACCTCATGCTTCACCGATCGATGGAATTCACTTCAGGCCCGCAAGCGTAAAGCACTTCTGCAGGAACAGCCTTGAGGTCTCTTCTTTATGCCACAGGTCGTCGCCGGGATGTCCCAGCACCTCCACGGACACATACGTGTTTTTTACGCCCGCGGGCTTGGGGAAGGAAGCCACCTTCGAAAGTATCTGCGCGCCCAGCTCGGGGGTAAGGAACCCTTCCGTTTTGAATTCAGGCGGCTCGCCAACATCCATATGAAGGTCGCCAAAGCACGGATGGGACCGGTCCAGAATGGCGTTGCACAAATGGAACTGCGCGATATAAGGCTCCGCGTACTCCAGCGAAAGCATAAGGTCGGTCTGCCCCAGGGCTTCATGCGCGCTGTCCCAATGGATATAGGTATTGGGGCACTGTTCATGGATAGGCGCAAACCATTCCATAGATTCTTTCATGGGGCCGATCAATTGTTTTTTGAACGCATAGCGGTCGAGCGGCTCCAGAGTGATATTCATATTCATAGCTTTGACCGCATCGGCAATCTGTGAGAGCGACTCGGCAAGCGCTCGCTTCGCCTTTTTCCGCAAGGCGTCTCCCGGATCGTCCCCGCTGGGGATTCCCAGATTTGTACAGCCCATATCGGCTACAAGCTTTGCCAGCTCCAGTGTGTATTCCACCGTTTTACGCCGCTGCGTTTCGTCCAGGCTGCCCAGGTTCATGCCGTTTTCCTTCAGATAGGGGGTAGCGAAAACCGAAAGGTTGTAACCGTTCCGCTCAATAATATTGCGGACTGTCATCCGGTTGTACTTGTCAAAAAAAACGCCCAGTTCGACGCCGCGGTAAAATCCGATGTCCACCGCACGCTTGAGGACATCAATCATCCGCCTTTCATCCTTGCGAAAGGGCATGAAGATTTCCAGCAGGTGGCCGGAGGGGTACAGTGTCTGCATCTGTTTCATTTCTATCATCCTTTCTAAGTAGAGTTATAGCAAAAAGCTGCTGCTGATGCCGCCGTCCACCACAAGATCGATACCCGTAATAAATCGCGCGGCATCCGAAGCCAGAAATGCGGCAGCCATGCCCAGATCCTTGGTCTCTGCAAATCCGCGCAACGGCGTTTTATCCTGAATTTCCCGGAGCCGCTCCGGCGTCTTGAGGTTGGTATTCTTCAGCATATCGGTGTAAACGAAGCCTGGATTCAGCGTGTTTACCCGAATGCCGTAAGGTGCCAGATCCAGCGTCAGGCTGCGCGCAAGGCCTACCATGCCTGCCTTGCACAGGGTATATGCCTGGATATGATGCATGCCCAGCCGCGCCGCCAGGGAAGAAATCAGTAGAATACAGCCCTTGCGGCGCGCTTTCATATACTTGGCCACTTCCTTGGATAACATAAAGGGCGCCTTTGCCTGTGTCTCTATGATCGTGTCAAGCTCCTCGGCTGCAAATTCCAGATAGTCCTTCTTATTATTGATCCCCGCGTTGTTCACGAGGATATCGATGGGAGCGCGCGCTTCAATTTCCCTGACCAACGCGGGCAGTTCCGCAAAGTTGGTAATATCAAATTGAAAGTATGCGCAATCCTTCAAGACCTTGGACGCCTCCTGGAGTTTTTCAAGGCGCCTGCCAACAATAATCACATTCGCGCCCGCATCCTGCATTTCCGTCGCAATTGCAAAGCCAATGCCGGTTGCTCCTCCGGTAATCAGCGCGGTCTTACCTGCAAGCGATATTTCTTTTAACATGGTTACAAACCTCGCTGCACGTGTTCTTAATCGATACCAAGATAGATCTTCTGCACGCGGTCATTGCACAGAAGCTCTTTCCCGGTGCCCTCTATCGCAGTCTCGCCGTTGGAGAAAACGTAAGCATAATCTGAAAATGCAAGCGTCTTTTCGGCGTTCTGTTCCACAATAATGATCGTAACGCCGCTTTTGTTGATTTTCTGTACGAAGCTGAATATTTCGTCCACCAGCTTGGGCATGATGCCCAGGGAGGGTTCATCGAGTATCAGCAGCTCCGGATTACTCATTAGTGCGCGGCCAATTGCCGCCATTTGCTGCTCTCCGCCCGACATCGTGCCTGCAAGCTGATGCTTTCTTTCTTCCAAGCGCGGAAATATCTCATATACTTCTTTGAGCTTTCTTTGAATAAACGCTTTGTCCTTAATAGAGTAGGCACCCATCATCAGGTTATCGTAAATGCTCATTTTGGGGAATAAATGGCGGCCTTCGGGCACCATGCCAATGCCCAGCTCTACAATTTTATATATAGGCGTGCCAACGATATCCTGTCCCTTATATTCGATTGTGCCCGAGGTCGGCCGGATCACTCCCGTAATCGCGCGCAGCGTAGTGGTTTTGCCCGCTCCGTTCGAACCCAGGAGGGCCACGATCTGGCCCTTTTCCACTTTAAAAGAAATCCCGTGGATGGCGGGTACTTTTGAATAGCCGGCTACTAAGTCCTTAACAACCAGCATTGTGCCCACCTCCCAAATACGCGTTAATGACTTCCTGATTGGAGGTGACTTCCTGAGGCGTACCCTCCATCAATTTTTTCCCCGATACGATGACCACGACCTTTTGGGATACGCGCATGACCACTTCCATCACATGCTCGATGAGCAGTATGGTAATCCCTTTTGCGTTGATTTTATGGATCAGGTCGATCGCCTGCTGGCGTTCGACGCCGTTCAGGCCCGCCATGGTCTCATCGAGCAGCAGCAGTTTGGGGTCCCCCGCAAGGGCCCTTGCGATTTCCAGCCGTTTTTTCTGCATGACGTTGAGCGTGGCTGCCAATGCATTGTTAAAATCCGAAAGCTCACAGAATTTTGTCATTTGCTGCGCATATTCCATCGCTTCGTTTACCCGGCTGCGCTTGCATAACGCGCCTACCAGCACATTTTCCAATACTGTCATATCATCCAGTGACTGAGGAATCTGGTAAGTTCTCCCCATGCCCCATTTGCATGCCTGATAGGACTTTGCTTTGGAGACGTCATGCCCATCAAATACGATCTGCCCCGACGTCAGTTGGTGCGTACAGCTGATGGAGTTAAACAGCGTAGTCTTACCGGCCCCGTTCGGACCCACGATTCCAACGATGCCGCCTTCTTCCACTTCAAAGCTGATATCCTGATTTGCCATCAATCCGCCATACTGCTTGGTTGCGCTTTTAACGGCCAATAATGCGCTCATTGCTGGGTCGCCTCCTTTGTCAGGTCGGAAAGGTTTTTCTTCTTCCGCGGCTTGATGAGTGAGATTAGGCCTTTCGGGAGGAACAAAACAATAAGAATGACCAGAATGCCGTAAACCACAAGATTAAGGCCGCCGATCTTTGCAAAATAAGACCGGGCATATTCATTGATGGATATCATAACGAATGCGCCAAGCACAGGCCCCCATACGGTGCCGATGCCCCCCATGACACAAACCAGAACAATGAGCATGGAATTACTCAATGGCAGCAGCACCATGGGATCAATATACTGGATATACTGCGCATACAGCGCCCCGCCCACGCTTACGATGGCCGCGCTGATCATATATGCATATCGCTTGTATTTTGCGGCGTTTACGCCCGAGCTTTCCGCAGAGTCCTGATTGGCTTTAATGGCACGGCAATAATACCCGAATTTCGAAGTTTCCATCCATTTTGTGAGAATAATAAATATGCCAAGGAACACAAGACATACATAGTAAAACGGATGCTTCGCCACGAACTGCCAGGAATACCATTCCGGCAGAGCCTTGTTCAGGAAGCTGACCCCGGTGGCTCCGCCTATCCAGTTCCAGTTTAAGAATATGATTCTTCCGCATTCCACCAGTGCCATTGTGGCAATGGCAAAATAATGCCCGCGGAGCCGGAGCAGCGGCGTACCCACCACATATGCGAACCCAGCGGAGATCGCGATACCGATCCACATAGAGATCCATGGGCTCATTTGATACCACTTCATACACAAGGCGCCGACATAAGCGCCAATGGCAAAAAACAACGCATGACCGTTGGATACCTGCCCGGTGTAACCGCCGATAAAGTTCCAACCGACGCCCATGATGGACCAAATCACACACAGGATCAGAACGTTGACCGAAAACTCACGTTTGATGAACAATGGTATGATAACAAGCGCCAACATCACAACCGCGTATGTGAGCAGAAAAGACTTATGCTTTTTTAACAATGCGGTCAATTTCATATCCTTACCTCCCAAACAGCCCTTTGGGCCTGAAGGACACAATAAGCATAAAGATTACGCAGATCGCAAGGTATTTGTAGGATACGCTCAAATATGTGCCTGTGAACAGGTCGATCATTCCCATAATCAGGCCGCCGACAAATGCCCCGCCAATGCTCCCAAATCCGCCCAGGCAAACGGCAATAAACCCAAATATCAGGAACGGAGCGCCTACAGAAGGAGATATGTAGTAGTAATAAGAAAGCGCACATCCCGCTGCGCCAGCGATGGC
>JAFABA010000027.1 GCA_023426265.1 Bacillota bacterium
GCGCGGTGCAGGCGGGGGATATCGCGCGCCGCGCACAGCATCAGCCCGAAGGCGAGCTCGCATACGGCGGTGGCGTTCGCGCCCGGCGTATTGGTGACCTTGATGCCCTTCCTGGAGCAGGCCTTTAAATCCACCCGGTCATACCCAATGCCGTAGCGGGAGATGCATTTGACGCTTTCGGGCATATGTTCCACCACGGCCTCGGTGATGTAATCAAGACCCGCAATGTAGCCATCCGCGCCATCCAGCAGTGTGAGAAGCGCGTCCCCCTGCAGGGGGACGCCCGTCTCGTTATAAATGATTTCATCCGCAAACGCTTCCAGCACGGCCCGCGCCGCAGCGTTTTCCGCTTTTTTGAAGGAGGTCGGCGTGACTAATACTTTCATAGCGCTACTTCCATTTCGGGTTGTCAATGATGGCGGGCTTGCCGTCGCGCTCTACCAGGAGCTTCCGGTAACCCTTTGATTCGATTGTGCCGTAATCGTGCCCGGCGTCCGCGCGGAATATAAAGTACGTCACAAGCGGCTCGCTCGCGCTCACGTTGATGCTGCGGTGCGCATAGCGTTTGGGCACATACACGGCCTTGCCGGGGGTTAATTCCAGCGCGCGCCAGTCGCCTTCCGGGTTTTCGAGAAGCATATAGCCGTGCCCGCTCAGGCAGTAGTAAATTTCAGCGGTTTCGAGTATGGTATGGAAGTGGCCCTTGGTCATATAGTACTCGTCGCCCACCTTGCCGGGGTAGACGATGCTGCAGCCATAGGCGAGGTCCCCCGCGGTCTCCGGCATGGAGGCGCCGTGGAACTCATATAGAAGGACATCGCCTTCGGCTTCAAGCTTTTTGCTGAACGCCGCTTCGTCATAGAACATGCCCTTCATGTAGCTTAAGCGGCGCTTTCCGGTTTCCATCATGGAGGATTGGCCGGTTTTCAGGTCAAAATCCACCGTAAAGCCTTTTTCATGATCAAACGGGAGTGTGCTCGGGTTAAAATCTGCCATTGTGTTATTCCCCCTTACCGGTTGTTGTGCTTGGCGGCGATCGCGTCCATGTGGCGCAGCAGTTCGCCCTGAATGGGCTTGTGGAACACCTCGGCGATCACCTGAGTCCAGCCGTATACAAAATACATCCAGCCGTCCTCCACCCGGAGGGACTGCTTCTGCTGCTGTGCTTCCGCCTGGTGCAGGAATTTTAAATCGCCGCGGTAGTTGATTTCCCATACCATAGCGCTTTTCGGGAACACCGCAGCGTCTGTCAGCGGGGAACCGGGGCGGTCCTTGCCAAGGCCGGTGGCGTTGATGATGAGCGAGCCCTCCGGTATGGTCGCAAGCACCGCGTCGTTCTGCACAAATTCGGGCGTGAGGTGGTACTCGCATTGTACCGTGCCGTCGTTGAGTTTATTATTAATCTCTTCCAGTTCCGTAAGTCTCGGCTGGCTGCGGTTGGCGACGACGATGCGGCGGGGTCTATTCCCTTTAAACTCCTTGCGCAGGAAGTAGGAGCACATGGAAATGCAGCTCCCTCCCGCACCCATAATGAATACGTCCGCGTTCGGGTTCTTTTTCCAGTACTTCTCGGGTATGAATTCCTCCATGGCCATGCCGCAGGTAATCGGGTCCTTGGCGTGGCCGCACAGCTTATTGCCGTCCTTGGATATGGAGCTCATTTCGCCGAACATCGCTGCATAGGGGTCGAGGTATTCAAACAGGTCGTGCGCGGCATTGTAAATATCGATCTTATGCGTGGTGACAAGCGCGCCTAAAGACAGAGGATCGTTCTTGATAAAGCTGACCACCTCACGGTAGACTTCCGGGTCGGCGTGAATGGGGATATCGATCCCCTTCATCACCGCGTCGATGCCCAAAGCCTTCGCCCAGTCCGGGAACACCTTCATAATGGACGAGCTGCCCGTTGTGACGCCGATAAAATACATGGTCGGCTGCGCCGCTGCTGAAAGTTGCATGGAATTTTTCCTCCAATATTCATGAGGCGGATACGCCTCATTTCTTTGCCGGTATTATTGAAACGAAAGCGCCCGCGCAGCGTTTTCTACCGTCATGGCGGAAACGGCATGCTGCGGTACGCCGCGCTCACGCAGCATTGGGATGAATGTGGTTAAGATGTAATCAAGCCCCATGTAGCCGCCGTACGCCCGCAGGCGCTCGCGCGTGGTATCCAGGCTTAAAAGAAGCTGGTCTCCATAGCCGAAGGAAAGCATTTCGAGTATGAGGGCAATCATCTGCTCATGGCTCAAATATTTTAACCGGTTCACGCTGTCATAGCAGAGGAACGCGCCGGTGGAGAGAACTTCCCTGTGGTAGGAAAAATCATATTTGGTTCTGCAGAGGTGGCAGACGATGATGCGGTCCGCGTAGACGCCCGCGTCCATGAATTTGCGCAGCAATCCCAACACATCCGTATTGGGGTCGGTGTGTATCATGACGGGTGCTGCGGTTTTCATGGCCGCCGCAATCAAAGCGTTTGTCAGCTTTTCATATGCGGGGCCGCCGCGCTCATCGAGCGCCGCCTTTAAAACGCCCGCCTTTGCGGCAATGCGCTTTCCGGTGACGTCCAGCATGCCTTCGCGCACTTCGGAAAGGAACGTATCCGCGAGCTGCTGCTCGGTCTCAACAAATATCGGGCTGTCCGGCCCGTAAAACAGTGTTTTGTGGAACCCCGTCACGGCTATGATATGAACGCCGCTGCGGGAGGAAGCGTCCGTCAAAGCACCGGCCATGCGCCCGCAGTATACGGGCTGGGCGTCCACAACCCCCCCGCCGCCGCTTTTTTTGTAGGCGAGAAGCTCGGCATTCGTATTTCCGGCGTCGGCCATATGAAGCGCCGGGTTCACCGAAAAGGAAACGCCCTTTTCAATGAACAGGTGCTCATGGCATTGCGCATGGCCCAGCGCGTCGCCGGGGATATCGCCCAATACGGTTCTGATCATAAAGCCCTTCCGAGTAGTGGATTAGGGGTCAATTAAACAGGAATACGTGCTTGAGGCCTTTTGCCTGCCGCGCGTTTTCAAACGCCTGCTCATAATCCTTGAGCGCATAGCGGTGGGTGATGATTTTAGAGACGTCCAACAGCCCCTGGGAAATAAACTCCATCGTCTTGCGGTACTGCGTGATGCTCGAACGGGTGGAGCCGGTGAGGTAAAGCTCTTTATAATGTACAAGGTTGGTGTTGATGGGCACAGGCTGCTTGCTTTCCGGCACGCCGCCAAAGAAATTGATTCTGCCGCCGTAATTCATCAGCTCCAGCATGGCGGCCTGCACCTGCGGTACCGGGCAGGCGGTGATCGCCACGTCGAGACCCCGCCCGTTGGTTTGTTCCATAATAAAGCCCTTCAGGTCGGGCCCGCTGTAGGTGGTGATAAAGGGCATGACCTCCTTGCAGTAGGCAAGGCGCTCCGCACTAAGGTCGTTCATCATGACGGTCGCGCCCGCCATGTGCAGAAGCATCGCGTGCATCAGGCCGATGGGGCCCGCGCCGACTACCAGAGCAAGATCGCCGGGCTTTACAAAGCACTTTGAAAAGCCGTTATATACGCACGAAAGGGGTTCAACGACCGCTGCGGCTTCGCTTGTTACATGATCGGGCAGCACCATCAGGTTGCCGCGCAGCACGGCGTCCGCAGGGATGCGGATGTATTCGGCAAACGCGCCGTCCATGTTGATGCCGAACGCGCGGTAGTCGTCACACAGGTGGAAGTTGCCGGAGACGCACCGGTCGCAGATGCCGCAGCCGATGTTGGGCTGCATGGCGACGCGCATGCCGGGCTTGTAGAAGGGAACCTTCTTACCCACTTCCACGATGGTTCCGGAAAATTCATGCCCCAATGTCAGCGGATGCTCCGCGTCCACATTTTTGTACCCGTTCTGGAACATGCGGATGTCGGTTCCGCACACGGAAGCGGCCTCGGTTTTTAATAAAAGCTCGTCGTCCGCAATTTTCGGGATATCGATATCCACCAGGCGCACGTCGTTTGCGCCGAACAGTCTAAGACTTAACATATGGATCCTCCTTAAGACAATTTGACCAGCCGTTTTTCCAATATGGACGCGTTGCCCGCTTCCACAATCGCAACGGCCATACGCCCGTCGACGCCTGTCACTTTGGGCGGCGTATCATTTTTGATGCTTTCCACAAACGCGATATCTTCCGCGAGGTATGCGTCGCGGAAGAGCGTCATCCAGCTGTTGATAAAGGGGGAAGATGTGCCGTGCTCCTTGGTGGAGCACTTTAAAAACGCGCCTTCGGTGCGGCCAACGTGCAGTACACCCTTGGTGCCCACGAGCTCCATTTTGGAGTCATAGCCGTATTCCACATAAGCCGCGCCATCTATGGAGAATTGAACGCCGTTTTTGAATTGCCCGGACATCACCACGTTGTCGTAATAATCGGGATAATCCTTTTTCGCTTCCGGGTTGCGGTAGTTGCCGCCAATGGCGTAAAGCGTATCGATTTCGCTTCCCGCAAACCAGCGGAGGCTGTCGATATCGTGGGAGTTGATTTCTGCCAGGATGCCGTTGGACTGTTTGAGATCGTACATCCAGGGGCGGGGCTTGCTGGGCCCGCGCGTATTGGAACGGATGAAAACGAGGTCGCCTATGGCGCCTTCTTCCACCATCCGCTTTGCTTCCTGAAAGCTTTCGTCAAACCGCCGCATAAACCCTATTTGCAGCTTGACGCCGTTTTCTTCGCAGGTGCGCACCATTTCGTCGCATTCCTGGGTATTCATAGCCATGGGTTTTTCGCAGAAGATATGTTTTTTTGCGTTCGCGCAGTCGATAACGATCTGTTTATGCAGGTTGGTAGGGGAAACGACGACCACCGCGCCGATCTCCGGGTTATTTAGCGCCTGGCGATAATCCGTGTACCAGGTATCGATGTGGAGTGAAAGCGCTGCGTCCCTCGCGCTTTGCTCCACCACGTCCACCACCGCGGCCATGTGCGCGCCTTCCACCTTGTTCTGGAAGTTTTTCGCGTGTATCATTCCCGCGCGGCCCGCGCCGATCAAACAAATACCCAACGATTGATGTGCCATATACTATCCCCTAACTTTAGCGATTGCTTGTAGGTACAGTATATATCAATTGCTTTTACTTATCAAGCGTTTATTATCGATATTTATTGTTTGTTATCAATTTCCGCCAAATGCACTTCCACACCCATCTGTTTGACGGCGTCGACAAACGTAGGGTCCGCTTCCTGGTCGGTGATCATCACATCGACATTGGACAGCGTTGTGAATGTGATGAATGCAGATTTGCCGAGTTTGCTGCTGTCCGCAAGCAGGTATACTTCGTCCGCGGCGTCGATCATATGCGCCTTGATGCTTGCCATGTCCATGTTGGGCGTGGTCACGCCCTTGGTGGGGTGTACGCCGTTGGCTGCGGCAAACGCCTTGTCCACATGCAGGTTGGCGATGCTTTCAATCGCCATCTGGCCCACGGTGCAATGGAAGTGCCTTCTCAGCGCGCCGCCCGCGAGTATGATCATCACGTCGGTGCTGTGCTCCAGGTAAGAAGCGATCTGAATGTCGTTGGTCACAACGGTGAGGTTGCTGATGCCGGAAAGCTGTTTCGCCAGTTCCATCGTCGTGGTGCCGGTGTCGAGGGCGATCGCGTCTCCCGGCTGTATAAACGTTGCCGCCAGCCGCGCGATCGCCTGCTTTTGCGCAACACGCTCCACTTCCTTTTGGGAGGTATTGGGCTCATAATTGATGCGGCTGCTGCTGATGGCGCCGCCGTGCGTGCGCTTGATTGCGCCCGACTCCTCAAGCTCCCGCAAATCGTTGCGTATGGTGGCGGGGGAGACGGAAAAATGCTCGCAAAGGTACGAAACCGTGGCCTTGCCCATTTTGTTCACGATATCGATGATGGTCTGCTTGCGAACCTCCGCGAATACGATATCCGGCTGCTTCGACATATGTTCCTCCTTGGTCTCCAAGACATTGTTCTTTAAAAGGCTCAGTCTGCCCGTATTGTGAAGGGGTTGCTCCGGTAAAACCGGGTGACGTGCTCCATCGCCGCAAGATACGCAAAAGCGCAGGGTGCATACTGCCTATGCTTTTCTTCGTCCGGTGCGAACGAGAGCTTCTTTTTCATAATACCCTGTATGGGTTTCTTATAATCGGAAAGCACTTTAGCGCCGATGCCCGCGATGACCGCGCTGCCGATCAGCGCGGTTTCCCCGGTTTCGAACGTTTCCACCGGAATGCCCAGCGCATCCGCCTTTATTTTATTGAACAGCGGGGAGTTGGAGCCGCCCCCAATGGACAGCATACGCGAAAAATCGCTTTCCGGGTAGAGGGTACGCAGCACATTGAGGTAATATTTATACTCATACGCCACGGCTTCCATAATAGAGCGGTACATATGCCCGCGTGTGTGCTTGAAATCGAGCCCCAGGAAGCTGCCCTTTAGGTCCGGGTTGTTGGGCAGCACGCGGCCGGAAAAATGCGGGAGAAACAGAAGCCCTTCGCTGCCGCAGGGGAGTGGGGCCGCTTCCGCCTCCAGCTCGTCATAAGTGGCGGCTGGTTTGCCGCTTAACGTATCGCGGAACCAGCGGATGCACATGCCGCCGCCGTTGATGTAGGCAAGCGGAAGCCACAGGCAGTCTACCGGGCTTCGCATCATGGTCATGGTTTCATATCGGGTATCCGGCACAAAGCCGTCCACCACACTGCATAGCACGGAGGCGGTGCCCGCGCAGTCCAACACAAGGTCCCGTTCAAACATGCCGGAGCCGAACGTGCTCGCTGCCGTATCGCCGCACCCGGCCACGACGGGGATGCCCTCCACGGTGCCGCTCAAAGCCGCAAACGCGCGGGTGGTTTTGCCGATCACCTCAAACGGGGAGACGATGCGCGCCATTTTTTCTTTTTCTATGCCGAACGCCGCAAGCAGCTCATCCGACCATTCCTTTTTTGCATTGTCCCCAAAGCCCGAAAAGTGCAGATGCGTATAATCAAAATAGGCATCGTGGCCTTTTTTGCCTGCCATTTTTCCCACGATATAGGCGTGCGGCAGCACAAACTTCGCCGTATTCCGGTAGGCTTCCGGGTGTTCGTGCTTCCACCAGAGTATCTTCGGGCCGTGCGTATACGTAACGGGGCCGCCGGTGATCTCGATCACGCGCCTGCCCGCTTTCTGGCGCATGCTGTCCATGTATTTGCCGCAGCGCATATCCAGCCAGGAATCGTAATACGTGGAGGCCTCGCCATCCGCGTCCACGCCCATGATGCCCGCCATCTGTCCGTCCAGGCCGATTGCGGCGATATCGGAAGGAGAAACCCCGGTTTGCTCCATCAGGCTTTCGATTGTGTTTGCGCAGGAAGCGTACAGGTCGTCCGCTTCCTGCCAGGCGGTGCCCGGCGTGGGGGATAGGATGCGCGAGGGTTCAAAAGCAGTTGCAATCAGGGTAAGGCTTGTATCGAACAGCGCGGCCTTGGTCCCCTGCGTGCCGATATCCACGCCAATCAGGTAAGCGCCCATAGGCCCTCCTTTATTATATGATATCGTTTTCTGTTATTTATGATTGTATTTGTTATCGATTTGCATGTCAATGATTTTATACCTATGTAATAGCAAAAGTCCCTCTCCCGCTGCAAGGAAAGGGACTTTAGGTGAAAATGCCGCCCGGCGGCAGGTGCCCGGGGAACCGTTTTAACCCATTGCGCCGAATTTGTCGCCGTAGAGTGAGAGTAAATGCGCTGCATACCGGGAACGTTCATAGTAAGGCCGGTACGCATGCGTACGCTCCGCGTCCGGATGCGCAACGCTTTCGAGCTGATGCACCCGGTCGATCATATCGTAACTGTCCCAATATCCAAGCCCATAGGCCGCAAGCGCCGCCGCACCCAGCGAGGCGGCGTTCTGGCCGATATTGGTCTTGACGATATCCATATCAAATATATCCGCGAACATCTGCCGCCAGAACGGGCTTTTGCCGCCCCCGCCCACAAGCAATAGTTCAGGAAGTTTACCCTGGTATTTCTCCAGTATCGTCATGGCGTAATAGAGGTTGTAGGCAATGCCCTCCATGGACGCGCGGATCAGGTCGCTCCGGTCGTGATCAAGGCCAAGCCCCAGAAAACCGCCGCGGATGTTCTTGGTTTCCTCTATCATAGCACCTCCCGCCAGGCTGGGGTTAAACAGCGCGCCGTTCGCGCCGATGGGGGAAAGAGCCGCAAGACGGTTTATTTCCACATACGCGTCCGGGAGTTCGCCGTTCTTTTCTAGCTCCACAAGGTCCGGGCAGAGCGTGTCCCGCACCCAGCGGAAGCTGCTGCCCGCCGAAAATATGCTGGTGGCCGAGGCATATAACCCATCCACGACATGCGCGAATACAAAGGGCTTGTATTGAAAATCCAATAACGGCTTGTCGCCGATTGCCGCAATCCAGCTGGAGGAACCCAGTGAAAGATACGCGCGGCCGTTTTTGACGCCCTTTGCGCCGAGCGCCATGCAGGAATTGTCGACGCCGCCCGCCACCACGCGCACATTGGTGGAAAGCCCCAGAGCGTTTGCCGCTTCGGGGGCCAAGGTTCCCACCACCTCATGGGATTGGAGGAGTTCGGGAAACAGTTCTTTTTTAACGCCCGCAGCCTCAATAAAGGCGTCCACATAGGAATGCGTTTTTAAATCATACACGCCGCTGCCGGATGCGTAGGAATGATCCGTGCACATGCGGTCGGTCAGCTTCAGGTTGCAGTAATCCTTGGAGCCCAGTATTTTGTATGCGTTTTGATACAGATCCGGCTCATTGTCCCGGTACCACATGATTTTGAATACGGAATAACATTCCGCGGGGAAACCGTTACCGGTGGCCATATACCACTGCTCATACGATATCTTTTCAAAGAACGTCTGCGCCTGCAAATGCGCCCGCGTATCCGACCATATGGGCGTATAGTCGCGCAGCAGACGGCCGTTGCTGTCCACCGGCACCACCCCCAGAGAATGCCCGGAAATGCTCAGGCCCACAATATCAGAGGCGGCCGCGCCGGTTTTTTGCAGCAGCAGCCGGGTGGAGGAGAGTATGCCCTCCCACCAAAGCTCCGGGCTTTGCTCATGCACGCCGCCCGCTTTGTAGACGGCGTCGTATTGTAAAAAAGCGTCCGCGAGCGAATGGCCCTCTATTGTAAACAAGGAAGCCTTGATGCCCCCTGTGCCCAGGTCGTACGCGATGATTTTCTCCAAAGCCGATCCTTCTTTCCTTGTGTTACGCAAAGCTCTTTACGATTTCGAGTGCTGACGCAGTGTTGATGCCGAAGCGGTCCACGCCGATTTCTAAAAGCGCGTCGAATTCCTGCCGCGTCCGGATACCGCCCGCGGCTTTGATTTTGACACGACCACGCGTCAACTCCCGGATACGCGCGATGCGTTCGATGTTGGCACCCCCCGGCACCCAGCCTGTGCCCGTCTTCAAAAAGTCCGAGCCGGAATACATTACAAGCGCGCAGGCATGTTCCAGCTCGGTGTCCGTCAGGCAGTTGATTTCGATAATTACTTTGGTCAGCACGTTTTTGGGCGCAAGAGCGATGATGGCGCGCAATTCGTCGAGCACGTAGGAGTATTCGCCGTTTTTGAACTTGCCCACGTTCATCACGATATCCATTTCGCGTACGCCGTCCTCGATCAGGCGGCGCGCCTCCAAAAGCTTGACTTCCGTGGTATGTGCGCCGCCGGGAAACCCCACGGGCGCGCCCACAAAGATGTCCGGGTCGTTTCGGAGCAAGTGGCTGAGCGTACTGGTCCAGCAGGGGAGCGTATGCACGTTGATAAAGCGGTATTCCTTTGCGATGGATACGACTTCCTCTATATCGGAAAGGGTATGGTGCGTGCGTACCGCACTGATGTCTATGAGCCGCGCCGCTTCGGTGGGGATCATGGGAAACCACCTCTCATATCGTGTTTTTTTTAAATGATCAGGAAAACAAAAAAAATGATACGTTCCAATAAACTGAATTGTAAACGATATGACGCTCAAGCGCAAGGGGAAGTTTCCGTACACAGAAAAATCGTTCCGCTGCATGTCTTGCGCGCCGCATGGAATAATGGTACGATAAGAACGGATAATCGCTTGATTTATTTCATACGTACGCCATATATTATCCCCGAAGGATGTGAAGGAATGGCAACCATGAAAGACGTGGCCCGGCTCGCGGGCGTATCCCACGGCACGGTTTCCAATGTTTTGAACGGTTCAAAATGCGTTAGCATCGATAAGATCCGCAAAGTGGAAGAGGCCGTAAAGGCGCTGGGCTACAAACCCAACGCGCTTGCGCGGAACCTCAAAACCAGCTATACGGGCCGGATCGACGTGGTGCTTTCCAATATCACGGAACCCGCGCACGCCAAGCTGTACGACGCCATCAACCGGCGCGCGGCGGCGCAGGGCTATTCCGTCTATCTTCAGGTGACCGAAGACGATCCCGGCGTGGAGCGGGAAACGCTGGACCGCGCGCTGATGTACAACAGCGACGGCGTTATTTTGATGACCTGCCAGCCGGAAAATGCGGAATTCTTCACAAAAGCCGTGCAAAACGGCCTGAACCTTGTGTTTATCCACCGCGCGCTCAATAGTAACGCGTTCAATTTTGTTTGCATGGACGTCAAAGCGGCGATCCGGCAGAGCATAGAAGCGACGGTAAATAGGGGCAAGCGCCGCATCGCCATCGTTACCGGCCCCAAGGAATTTTCCTTTGAGGCTGAATGCCTGGAAAGCTATTTTAACGCCCTTCATAAGGCGAAAATGGACATCAGGAGCAGCTACGTGGAAGCTGTGAACGCAAACAAGGAAAGCGCCATGCGCGCGGCTATCCGCCTGATGAATATGGCGGAGCCGCCGGAAGTGATATACGTTTCCGGCCGCAGGCTGGCGGACGGTGTGCTGCGTGCGCTCGAGGTGACCGAAGGCGACGTAAAGCCGGAAGTGATCGCGTTTGAGGCGGAGGATTGGACGAAAAGCGGCACCGGCGGCGCAGCTGAGGTGCTCTTGCCCTATGCGCCTATGGGTGAGGCCGCGTTTGACCTGCTTGATGAAATCATAAAGGAAGGGGAGGACAGAGGCGGCAGGCGCATTGTCATATGGGGCAAGGCGGAAAAGCGGGCGGCGCTTCCTCCGCTTGCCCGGTTTGAGCAAGGCGGACGTATCCGTGTGCTGCTGCAGGACGCGCCCTCAAGCGCTTCGGTGCTTTCCCTGGTTTCGGATTTTAAAAAGAGAACGGGCATCGACGTGGAGTTTACGCTCCGGCCCTATCGAGATATGCTTGCTGAAATTCAGCGCGGTGTGCCTGCGGGCGAATACGATGTGTTTACGTTTGACCTTGCGTGGTACAAGGAACTCATGCTGGGCGGCTATGCGCAGGAACTGACCGAACTTTTACCCGATAACGGCGCATTGCGGCATATGTTTTCAGAGGACGTGCTGCGGGAGCATTGCTATTTCATGGACCGCCTTTATGCGTTGCCCTTCAGTCATACGGCGCAGCTTTTGTTCTACCGGAAGGATCTGTTTGAAAAGCTGAAATTCCAGCGCCTTTATTTTGAATGGTATAAGGAAGACCTGGATGTTCCCCGCACGTGGGATGCATACAACCGGGTGGCGCGCTTTTTTACGCGGCAGTTTAACCCGGAATCCCCCACGCTTTACGGCACAACGCTGGGCGCCATGAATTCTTCGGGCGCGGTGTGCGAATTCCTTCCGCGCGCCTGGGCGCAGGGTGGCGGCCTGTTTGAAAACGGCGTCTCCGTAATCGGCAGCGGGGCCTCGGTCGCCGCGCTGCATGGCTATGCGGAAAGCTTTCATTATGCGCATCCAAACTCGCCCGACATGTGGTGGGACGAGCAGGTGGAACTGTTCGCCAAAGGCGACGCCGCCATGATGGTGATGTACAGCGACCATACCACCCTGCTTGACGACCGCAGCCTCTCCAAAGTGGTAGGGAACGTGGGGTTCGACCTGCTGCCCGACGGCTGCTCGGTGTTGGGCGGCTGGTCCATCGGCGTGAACCCGCGGTCAGGCAGGCAGCCGGAGGCCGCCGAATTTTTAAAATGGGTGAGTTCGGAGGAAATGGCGGTGCCCAACGCCGTCATGGGGCGGCTGGTGCCGTACCGTTCGGTATACGAAAACAGCGAATTCGGCACATTCTGCCCGTGGTATTTAAAAGCCATTGAGGCGTTCAACCAGGCCAGGCGGCGCAGCATGCCCAAAAACAGCAAGGGCGAAGGCGTATCCGAGGCCATATTGGAGGCCATCATCGGCGAAGCCGTGCATGGCACGGTTGTTGGAAAATACAGCGCGGAAGAGGCGCTGAAGGCGGCCGCATACAGGCTGGACGCGGCGATCCGCTGATTCGTTCTGTGGCTGCAAATTGGCAATACGATAATATACGTTTTGAGATTGACACGTTCAAAAATATAGGATACACTTGTTTCATAACCGGGGAAACCGCCCAGCTATCATTCACGCATACTTCTTCTCAGGGAGTGCCGCCCTTAGATATTGATACGTTAAAATATCAAATTCAAAATAAAATGAGCGATTCTGATTTCTTACGTCCGGTTTGACGCAATAAAACAAGAAAGAAGGTACTTTCATGCAGGAAAATTACAAAGACATACTCCTTTCGCCCATCAAAATCGGCAACCGCACCAGCCCCAACCGCTTTTTTGTGCAGGCCATGGAATGTACGGACGCGGATGATAACGGAAATCCTTCCGCGCTGACGGTGGAGCGCTACTCCAACCTGTTTAAAGGGGAAGCGGGCGTCATCACCCTGGAAGCCATCACGGTAACGGATGAATGTCGCAGCCGCCTGAACCAGCTTTCCATCATGCCCAAGAACGCGAAGCCGCTTGCGAAATTCGTGGGCGATCTGAAGGCGTTGAACCCCAACACATTGCTCGTGTTCCAGCTGACCCACTCCGGGGAACTGAGCAACCCCGCATTCTCCCGCCGTGTTACCGTAAAGCCGCTGCCCGGTTTTGGCGGCGAGCTGATGACGGAAGCGGATGTCGAGCACATCATGGACCAGTTCGTGATGGCTGCGCGCATCGCGTATGACGCGGGCGCGGACGGCGTGGACTTAAAGCTCTGCCACGGCTACCTCGGCTCCCAGATCCTGCGCCCTTACAATGACCGCAAGTGGAAGTACGGCGGTTCCTGGGAAAATCGCAGCCGCTTTGCATACGAACTCTATGAGCGCGTACAGAAGGAAATTAACGATCCCAACTTCCTGATTGGCTCCAAGGTTTCCGCATGGGAAGGCTTCCCCGGCGGCTTTGGCACGGAAGGCCCGGATTCCCCGATTATCGACCTGACGGAACCCATCGCGCTATTGAAAGGGTTGGAAGAGCGCGGCGCGCAGTACTTTGTGCAGTCCGGCGGCAGCCCGTCCATCACCACCTCCATCACGCAGGCCGAGCGCAAGGCCGCTTACTTTGCTTTTCTGCACACCACCTGGGCCAAGGAATTCAAAAAGGCCGTCAAGCCGGAAACCGTCATCATCGGCTCCAACTATTCCGTATTCCGTAACGGCAAAAACGGCATCCTGGCCGTGGAGCCGGAAAACAACAGCATGTTCCACTACGGCTCGAAGTTCATTGCCGAGAACAAATTGGACATGGTGGCCCTGGGCAGGCAGAGCTTTGCCGATCCGTTCCTTCCCAAGAAGCTGCGCGAGGGCAACGAGGCGGACATCAAGTGGTGCACGGTATGCGACAACTGCCTGGAGCTTTTGATCCGGCAGCGCGAGATCGGCTGCTGCACCTACAACAAGCACTATACCGACGTGCTGGTGCAGACCAGGAAAGAGTTCGGCCAGTTGAAGGCGAAGCACACCTGATCAATAAATGCGAAGGAAACAGGAGGGAAGAATATGAAACTTGGCTTTTTTGCGGCAAACTACGCGCACTTGTCGCTTGAAGAAGTTGCGAAGATCATGGCCGCGAACGGCTATGAAATGATGGAGATCCCCGCTTACAGCGGCTGCGGACAGTTCGATTGCGATGATATCTTGGGTTCCGGCAAGGCGGAAGCGCTCAAAAAGATGCTGGGCAACTACGGCGTCACCATTTCCGGGCTTTCCAACCATGCGGACTCCCTTTTGATACTGGGGCCCCACACGGAAGATACGGATAAGCTCTTTAAGGGCACCAAGGAAGAGAAAATCAAGTACGGCACGGAAAACCTGTTAAAGACCGCGCGTGCCGCGAACGCTTTGGAAGTCCCCGTGGTCAACGGCTTCACCGGCGTCACCAACTGGGGCAGGTACTTCCCGTTCCCCAGCGCCGACGGCTGGAGCAAGATGGAAGAAGAATTCCGTGAACTCTTCGTGCCCATACTCGACAAATTCAGGGAATACGGCGTGAAATTCGCTGTGGAACCGCATCCCAACAACATGATCTACGATATCCATACCGCCAAGCGCGCGGTCGAACTCGTAGATAACCACCCCTGCCTGGGCTTCAACCTTGACCCGGCGAACCTCATCTACCTTGGCCTCCGGGTGGAAAATTTCATCGACGAACTCGGCGACCGCATCTTCCACGTCCACGCGAAGGACGGCGAAATTGTGGAGCACAACATCCAGCGCGGCGGCATTTTGATGCAGGGCGACTGGCAGCGCATCGACCGTGCGTTCCGCTTCCGTATCCCTGGCTGGGGCAGTGTACCCTGGAAGAAGGTCATCACCGAGCTGTCTCTTGTCGGCTACGACTATGTATTGAGCTACGAGCATGAGGACGTGACGATGTCCGTGGGCGACGGCGTGGAAAAGGTCGCAGCCTACCTCAAGCCCCTGATTATCAAAGCGCCCTACGAAGGCCGCCGCGATAAGATATTCAACAACCCCAGAGATTAAGGAGGGAGCATATGCCCGAAACCATGAAGGCACAGGTCGTCAAGGCGCCCTATCAAATGGAATATGCCGATGTGCCCATCCCCGAGATCAACGATGACGAAGCGCTCATCAAGGTCAAGGTCTGCGGCATCTGCGGCTCGGATTGGAGCATTTATACCGGCAAGTATGCCGCGGATAAGCTGCCCATGATCACGGGGCACGAGTTCTGGGGCGAAGTCGCCAAGGTCGGTAAGAACGCAAAAGGGCTCAAGGTTGGCGACCGCGTCGCGGTGGACATCTGCCTGACTTGCGGCACCTGCTACTTCTGCCGCCGGGGCGACGGCCTTCTGTGCGAAACGTTCACCCAGCTTGGCATCCATACGGACGGCGGCTTTGCGGAATACGTGAAGGCTCCCTGGAAAAACTGCTACAAGCTGCCCGACACGATGGATGATTATACCGCCGCGTTTGTGGAACCCCTGACGGCTGTTATCCACGCCGCGCAGCGTATGGACGCCCCCATTGGCTCCAGCGTCGCCATCATCGGCTGCGGCCTCGGCATTCTGCATGCCGCGCTTGCCAAAGCGCGTGCCTGCGCACCCGTCATCGTGATCGGCCGCGGCAAGGCGAGGCTGGAAGCGGCAAAGAAGATGGGCGCGGATTATATCATCGACATCAATGAAACGCCCGACCCGGTGGCGGAAGTCAAGCGGCTGACGGGCGGCGTTGGCGTAGACTTTGTGATCGAATCCGTCGGCACGCCGGAAACCTACGAGCAGGCGTTCAAAATGCTTCGCCGTGGTGGCAAGCTCGAAGCGTTCGGCATCGTGGGCGAGGGCCAGACCATACCGCTGGAGCCCAAGGAATTTGTCCTGGGCGAAAAGAAGGTCAGCGGCTCCTGCGCAGGCATCGGCAACAACTGGGGCGAGGCGATCACGCTCCTGCAGTACGGCATTATCAAACCGGAAGTGATGTATTCCATGGCCGTGCCGCTTTCGGAGCTGGAGGATGCGCTCAAGGAGATCCGCGCCAATAAGAGCCTTGTCAAGGTGTTTGTTTGCCCGGAACTCAAGGAACGCGTATACTTCTAACATCGTTTTAAATACCCTATAGATTTTTACGGGTGGCCGCTTGCCAAATAGGGCGGGCGGCCATCCGAATACGCGGGCAGGCCCGAGGGAGCAAACATGATTTTAACCGTCACACTCAACCCCGCGATGGATCTGCTGCTGTTTGTGGACTCCTTCGCATTCAACACCACAAACCGCGT
>JAFABA010000160.1 GCA_023426265.1 Bacillota bacterium
ACAAGTGCCTTCGCCTCGTCGGGCGTCATGTTCATTTTCCAGTTGCCTGCGATGATGGGTTTGCGCATGGATTGAAATCCTCCTGCAAATTTTACTTAAGGTACGTTGGCGGCTCTGCCGCCAAACCACCGCTCCTTTTCTTTCCACGAAAGAGAAGGAGCAAAAGAAAGCGTACTCTATATGGGTTTCCTAAGGGATGTCACATCCCTTAGGCGGGGTCTGGGGCAGAGCCCCACGTACTTACTTATCGTTGAGCGCGGCCACGCCGGGCAGGACCTTGCCTTCGAGAAATTCCAAGGAAGCGCCGCCGCCGGTGGAAATGTGCGTCATTTTGGAGGCAAAACCGAGCTTCTTCACGGCGGATGCGGAATCGCCGCCGCCGATGATCGTGGTGCCGTCGCAGTCTGCGCAGGCCTGCGCCACGGCTTTTGTGCCTTCCGCGAATGCGGAGAACTCGAACACGCCCATGGGCCCGTTCCAGATAACGGTCTTTGCGGCCCTGATGGTTTCCGCGAAGATCTTCGCGCTTTCCGGCCCGATATCGAGGCCCATCCAGCCTTCGGGTATGGCGTCCGCCTTTACGGTCTGGTGCTCGGCGTCCGCGGCGAACGCGGTGGCGACCACGGTATCGACGGGCAGCAGCAGGCTTACGCCCTTTTCCTTCGCCTGCGCCATGAGGTCGCGGGCCAAGTCGATACTTTCCGCGTCGAGAAGCGACGTGCCGATTTCATAGCCCATGGCCTTATAGAATGTGAACATCATGCCGCCGCCGATGATGAGGCTGTCGCACTTGTTCAAAAGGTTGGTGATGACGCCGATCTTATCTGCGACCTTCGCGCCGCCCAATATGGCCACGAACGGGCGAACGGGATTTTCGAGCGCTTCGCCCATGATGGAAAGCTCCTTGCCAATGAGGAATCCTGCCACTGCGGGGAGGTAAGCGGCCACGCCCGCGGTGGAAGCATGCGCGCGGTGCACGGTGCCGAATGCATCCGAAACGAAGATATCCGCCAAGGAGGCAAGTTGGCGGGAGAATTCAGGGTCGTTGTCCGTTTCTTCCTTGTGGAAGCGGACATTTTCAAGCAGCACAACCTCTCCGTCCTTCATTGCGGCGATGGCGGCTTTCGCGCTCTCGCCAATGACGTCCTCGGCAAACGTAACTTTTACGTTGGGCAGGTGGGAGGCAAGCTTGTTCGCCACAGGGCGCAGGGAATACTGAGGGTCCGGCTTGCCCTTGGGGCGGCCGAGGTGAGAGCAGAGGATAACCTTTGCGCCCTGCTCAAGCAGATATTTCACGGAAGGGAGTGCTGCCACGATGCGCTTGTCGTCCGTTACGTTGCCTTCCGCATCCAAGGGAACGTTGAAGTCCACGCGCACCAACACGCGCTTGCCCTTTACATCAATGTCCTGTATGGTTTTCTTTGCCATATCCATTCCTCCTGCCGTATTGATAAATAATTCTTATAACAAGGCCACTCCATTTGCACAGATTTCTCCATGCTCTGCTGATATTTTAACATATCAGGCCGCGCGTGCAAGGGGATTCTGGGGGAATGCGCAATTCGCAGTTGAAAGAATTCGCGTGCTTTACAAAGGCGCGCTTATACCAAAAGCCGCTCCGGCACCGCAAACGGCTTTTTGGGGGTGACTTCGTCGATAGGGCCGCCGCCCAGGCACTCTTCTCCCTGATAAAACACCGCCCATTGCCCCGGGGTGACCGCCCGCTGCGGTTCCAGAAACTTAACCTGCGCCTCCTCCCCCATAACGGCGACTTCCACCTGTTGATCCGGCTGGCGGTAACGGAACTTGGCCATGCAGGGAAAACGCCCCGCAGGCGGCGCCCCCGCGATCCAGTTGACATGGCTGCAGGAAAGCGCGGTGGAGTAAAGCTCCTCCTGCTCGCCCTGCTGGACGATCAGGAGGTTGCGTTTTAAGTCCTTGCCTATGACAAACCAGCTTTCGCCCGAGCCGTCCTTCCTGCCGCCGATGCCCAAGCCCTTTCTTTGTCCCAAAGTGTAATACATCAGCCCGTCATGGCGGCCAATGACGCGGCCGGATAAATCCACCATGTCCCCGGGCTGCGCGGGCAGAAACTGCATCAAAAACTGTTTGAAGTTGCGCTCGCCGATAAAGCAGACGCCAGTGCTGTCCTTTTTTTCCGCGTTCGCAAGGCCGAATTCCCGCGCAATGCGCCGCACCTCGCCTTTTTGGAGTTCCCCGATCGGGAACATGGCGCCCAAAAGCTGCTGCTGCGTGAGCCCGGCCAGAAAATATGTCTGGTCCTTATTTGGGTCGAATGCACGCAGCAGGCGGACTTCATTTCCATTTCGCTCCGTGCGGGCATAATGCCCCGTCGCCAAGTATTCCATATCCGCCGTGCGGGAAAGTTCCAGAAACGCACGGAACTTAATTTCCGAGTTGCACAGCACGTCCGGGTTGGGCGTACGCCCTAGGCGGTATTCGGAAAGGAAGTAGGAAAATACGCGTTCCTTGTACTCCTTCGCGAAATTCACCGTGTAATAGGGAATGCCGATTTTGTCCGCCACGCGGCGGACATCCTCATAGTCCTCGGCAGCCGTACAGACGCCGTCCTCCCCTTCCTCTTCCCAGTTCTTCATAAATACGCCCACGACTTCATGGCCCTGCTGTTTTAACAACAGAGCCGCAACGGCGGAATCCACCCCGCCGGACATCCCAACCATAATCCGCATATGTTTAAAGTGTCGCGATGGACTTTACTTCGAACCCCGCTTCCGATATGGCGGCCTCAAGCGCTTCCGTATCGCCGTCCCAGAGAACGTCCGCGCTGCCCACCTGCACATCGTTTACGGTAGCTTTTATGTCCGTAAGCGCCTCTGTGACGCTGCGCACGCAATGGGCACAACCCATGCCTTCAATTTCGAGCCTGTAGTGCTTCATGTTGTTGTTCCTTTCCGGCCTTTTAAGGCGCCTGTCTGCGCAGCCGTTTGGAACCAGTATACCACGGCAGATTAAAAACATGAACGCCAGAGTCCCTATAAAGACTGCAAAGAAATTGAAAAAACATAAGTCCCCGACCTTTGTAACCAATTTTTACGGGTCTGCGTACTATATACCATCGGCGTCGAACCAACGCCAATCGCTCAAAAAACAAGGAGGCTTTTTGTATGGGCTGTTTCAACTCTGGCTGCGATAACAACTTTAACAACTGGTGGTGGATTATCATCCTGTTGGTCCTGCTCTGCGACGATAGTCCTTTCCTCGAAAGCATCCGCAACGTCGTTTGCGGCGAAAATCTGTGGATTATCATCGCTCTGCTGCTCCTGTGCAATACCAGGGAAACCACTGGCTGCCTCAGAGACACCTGCGGCTGCAACTAAAAGAAAAACTTCTGTAAGGAATAAAAGCAAGCAGGATGCCTCGGCATCCTGTTTTACTTTGAGCAAAAGCGGGATTGATTATTGGCATATTTTCTATTCACTAATACTTGACCAGAATAATGGGAAATGATATAACATTCAAAAGGAATTTTAGGGAGGACAATACTTTGAACACGCAGAAGCCGGTCAACCGTCTGGCGCTTTCGGGCGTCTTAGCGGCAGTCGTCGTCATACTGACAATCGTGATATACTTTCCCATTCCGGGCATGGCGGGAGCGTATATCAACCTTGGCGATGTCGGCGTATACCTCTCCGCGTTCCTGCTGGGCTCCCCCTGGGGCGTTCTTGCGGCTGCCGTAGGCAGCGGCCTTGCGGACCTGATATTGGGCAGCGCCCTGTATGCGGGGCCGACGTTTCTCATCAAAGGGGCGATGGCGCTTGTTGCCGCACTTTTGATTGCCCGCTGGAAGAAGCCGTTTCCCGCGGTCATACTGGCAGGGCTTCTGATGCCTGCCGGGTATTTTATATTTGAAACATGCCTTTATGGCGCACAGACCGCCGCAGTGAGCCTGCCTATGAACGGACTCCAATACGCGGCGGGCGTGCTCATTGGATACGCCGTCATCCGGCTGGCGCAGCGGTTCAAAAAAAGCTGAATAAAACGATATAAGAAACAAGCCTTTCCCCGATCAATTCAGGGAAAGGCTTGTTTTTTTGCTTGTCGAAAAAGTGTATACGACACTTTTTCGAAGATTACAGGAACAACCTGTGCCTACGGCACGGGCGGTTGTTCCTGCAAGGAAAGCCTTGCGCCGCAAGGCCTTCCGCCGCCACCGCGCCTGTCGCTGGCGGCGGTTGGAAGCTCCGGGGGCTACAAAGGAGTTTTTCGACAGACTGAAACAAGCCTTTCCCCGATCAATTCGGGGAAAGGCTTGTTTGATTCAGGGGTAAATTATTTGTGCGCCTTCGCGTAATCGCCAATCTTTTTGTCCATGCCGGAAATATGCTGGGTGAGCCAGTTGATCATCATCTGGTTCGCCTCCAATATCACCAGGATGTTTCCGCCGGATTTTTTATATTCCTCCTTGAGCTTTGCAAGCCGGGAAAGAAAATCGGTATGCGCTCTTTTCTGGGCCTCGTACTCCGGATACTGGATGGAGATCATGTACCGCTCCTCATCGCCAAAATGCTCCTTCGTGTAAAGATCCAAAAACTCCAGAAGTCCGCCGATGTATTCGGCGGATTTGCGGTTTTTGCCCGCCTCGAACAGCGCGTCCGCTTTTTCAAACAATGTTTTGTGCTGTTCGTCGATCGCTACGACGCCCACGGTGAGATTGGGGGTCCACGGCATTTTAGACACATCCTTTCAAGCGTATTACTCGTTATACCCTATATCGGATGTATTGCGCGGAAAATTACCGTTCTCCCGAAAAACATGCTTGGGTTTTTAGGTATCGGCGTCTCCCGCCGAAGGGTATCGCCGCCACGGGCGGCCCCCTAACATGTATGCAGACCTATCCCCACACGCTTAACCGCTGATAAAGCATTCCCGGACTCGGCTGCAGCCTGCCTATATGCCGATAAACCGTTCGATGGCGTGGGCAACGCCGTCCTCCTCATTGGAGCGCGTCACAAAGCTTGCAAACGCCTTTACCGCCGCCGCGGCATTTCCCATGGCCACGGCCATACCGGCAATACGCAGCATGGGGACATCGTTCATGCCATCTCCGCAGGCGATCAGCTCTTCCCGCGTGGTATTGAGATGCTTTAACAGCACGTCGAGCGCGAACGCCTTGTCCACCTCCGGCGGCATGACCTCGATAAACGGCGGTTCGGAGCCGAATATGTTCAGTTTCCCGCCAAAGCGGGCTTTGAGTTCCTGTATGGCGGCCTGGGCGTCGGGAGGCTCGCCCACCAGCATCATTTTTTCAATGGGATAGTTGATAAACCCCGGCAGGTCCTCCACCAGCCGGATGCTGAGCCTGTTGTTGTACGCTTCCTTGTGCACATAGCGGTTGTCCGGGTACGGCGTAATGACGCCATAAGCGTCGTACGCGAGCGGGTAGACCGGCTTATTTTTGGCCCAATCGCATATATTCTGCACGGCGTCGGCGGGAAGGTGGCGCTGGAATACGGGCGCATTGGTACGGCATTCCAATATCAGCGCGCCGTTGTAGCAAAGGATGTATCCGCCTAAAGTGTCAAGTCCAAGCTCCCGCGCCACGGGTAGAACACCGATGAGCGGCCTGCCCGTGGCGAGCACCACGGCAACTCCCGCCTCGATCGCCCTGCGAATGGCTTCTTTCGTACGAGGGGTAATTTCCTTTTTTGCATTGGTGAGCGTGCCGTCCAGATCCAAGGCCAGCACGCGGTAGGTATTGTTCCGCATAAAACTCCGCTTTCTTATTGTCGCTGTGTACCATCATAGCAAACGATGTTTACAAGCCACAAGCGAAAAATAGCGGAAATTATTCCGCAACGTGGTGCAGCCATGGAGAAAGGGGACTCATGGGGGGACGCTCCGCCGTCCCGCCCACAAGAAATTCAGAAAGTCCCTTAAAATCCGTCCCATCTGGCGACCCGTGCGTCAGATCTCCGGAGCATCCGCAAACGGGCCCGTTTCGGCCTGCAAATGATCCACTGGATCATTTGCTGCCGATGCATCGGTCTCAAACCCTTGCGTACAGGGCTGCTACGTAAGCTCTGTACGGAAAACTCGAAAAAGTGGCGACGACTTTTTCGAAATTTACAGGTGTCTATACAGCTGTTGCTCTTTTCGGCATGGGCCGCTATAATAAAACATAATAGTGCAAAAGGAGAGGCGCATGGACACCGAGGAAAGACGCAAACGCATAGGCCGGCTTGTTGCAGCTTCCGCACTCCCCATAACGGGCGGCGAGCTTGCTTTGCGTATGGGCGTCACCCGGCAGGTCGTGGTGCAGGACGTCGCCGTGCTGCGCGCGGGCGGCGCACCCATACTCGCCACCCCTGCGGGCTACGTCTGGGTGGACAAGCCTTCCGCCCCCCGGGTGATCCGCGTACTTTCCTGCCGTCATGTTACGCTGGAGGACGCAAAGGAAGAGCTGATGATCATCGTCCGCTTGGGCGGCACGGTGCGGGACGTGATTGTAGAGCACCCCATATACGGGGAGCTGACAGGTTCGCTGCTGCTGCGTACGCCCGAGGCGGTGGAAGCGCTGATTGAGAAGCTTGGCTGCCCCGGCGTTAAGATGCTTTCCGCCATGACAGGCGGCGTTCACATGCATACCATAGAGGCGCCCAGCGAGCGGATATTGGACGAGATCGAGCAGGCGCTTTTAAAAGCGGGCATACTGATCTCATAGCCTTGTTTAACGGATGCGCTGAATATCGGCCCGTGCAGATACAACGAAAGGGAACACGCACATGGAAGTCTTAAAAGCCATACAAAAACTAAAAAAAGAACGCAATGCCCTGATACTGGCGCATTTTTACCAACTGGGTGAAATACAGGATATCGCAGACGTCGTGGGGGATTCGCTGGAGCTTGCAAAGGCCGCGCGGGACGCGAAAGAGGACGTGATCGTATTCTGCGGCGTGCGCTTTATGGCGGAAACGGCAAAGATTCTGAACCCCAAAAAGACCGTGCTGCTTCCCGCGTTGGATGCGGGCTGCCCCATGGCGGATATGATT
>JAFABA010000200.1 GCA_023426265.1 Bacillota bacterium
CATGATATACCCAGTTTCCCCATCTGGCAACCATTGAAGTTTGCGGGGGCTAACCGCGCGCGGAGCACGGTTCGGCCTGCCCTTTCCCTAAAAAAGCACGGATCGTGTGGATTTTTCAGCCATATAACATGGTTTCGCCAAGTTGACGTGCGATGCCTTCCACCATTTTTCGTGAGATCCGCAGCGCGTTGTCATGCGCCCGGTCGAACTGTGCAATTCCTTCGGCATACCTGTTCTGGTTCAAGTGGTGGATCAGCTCAACTTCAATACTGAATTGTTCATAAATAATTGCTTGCCAGTCCTCGTGGACCCAGTACGGATTTATTTCCAGCAGTAAGCTGATAAAACTGTCCGCGTTTGCAGTCCAGCTCGGTTCCAATACAGAGATATCCGCCCCCGTTCTTGCAGTGGAAGCCAGATCAGAAAGGATCAGGACATGCTGTGTCAGAACGTTTTCAAGCCGAACCCCGATCTGCGTGCCGTAAATCACCATAAATACCTGCCCAAACTCCGTGCCGTTTCTTAGCGTGCGCGTTGCCACATAGCTCAGGTCCCGCAGCCTCATCATCAAACTGATGATGTAGTGCCGGATCCAGACCATGCGTTCCACCCAGAGGTTTCGTATCCGCTCCTGCCAATCCATACTACACCCCCTGTAAGATATTTACTATTATCCTATGTGCGTGCGCCCGTATCGTTTCCTGAGGATACGGATGGGAAATTTATTGAAATTTGACTTTCTATAAACGGAGGCGCGTTTTCACTTGCTTGCATAGTGGTATCCTAATGGTACAGGCAAGGAGGAATGTATATGCAAAAAATCATCCCGAATCTTTGGTTTGATACCCAGGCGGAGGAGGCCGCAAACTTTTATTGCGGGCTGTTTGACGATTCCGGCGTTTCCTATATTACGCGGTACGAGGAGACGGGAGCGCAGGTTTCCGGCATGCCGGAAGGTTCCGTGCTGACGGTTGAGTTTACGCTTTCCGGCCAGGAGTTTATCGCCTTAAACGGCGGCCCCGTGTTTTCCTTTACGCCTTCCATTTCCTTTTATGTCAGCTGCGAAACGGAGGGCGAGCTACATAAGCTCTATGAGAACCTGTCCCGGAATGGTTTTGTGCTGATGGAGCTTGGGGAGTACCCGTTTTCAAAAAAGTTTGCCTGGGTACAGGACAGGTACGGCCTGACCTGGCAGCTTAGTCTGGGTGGACGGGGCCAGAAGATCACGCCGTTCTTGATGTATTCCGGCACGCAGTTGGGCAAAGCGGAGGAAGCCATTTTATTCTATACAGGCTTACTGAAAGACTCTTCCGTTCTCCACATGGAGCGTTATGGCGCAGGCGAAAGCATGCCGGAGGGTACGGTCAAACATGCGGCGTTCCGCTTAAACGGGCAGGAATTCATGGCAATCGACAGCGGGATGGAGCATGCCTTCACGTTCACGGAGGCTGTTTCTTTGATGGTCAACTGCGAGGACCAGCAGGAGGTGGACCGGCTTTGGAATGCGCTTACAAAAGAGGGTCAGACGCAGCCCTGCGGCTGGCTCAAGGACAAATACGGCGTTTCCTGGCAGATCGTGCCCGCGGCGTTCAACGATATGGCCAAGGACCCGGACCCCAAAAAGGTACGCAATGTCATGAAGGCCATGTTCCAGATGGAAAAGCTGGATTTGGAGGCGCTGACCCGCGCATATGAGCAGGATTGAATTGAAAGGCAAGGGGATAGAGCGTGTTGGCTTCGCCTTCCGCGTTTCGTCTTAAGGAAGGGTATGGGGATCGGTTGTGCAGCCAAAGGATGCACAACCGATCCCCACACTAAGCGCAGCGGCCCGCAGGCCTGGAGGCTTTCGGCGTCTCCCGCCGAGGACCGTCGCTGGAGGCGCCGAACCATTAACCCATATGTTTACACTGGAGGAATATATGTAATGCAAAATCTCATGCCACCCGGTGCATATTTGCGCGTGGTTGACGATAGAATCGTTATATCATATAATGTAGGAAGTGGAAAATGTTCGAGAAAGTGGTACAATTTATGGAGAAAGTTACAAAAAGTATTTCCAGCGCGATAACATTCAGCCAGTTATCCTCCTTGGAAAAGGCCTCAAAGAGTACCCCTTCCCCCAAAAAGGCCATTAAATTTGACAAGTTAAAAAAGGTAGTAAAATAAATAAACTCAAAGGACATGTTAGCTTGTCAAAGAAATTTCGGATCCTGCATCTGATATTTACCTTTTTGCCTACCGTTTGGTTCTCTCTTTGTCTGAACTGGTTGGGTGAGGCCCTGTTTTTGGTTGTCAAAACGGATGCCCGTGCAAGCCTGACCCCGTTCGGCATCGTATTGACGGTACTTGTGCTGCTGCTTGCCGTCGTATTTCAAATCCTTCACTTCATCAAAAGCAACAATGTGGATTACCATGCATTATTGGAAAATTACAACGCGATGAAAAAGGTCGCGGATTCTTTGAGCGCGCTATGCAGCAAAAGAAGCAAGCGGTATGTCCGCTTCATTGAGGAAAACAAAAAGTCTCCGGGCATTGCAGGTTTCTCCGATATTCATGATCCCATGGAGAGCATCAACAACATATTGGATGAAATATCCGCGTTCTTTGCGGATTCTTTGAGCATTCGCAGAAACCAGGTCAGTGCCAATCTCGCGTATTGCATCTCGGACAACAAAGTATGGACCTGGGCGGACAGCAACGGGGCGGAGGACCCTGCCTTAACCGCGCTCGTCAACAACGAGCAGTCCGCCATATACCAGATTTGCAGCGGCAGGCAAAACTTCCTGTTTCATGCCGATAAAATAGAGGCCAACAAAAAATCGGAGTATGTCTTCAATAAGAAGGACTTAGAGCACAACAACATCGGGAGCATCATCTGCGCGAAGGTCGTCTGCGGCAAACACAACAAGGAATACATATTTGCGGTCCTCTCCATCTCCACATACGGAAAGCGGATCATCTATGATTTAAACAATGAAAAGCAGGTCAAGGAGTTCATCAAGGATCAGATATTGGAGCAGTATTTTGAACGGATCCGCATGGAGCTTGCGCTGGCTTACGCGAAATATCTGGCTTCCAATAACCCCGGCAATTTATGAAAAAGGGTTCTTGAGACCGAAACGGGCGGAGCCCGTAGCTTTTGATAGCCTGGGCTCCTGAAACGGGAGCCTTTCTTATATCGGACGGATAGGGAGGACAGACGTGTGAAACAGGGAAAACTGGGCGTTCGGATATGGCTTGCGCTGTTGATGTTCGGGCTGTTCGGCCAACTGGCCTGGATGGTGGAGAACATGTATCTCAATGTGTTTGTGTTCAATACCATATCGGGAGACCCGGGCGTCATAGCCAACATGGTCGCCCTAAGCGCGGTCACCGCCACCCTGACCACGCTGCTGATTGGAGCGCTTACGGATAAATTGGGCAGGCGCAAGGCGTTTATCGTGGCGGGGTATATTCTGTGGGGGCTTTCCACCATGGCGTTTGGCGCAATCACGGTTACAAATGCGCAAACGCTGTTCCCCGGTGTCGCGGCCGTACGGGTGGCTGCAACCATGGTCATACTGATGGACTGCGTCATGACGTTCTTTGGCTCCAGCGCGAACGACGCCGCGTTCAACGCGTGGGTGACGGACGTCACAGGCGTGGAAAACCGGGGCAGGGTGGAGGGCGTTTTATCAAGCCTCCCGCTCGTTGCGATGCTGATTATATTCGCGGGGCTGGACGTCCTTACCCAACGCGGGGACTGGCCGATGTTTTTCAACATCATCGGCGGCGTTGTAACGCTGGGCGGCCTATGCGGATTGTTCCTGTTAAAGGACGCGCCGAAGCTTTCGAAAAGTACGACAGGATTTCTTTCCGATATCGTGTACGGGTTCCGCATCGGGGTGGTGCGCAAACATCCATCCCTCTATCTGTCGCTTTGCGCGCTGGGGGTCACGGGCGCTGCCACGCAGATATTCATGCCCTACCTGCTTATCTACATCCAAAAATCGCTCAATGTGCAAAATTACGCGCTGCTGCTGGGCGTGGTGCTGATTGCCGCCTCGATCATCAGCGTAGCATGCGGGCGGCTGATCGATAAAACTGGCAAGTTGAATTTCGTGTTCGTGGCCGTCGCTCTGGAATTCGTCGGCCTTCTTTTGATGTACGCGGCGGTAGCTCCCGTGTTTGTCGCCGCGGCGGGGATCGTGATGATCGGCGGAAACATGCTGCTGCTCGCCACGATCAACGCGCTCGTGCGCGATTATACGCCGCAGGACAAGGTCGGTCACTTCCAGGGCATCCGCATGCTGTTTGCTGTGCTGTTGCCCATGGTTACGGGTCCGTATATCGGGGCGGAGGTCATTCGCGGCAGCGGGCGGACCTATGTGGACCTTGGGGTCGTCAAGCAGGTGCCTACCGCCGGTATTTTCTTTGCTGCGGCCCTGTTGCTGCTGCTGGTGTTTGTTCCGGTGCTCGTTCTCAGACGCAGGGAAAAGAGGCAGGCAGCCGCCCGCACGCATACGCTTTACACTCCGTGGGGCGAAACGCTTACGCCTGAGAGTGTGCTGCAGGAATACCCCCGGCCGCAGATGAAGCGGGAAAGCTATTGTAACCTCAACGGGCTGTGGGAGTATGCCATCACAAAAGGGGATGCCGAGCCGGAAGCTTACGACGGCAGCATACTCGTGCCCTTTTCTCCGGAAAGCGCGCTCTCCGGTGTAGGCAGGCAGCTTTTGCCCGGTGAAACGCTTTGGTATCGCAGGACCGTCACGCCGCCCGAAGGTTTTATGAAGGAACGGCTGCTTCTGCACTTTAGCGCGGTGGATCAATGCTGCGAAGTGTTCATCGACGGCATTCCCGCGGGCGGGCACGAAGGAGGATATCTCCCGTTCACCCTCGATGTGACGGAGCTTATGGCGGGGGAAGGTGCGCATACCGTCAAAGTCAAGGTATGGGACGCAAGCAATACAAGCGCCAGGCACGCATATGGCAAGCAAAGCCTCAAGCGGGGCGGCATCTGGTATACCGCGCAAAGCGGAATCTGGCAGACGGTCTGGATGGAGAGCGTTCCGCGAAATCATATCAAGCGGCTTGTAATCACCCCGTTGTTTGACGAGGCGGCGGTGGAAGTAGAGGCTATCATGCGGGAAGGGCGGGCCGGGGGTACGGTCACGGTTCTGTCTGAAGAGGGCATTGTTGTAACAACCGAACTGAACGCTTCCGGCGCTGCGCGCATTCCGCTTGCCGGGTTTCGTGCCTGGAGCCCGGAGGACCCGTTCCTGTATGACCTTACAGTACAGACGCCGGAGGATCGCGTGGAAAGCTACTTCGGCATGCGCAAATTCGGGGTCGCACCCGATGAAACAGGCACCATGCGCCTGACGCTCAACAACCGGCCGTATTACCAGAACGGCCTGCTCGATCAGGGCTACTGGAGCGACGGGCTGTACACCGCGCCCAGCGACGAGGCGTTGATCCACGATATCCGTACCATGAAGGAAGCGGGGTTCAACATGCTGCGCAAGCACATCAAAATCGAGCCGCTGCGCTGGTACTGTCACTGCGACCGCCTGGGCATGATCGTGTGGCAGGACATGGTCAGCGGAGGCGGGCCGTACAAACCCATTGTCACGCAGACGCTGCCTTTCCTGGGCGCTCGTCTGAGCGACAGGCGCTATCGTATGTTTGGGAGAACGGATGAAGAAGGCCGCAAACAGTTTTTACGGGATATGGAGGAGACCGTGCGCCACCTCTATAACGCCGTCAGCCTGTATTTGTGGGCGCCGTTCAACGAGGGCTGGGGGCAGTTTGACGCAAGCGAGACCGCAAAACAACTCAGGGCGCTGGACCATACCCGCGTCATCGACCATGCGAGCGGTTGGCACGATCAGGGCGGCGGCGACGTCAAAAGCCTGCATGTTTACTTTAAGAAAGTCCGCGTTCGCAAGGAGGAAAAGCGCGCGCTCATATTGTCCGAATTTGGCGGCTACAGCTTAGGGCTTCCGGGGCACCGGTTCAGCGACGGCGTATACGGCTACCGCCTCTACTCCACGGAGGCCGCGTTTATAGAGGGATACCGGAACCTTATTGAACGTGAGATTGCTCCGGCAATAAAGCGTGGGCTCTCCGCTTCCGTCTATACGCAGGTAAGCGATGTGGAGGAGGAACTCAACGGCATACTAACATACGACCGAAAAATCCTCAAAATTTCCCGGGAAATTTTAAACGAAATCCATAGGAAACTTACACTTCGTCCAAAGGTATAGCTTGCGTCAGCATGTGCGAAAATGTTCGAAATTTCCTACATTCTTAAAAAGTATGTCGATTTATTGTAAATCGACCTCCATCCAAACAAAATCGCAATACATAAGGCTCAATCAAATTTGCCTCCTGCTGCATATTATGTGATAGGGATATATGGGCTGTCAGAGCTTGGCTATGCGGGAAGCTACTTTAAGTGGCGGATTCCGCATTTTTTTAACCGGGTGCAAAGGCGGCCTGACCCTCAGGAGGAGAAATACCTATGACAAATAATGAGTTCGACTTTGTTGTGGACACCGGCTTGAAATGGGCGCGGCAGCTTACAAGGCTCAAAAAGCTGGATACCATTGTCATCCACCACAGCGCAAGCGACGGCAGCACGATCAACAGCATCCATGCCTACCACAAAAGCGAGGGGCACGCGGGCTGCGATTATAACTATGTGATCACGCCGGATGGCACAGTCTATAAAGGCCGGGGCCTTATCTATGAAGGCGGGCATGTCAGCAACGCAAAAAGCAACGACCTCAACGAGCACAGCTGCGGGATCTGCATCACGGGCGCCATCCATAAGCACGCGCCTACGAAAGAGCAGGTGGCTTCCGCAAAGAAACTCATTTCGGCCATACTGGCGCTTAACGGCCAAAGCGTGGGCGGGGTCGCTATATCGGTCGTAACCATGTACGGCCACAGGGAAGTGCCCTATTATGTCAATGGCAAGCTGACCGGCCGGCCGTATCCCACGGTCTGCCCCGGCGCGTACATGCCGCTCGCAGAATTCAAGGCGCTGCTGACGGGAGAGGATGAAAACCCAAATCCGCCCGAAACCGAGTTCCCGGCTACCTATGCCTACGCCGGAGCCACCGGCGTCAACGTCAGGTCCGGCCCGAACACCAAATCCGAAATCAAAGGCAAGCTCTCCGCCGGAGAACAGTGCATTGTGCTTTCCAATGCAAACGGATGGGCAAAGGTAGTATTGCATAACCAAAAGCCCATCCTCGTGGGATATTGCATCGATACCTACCTGGAAGAAAAGGACGAAAGCGATCCGCCCGCGTTCTACAGCTATCAGGGCGGCTCCTATGTCCACCTGCGGAGTGGCCCCGGCACAGGCTACCGTAAAATCGGCACGGTCAAGGCAAAGGACGAGGTGCTCGTACTGGAGCTGCAAAACGGCTGGGCCGAGGTCGTGAAATACAAGGATACCCCCGCTCTTCGCGGCTGGTGCGTGGATACCTATTTGCGGAGGACGTGAGTATGGAATGGATAAGCATCGTGGTGGCGGCCCTTGCCGGGATAAGCGGCATTTTACTCGGATGGTCCGCGCGTTTGAAAGAACGGCAAAAGGAAGATCAGCGGGCCGGATATGAGGGTGGAACGCTAAAAACGGACATGGAATACATCAAGTGTGGAATAGATGAGATCAAAAAAGATATGCGCATGCAGGGCCAAAGGATGGATCAGCTTGCCGAACGTCTTGTCCGCGTGGAGGAAAGCGCCAAGCGCGCCAATGAACGCATCGATAAACTGGAGGAATAAATCAATGGAACAAAACCGCTGGAAAAGTCCGGTGCTGTGGATGTCCGTCGTCGCGCAGATACTTGGTATCCTGGTGATGACGGGTGTTATCGACACGGGCTTAACGGAGACCGTAAACCAGGTCGCAGCAGGCGTGCTGCAGCTC
>JAFABA010000030.1 GCA_023426265.1 Bacillota bacterium
AGAAAAAGAGAGCAAAAATCGCAATCAAAGAACAGCGTGCGGCGTATCTTTTTTTGATTCCCGCGTTTCTTGGTTTGTCGTTCATTACATATCTGCCTTTATTGGCCGCTTTCGGCATCAGTTTAACGGACTTGAACGTAGGCCATTTTGTAAAAGGCGGTACGCTGCCACCGGTCAAGTTTGTCGGGCTCGATAATTTTATTGATATCTTTCAAAGCCCGAGTATTGACTTTCTCAATTCGATTCGGGTAACTGTATATTTCGCGCTGATTGCCGTTGTCGGAAGTATCATTTACTCCATGACGATAGCGATGCTCTTAAACCGCAAAATTCCTGCCCGCGGATTTTGGCGCGCGATTTTCTATATTCCGTATATCCTGCCCGCCACCGCGGTCATGATTAGCTGGTGGTTTTTATTAAAGTATGACGGCGGTCTGATCAACTATATCCTTGTAAATTTAGGCTTAGGGAAGTCCTATTTCCTGTCCGCTGCGGATACGGCCATACCGTCACTGGCGCTTATCGCTGTTTGGACAAGCGGCAACCTGATCGTCATATTTTTGGCAGGGCTGCAAAACGTGCCCCGGGTATATCACGAGGCTGCGGAAATAGACGGCGCAAACTCCTGGCAGCGGTTTTGGCACGTTACGATCCCCTGCATGACTCCTATCATCTTCTATAATCTTTTGATGAGCCTTGTCGTCAATCTGCAGGTTGTCGTACCCGCGCTAGCCGTTACAAAAGGCGGGCCGGGAAAATCCACAATGTTTATGACGTATTTGATGTACCAGACAGGGTTTAAAAGCAGAGAATTGGGAAAAGCCGGTGCGATTGCGTTTGTGTTTTTCATAGTGGCCGCGATACTGGCCTTTATATTGTTCGCCACATCTAAAAGCTGGATATTCAACGAGGGAGGGGATGATAAATAATGAGCGAAGCCGTTCATCAAAAAAAGAGAGCATCCGCTAAAAGCTCCTTTAAAAGCAAAAAACGGCGTGAGAAGATCGCGGATAACCTTTCATTTATTACCCTCATCTTAATCGCCGCCATAGTCATGCTGCCGTTATGGTGGATGGTCCGCTCCTCGCTTATGAAAAGCCTCGATATCTTCAGATGGCCGCCGCAGTTTTTCCCATCGGAATGGCTGTTTTCCAATTACAATATCAAGACAACTACGTTTGACTTTTGGCGGTATTTAGGCAATACGCTGCTTATTGTCGTTCCCTGCGTCGTTTTCGGAACGGTCACGGCGGTATTTTGCGGCTATGCGTTTGCGCGGCTGCGCTTTAAAGGCAAGACATTTTTATTTGCGCTTTGCGTGGGCTCGATGCTGCTGCCGACTATGGTGACGCTTATTCCGCTCTACATATCATGGGCGAGCCTGGGGCTTACAGATACATACTGGCCGCTGATCCTTCCGTATCTTTGCGGCGGCGGAGCGTTTAATATCTTTCTGATCCGGCAGTTTATCAGGACGCTTCCCAAAGAGCTGGACGAGGCGGCCGTCATCGACGGAGCCGGCTATATGCGTACGCTGACAAGCATCATTGTTCCCTCTATCCGGCCGGCTATCATCGTTGTGGCGCTTTTAATCTTCATTACGACCTGGAACGATCTGCTGCAACAAACAATTTATATTACTTCGCGGGAAAAGTATACGATGGCGGTAGGGCTAACCACTTTCATGGGTTCGTTCAAAAACGATTACGCGGGGATGTTTGCGGCTACCTGCCTTTCGTTTTTGCCGGGCGTGATCGTTTATCTCATAGGTCAGCGGTATTTTGTCGAGGGCATCGTGATGACCGGCATGAAGAACTGATATGGAAGAGAAGCTGAGCGGCGTTTGGGCGCTGATAAAAAAGAGAAGGGTTGCCCCGGGCAAGGGTGTGACAGAGCCCGTGCCCGTGCAGGGAATACGGCGTTTTGTATTCCTGCTGCTGACGCACCCCTGGAAGCTTGTGACGCTCAACCTGTTGTTTCTTGCCTTCTGCATTCCTATACTGACGATACCGGCGGCGCTTTGCGGTATGAACAGGGTGCTGATCGAACTGGTACGCGAGGGCCGCTGCTTTCTGTGGAGCGACTTTATCGGGGAGTTCAAGGCGGAGCTTTTCAAAAGCCTGCCATTTGGGCTTTTATGCGTTTTTCTTCTGTTTGACAGCTGGTATCTATTCAGCGTATCCGCAGGCGGGAACGGCATAAATATGCTGACGTTAGCGATGGGCTTTTTCTTCCTTGGCTTTGGGACGCTGTTTTGCGGTTATGCGTTTGTTCTGCTCGCAGCACTTCCGCTCAGGAACAGGGATATTTCAAAAAACACGCTGATACTTATGGCAACCGAGTGGAAGACGAACCTCACGCTTTTGGGTTCCGCGCTTGTCATGGCGGTAATTATCACCGCGTTGTTTCCGTACACCGCTATGCTTCTGCTGCTGATCTGGTTCTCGCTCTCACAGATGATCGTTTGCACTGCGGTGAACGTGCCGCTGCAAGAGCGCATAGTAGCCCCCTATGAAGAGATGCGCAGTCAGAAAGCGCAACCGGGACAACATTAATTTTAAAAACGATCGGTTTGGAGAGACCGCCAAAAACATAGCGGGCGGTTCCAAGATTGCCATATGATGAGCAGTGGCGGCGTTTTTGTTTAAAGTATTTTCGTATTTATCAAATCCGTTGCACTCCAAGCATCGCGTCATATAAAGCAAGAAACTGACGGTGCTTGCGCGGGTATTGCGTGGTTGAGGACGGCAAGAAGCGTTGCTCCATCCTTACCACGGCCGCCGCTGCGTCATCGTAGGATTCATATATGCCGGCGGCAACGGCGCCGATCATGGCTGCGCCAAGGCAGGCGGCCTCCTTCTCTAAGGGGATATATACGGGAATACCGGTGATATCCGCCTGCATCTGGCACCATATGGAGGATTTTGCGCCGCCGCCGGTTGCGATAATGCGTTCAATCGGCGTGCCGCTTGCAGTGATGTGGTCACAATTTTTCTTCAGCAGGTGTGCAACGCCTTCCATAACGGCCAATGCCAGGTCAAATACATCATGTTTGCTGCGCAAGCCGAAAAAAACGCCGCACGCGTCGCGGTCGAATTCCGGTGCATTTGTACCGACGATATATGGCAGAAATATGATCTCGCTTGGCGCGCGTCCAACAAGCGCAGTATTCAGGTCACCGTAAGAGACATTTGCCATGCAGGTTTGCTTGAACCACTCCAAACTGATTCCGCCGCTCTCCGCCACCGGCAACATCACATAAGAGTTTGGAAGGAACCCGTAATGCATCGGAATGCCGGTATCCTGCCTGACAGGCATGGCGGCTATGGTGGACAGCCCCATAACCGTACCGGTAGACAGACTCACGCCCCCCACATGCACGTTGCCCGTTCCGACCATACCCGCAAAATGATCCAGCGTGCCAATATTAACCGTTGTCCCTTCCCAAATTCCGATCGCTGCGGCGACATCCCTCTTCAACCTGCCGGCCGAAGTGCATGGCTCGGCAAGCGGCGGCATCTGGGTTTCCCTGACGCCGATGAAATCCAGCATCTCAGCCCAGTATCGCTTGGCATAGATATCAAAATAGAAGGTAAACGTTGCAATCGAGCAGTCGGCAAGCAAGTTACCTGTCAAACGGTAAACCACAAAGTCTTTGAGCAGCACATAATGGGCGGCTGCGGAATAGATTTCCGGACGGTGGCGCCTTAACCAAAGGATCTTTGTTGCCGGCCAGGTTGGCAGTACGGCCGGCTGCCCGGTATGCGCATAGCAGGCCGCAGCGGAGAAACGCTTCTCCAATAGCTCGCATTCCTCCTGTGAGCGCTCGTCCATCCAGCTAATGGCGTTCATCAGCGGGTTGCCATTGCTGTCAAGTACGACAATGGATTCGGCTTGGCCGGTGAAAGTAATGCTGCTTATTTTGCGCGCGTCTGCGGCGCTTGATGTGATGAGCCTATGCAGGATGCCGATCAACGCGCTGGCATATGCGTCCGCGTCAAATTCTACAGATCCGTTTTCCCGCACGTAGGACACCGCCGCACTTTCCATGTGTAAACAGCTGAAAGCTCCGTCATACAGGGCGGCTTTGATATTCGTGCTGCCAAGATCAACCCCAATAAACAACATATTCACCCCCGTGCGTTACGCTTCATTTTACGGTATACGGTATAAGCCAGAAGACATGCTGCCAGCGCTGTTACCGACAGCATGGCAAATGCAAAACGAATATCCAATCTGCCGGAAAGAAACCCCATGAGAGATGGGAACACCATTCCGCCAAGGCCGCATCCGGCGCTCATCAATCCAATTGCACTGCCTGTGTGTTGTGGGAACTCTTTTGCGGCAAGATCAACCAGAAGCGACCATATAGGCCCAAATGCAAAACCTATCAGTCCGCAAAGAACAAGCGACAGATAGGGGAGCCCGGATACGGCAAGAATGGAAAAAAGCAGGAACGACGCACCGAAGCCGATCAGGAGCGTTTTTTGCGAAGAAATGGGGGAGAAAGAACATACAAACCTTGATAGCGCCATGCAAAGCCAATAGGCGGAGATGGCATAGGCGCCCAGGCGGTCACTGGATAATTTTAAAGCAAACAGCGATTCGGTAAAATACCCGATCCCGCATTCCAAGCCAACATAGAGCAGAATTGAAAAGAATAATAGGGAGAAGATTGCCGATTTGAAAAACGCGTACATCGGTATGTGTCTTTCCATATATGCCTTTGAGGTGGATTTTCCGAATTGGATGAAGCAAAAGGGCAGAAGCAGCATTGCGTATCCAATACCACAGATAAAAAATACCCCGCGCCAGTTCCAGGAAAATGATTCGATGCACCATTGTATGAGGATTGGGCTAATGACAGCGCCAAAACTGAGCAAAGATTGTGAAAGATTGATATATTTCGCACTCTTTTCAGGAAACTCATCGGCCAAGGCGGCGGTCCCAATGCATTCGCACATGCAGTAGCCAATGCCGATCAGGAAAACACCGGCAATAAATATCCACGTGCCGCTTGCCATTGCAGCCAGCGCGCAGCCAAGGATAAACGTAAGCATAAATACGAACAATGTATGTTTTTTACCGACGCGGTCGGAAAGCTTGCCGAAAAGAATCGGAGCAAGAACAAGGCCTACGTTCTGCATCGCAACCAGGAGACCAGACCCCAGAGGCGTCATGGAAAACTCGTTTGAAACGTTGCGCAGAACCAATTGATAACCGCCCATCTCAAACCCGATAAAAAACAGAAGACCTGAGACGACGGGTAACAAAACCGGAATGCTACGGTTTCGCAAAATGGACTTCGACACCTTTTTCTGTGATCCTTTCCGTCAGCGCACGGTCGGCTTTCCGGTCTGTAATCCAGCAGACAACGTCGCTTAAATCCGAAACGTATGAGAAGCTTTCATGGTTAAGCTTGGTGCTGTCCGCCACGACCAGCGTCCGCTGAGCGCGTTCCATCATGATACGGTCAATCGCGCTTTCCTCCACATGATAGGTCGTTAATCCCGATTCGGGTGAAACGCCGTCGATAGAGAGGATGGCGTAATCGGCCCTAAAACGCGATAGCTGTTCGCGGGCGGCTTCACCATAAGTGAAGGAATACTGCGCGTTGATTTTCCCTCCGAGCAGAATTACCCGAAACGTAGGCATATCCCCCAGTTCCATGGCAACGGAAATAGAATTGGTGACCACATTCAAATTTTTGCGCTTTTTCAATTCAATTGCAGTGAAGTAGGTGGTGGTGCCCGAATTGATAAACAGCGTGTTGCCGTCCCGTACCATGCCCGCGGCATACGCTGCGATCGCTTTCTTCAGGTCCATATTCTCTTGCTTGCGCTGTTGAAAATCCATATTGTAATAATTTTTCGTGGTCTGGATGGCGCCACCCGGTGTTCGTTCCAGGTAACCGTCCTGCTCCAGCGCATCGAGGTCACTGCGTATAGTCACGGCAGTGGCGCCAAGCTGTTCGCTCAACTGAGATACGCGCACCTGTCCGTCACGTCGGAGCAGCTCCAGTATTTTTTTTCTGCGAGTGTCGATTTTCAGTTCTACGGACATTGGATGATACTCCCTCTAAAAGTGATAGCATCATTATATCATTTCTTATTATCGGAAGAAGCCCCATGATTCAGGCGTTCGCCAACAGCGCCGCCCGGATGGATTATTGCAAATTGTTCATTGCGGAATCCCGTAGTTTCGATCAGCGCCGCCTGCAGTGCGTCAAACAATACGGACAGTACGGTGAAACTCGTCGTGCCCTGGCTGTTGTAACGGTCGGTTTCCCGGGTGACTGACATCTGCAGCACGATATCCGCGCCTTTTGCCAAAGGCGATGTGAGATTTTCCGTGACAGAAATGACCGTTACACCCTTCCCTGCGCAAATGTTAAGAATGGGCAGCAGCTCTGTGGTCTTTCCGCCGCGCGACGCCAAGAGTATGACGTCACCTCTTTGAAGATAACCCATTGCGCCATGGACGGCTTCCGCTGGAGAAATAAAGCGCGCCGGGCGCTCAATGCAGCACATCAGGTGAGCGAAATGCTGGCACGCAATGCCTGAATGCCCGCATCCGCTTGCAGCAATGCGCGGCGCCTGCGCGAGCGCGTCCACCGCGCGCATAAACGATTCCTTACATAAAGCGGTAAACGCATGCATAATCGCATCCGCTTCAATTGCATAGGAGGAAGCCGCAGCTTCCCATATCTTTAATTCCATAGTGGTCGGTTCCCTCCATTTCGCAGCGATTGCACTCGCACCCGCATCAAGAAACGCATGCGCATATCGAGCCGGATGCTCGATCATCAGGTGCACGTCAAAGTACGGCCGACCTGTCGGCTGGATGCTGCGACCATATTCGGCCCAAAAGAAAGGTTCGGTACAAAGCCCCATCCATTACATCGATATGAAGGCGCTCGGCACCCGCATCCTCGATGGAACGGTCTCTTCTCAGTCTACCAATTTTCACAGCAATCGTGATGGCGCAATACTCGGCATTTCGCTTCATCTCCTGTGCTGATAACAGTATAATAATTATCTAAATGAAAAGCAATAAATTAATTTATAGAAAATATTATTGACTTATTGGATAATAATATTTACACTGTATTTGCCAGTTTCCATAAGGAGAAAAACAAATGTTAAAAGACTTTGTACTGAAACCGCCGTTTTTTGAAATTGGACCCAAATCCTATCTGCATGGCGACGATGTGTTGAAACTTGCGCTCGCCGCGGATGCTGCCGCTAAGAAATACGATGTTGATATCATCTTTACCACGCCTGTAGTAGATATTCGGCGTGTGGCAGAGCATGTTAAGCGTATCTTTGTTTTCGCGCCGCATATGGATCCTATCACTCCGGGCAGAGGGCTGGCGGATACGTTGCCGGAGTCGCTTCTTGCAGCCGGCGCGCACGGGGTAATGCTCAATCATTGTGAAAAGCCCATATCGCTGGCAGCCCTTAATCAAACCATCCGCCGCGCTGATGAAGTAGGGCTGGCAACCATCGTCTGCACCGATTCAATTCGTGAGGCCGCTGCGGTGGCGTATCTGGCGCCGAATATTATAGTAGCTGAACCTGTCGAGCTGATCGGGACAGGCAAGACCAGCGGCATGGACTATGTCAGGGCATCTATCGATGCGGTAAAGCGCGTCAATCCCGATATCTATGTGCTGCAGGGCGCCGGCATCAGCAATGGGCAGGATGTATACCGCGTGATATTCGCCGGCGCAGAGGCGACTGGCTCGTCGAGCGGCATCGTGAAGGCAAACGATCGAGCGGCTATGATCGACGAGATGATCGGTTCGGTCCGCCGCGCATGGGACGACAGGCTCGCACCAAATAAATAATATGCAATACAAACAACAGGAGGTACATATGGAATTCAAGGTTTATCAGAAGGAACTGACACTGCAGTCCAGGGGCTGGATCCCCACGTTTCATGATGTGAGTAAGGAAGTGATGGAGATCGTTGCAGCATCCGGCGTCAAAAACGGCACGTGCTGCATTGCATCCCATCATACGACGTGTTCTGTGATGATCCAGGAGTGCTCGCATGATATTGACTCGTTCGATTTAGAGTACCTGCAGCATGACCTGTTGGATATTATGCGTAAAATGGTTCCCGATTTTGCCGAGGAGCATCAATATCGTCACCCCGGACCAATCCATCTGCAGTTCGGCCGCTATGTCAACGAACCTGGCGATTTTACCAGCATGAATACTGACGGCCATTTACGGAGCGTATTCTTCGGCCGCAGCGAGACGATGACGATTAAGGACGGCGTTCTGGACGGCGGCGAGTTTGCGCATGTTTATTTCATTGACTGGGACCACGTCCGTGCCCGCAGCCGCCAGCTCAACGTTACCGTTATGGGGACGACCGAAGATGTAGAGGACCGCAAATGGAATAACGGGGAAGCGATCAACACCCTCCGTAAATACACCCAGGAAGAGAAATCCAATATGGAGCAGTTTACTCTGCAGCAAAAGAGGTAGTTTCAAAGAAGCATGCTTCTTTTCTGCAATCTAAACGGCCAACAGAGGACGGGTTCCCTCCCGTCCTCTGCTGTATACTCATTTCAAGCTATGTGTAAACAACATTCCGAAAATATTTTCGTTATTTTTTGTTGACCGATCGCCTATACACGCCTATATTATCAATATCGGGTCATGCGCAATCGAAAATAATTTCGAAAATCTCAGTATTATTTATCAATATTACTCAAAAGTTTCGCTCGGTGCGGAAAGCACCTTTCTTGAATGCATCTGCTAATTTTGGAGGAAATATTAAAGTCATGCAAAAGAAAAACACCATGAGGGCATTGCTCGAAAAATTTGTGGACGTTCGTGAAGCCGGCGTTCTGATGCCTCTGCTGTTGGCCGTGGTCCTGTTTTCGGTCAACAGCGATAAATTCTTTACCGTCAGCAATATGTCCAACGTCATGCGTACCGCTGCGTTTACCATCATTACCTCCATTGGCCAGGCATTTCTGATTATCGCGGGAAGCTGGGATATTTCGGTAGGGGCTGTTTTTTCCCTTGGTGGTGTCACGGCCGCGGCCCTCATGGCATACTACAATTTGCCCATCTGGATTGCTGTAGTACTTGCGCTGGCCATAGGCGGGTTATTTGGAGCATTCAACGGGTTTCTTGTCCAGGTGATTAAGCTTCCTCCCTTCATCGCTACGATGGGCAGTATGTACGCCGCGCGCGGCCTGTGTACGGGCTATACCAAGGGCGTCTCCATATATCCTCTGCCGGAGCAGTTCCTCACAGTAGGCCAAAAAGGAATCTCGATCGGCAATTACGAGTTGCCGTATGTAGTGGTGATTGCGATCGTGATGGCAATCATTGCGGGATTCATTCTGCGGTATACCACCTATGGCCGGAAGCTTTTTGCGGCCGGCGGAAACGGAGAGGCCGCCCGGCTTTCCGGCATTCCAACAGTGAAAATTCGGTTTTCTGCGTTCGTTCTCACCGGAATACTCGCGGCCCTCACCGGCGTACTCATGGCATCACGCGTTGGGTCCGCGCAGCCCAATATCGGTTCCGGTTTTGAGATGACCGTTGTTGCCGCGTGTGTCATCGGCGGTATCAGCATGGACGGCGGCGCCGGTTCCATCATTGGAGTTGTGATGGGCTCCTTCTTCATGGCCATGATCAGCAACGGCATGACGCTCGTTAAGATCGACGCCTATTGGCAGCAGCTGGTCATCGGGCTTGTGCTGATATTCGCCTGCTCCCTCGAATATGTCCGCAACCGCATTCGTGCCAGCCTGAACATCTGAGGAGGTACGTATGGAACAAAAGATCATTCTCGAAATGAGAGGGGTTACCAAATCATTTGGTGCCACAAGGGCGTTAAAGAATGTCTCTATTGATTTGATGGAGAAGGAGATACTGGCCATTTGCGGCGAGAACGGCGCGGGCAAATCCACCTTGATGAAAGTGCTCAGCGGTTCCTATGCCCATAATACCTACGAAGGAGACATCTGGGTCAGCGGTAAAAAGTGCACGTTCCGTAGTCCGGCGGATTCCTCCGCAACAGGCATCGAAATGATCCATCAGGAAATCAGCGTCCATCTCGACCTGTCGGTGGCGGAAAATATTTTCCTTGGCCGTGTCCCCACAAAACATGGAATCGTCCAGTGGGCGGCTATGCGGGAAGAGGCGCAGAAGTATGTCGCAATGGTCGGGCTGCATGTTCCCGTCACCACGCGCCTGCGCGATCTTAGTGCATCCCAGTGCCAGATGGTTTCCATTGCGCGCGCACTTTCACGCAACCCCAAGATACTTGT
>JAFABA010000039.1 GCA_023426265.1 Bacillota bacterium
GAGTTGACAACCCCTGTTCCAATTCAGTATAATAGTCACTGTCGCGGTAGTGCTGGAATTGGCAGACAGGCACGTTTGAGGGGCGTGTGCGCGAGCGTATGGGTTCAAGTCCCATCTACCGCACCAGAAAAAAACAACCACCCAACGGGTGGTTGTTTTTTGTGGCGTGACTTGAAGCCGCATGAAGAAATCACTCCGGTGGAGCGATTTTAGCGGCCAGGTTTTGCCGTAAGACAAAACAAGTCCCATCTACTGCATTATAGAAAAGGCCAGATAGCATCTGCCTTTTTGCTTGCTTGCGAAGTTGAAATAACATATAGAATAGTACATTGCAGCTTTATGCCCGGGATTTTTGCAAGGGCCTTATCCATCGGGCTCAGAAAGGGAGCCGGGGCAAGGCTTTTCTGTACCCAGCCGTTTCACCTGCTGCAAAGGAGGTGCGGCCATCTTGTTACCAACATTTTGAGCATGCAGTGTATCCCTGCCCGATCGCTTTATCCAAGGATATGGCATGCTTGCTCTTACTAAGATACTGACACCCGTCACGGTGATACTTTTTGCCAGTGTCGGTGATATACACCGTTTCGCTTTTCGGCGCCTCCGCAACAGGCTCCGGAGTCGGCTTTGGCGTCGGTTTCGGGGTAGGCACCTTTGTGGGCGCAGATGTTGCAGTAGGGTTTGGCGTAGGTCTTGCTGTTGGTTCCGGTGTAGGCGCTTCTGTGGGGGAGGGGGTAGCAGTGTCAACGGTCTCAGCCGTATCGGATTCGGAAAACAGGGCGTCCATCTTTTCGGCAATGGTACCCGGTGTTGCGGTTGGCTCCGGTGAGGGCTGGACATATGCTTGCCCGGCCTCAAATCCGTCCTGGTAGCCTACGTTATAGGCCTCTGCATAGATTTTTTCGACGTCGAGAGCGGATGGCATGGAACAACCAGTCAGCAGCAGCGCTATCAGTACAAAGGAAAGCAGCCTTTTCATACAAAATGTCTTCCTTCTTTAATTTTCTTAAATGGTTCTCTAAAACAAAGGTTTATAAACCTAATAGCAAAACAAGCCCCATCTACCGCACCATAGAAGAGGCCAGATAATATCTAACCTTTTTGCTTTATATCGAGTTTATGCGGCTGCAGGAAATGACAAGGCAGGCAATTGAGCAGATGGAGGAAGCAGATGCTGACACAACAGCGCATAAAAAAGGAGCCGAAGCTCCTAATCGTCCCCACGCAGCAGATTTTCTGCGTAATCCCTCAGGCTTTCAAACGAATTGACGCCTCCGGCACGTGTGCTGATCTGGTCTCTGACATAGTCTGGAAGCTTGTCAAAATATTGCTTAGCCTGGGGCTCGCTTTTAAACAACTCGTACATATCCGGATACTTTGGCATTGTTATCACCTCAGATTTAGGATATCCGAAAAGAAGATTATTATGTCGAATGATTTGGAGCGCATGCATAAAATCAAGGCGCGGTGCGGTGCTGCGACACGGGGGCCGTGGGAAGTTACGGGCTGCTGCGGGAGTATCCATCTGCACAATAGAACAGGAGCGCATGCGGCAAAACAAACTGGGGCTTTTGCGCGGTTCTCAGGCGCTCAGAACTTGATCGAATAGAACGGTTTGATCAAGTCATACTAAAACCGACTGTCTGGCGTTATGAATAAGCTTAAGGCAAGTCTCGGGAGGGCATATGAGTACGAAAAAAGATGATATAGACTTCCCTCTTATGGATGTCAAGCAGCTGCTGCCATTTGACCCACCCCTGCAGCCGGGCGGCGAGGTGCCGTTATCGGTGATTGAGAAAGGGCTCTTGAATATGGTAATCAAAAACCCTGATGAAACCCCGTAAACTGCTTTGCTGAGTGTGAGGCGGTTTTTCTATGCAATCAAGCATCTCTATGGTCGCCGAGGCACACCGGACAAACAAATATATTGAAAAACTCGCGGGGCTTGGCATAGTATCAGCTCGATTTTTTGTTTGTTATAGATTATTTTGTATCTTTATAGTATGATTTCCATATCAAATTGCAATTTAGCTGCTCGAACAGCCTGAAACCATAAATGCGCCAGCAATAAAAAGGAACAAACATGAAAAAGTTTTTAAAGATTCTGAAATGGCTCGGCCTGTCGCTTTTGTCGTTCATTTTGATCTTAGCGGCAGTCTATTTGTTCCTGCCCAAGGGGCCAAGGGAATCTGTAGCGTTTGACGATCCCTACCATACGGCAAGAAACGCGGTCGTATCACAGGAGTACATGGCGTCCACCGGAACGCCATGGGCGACAAAGGCGGCTATGGAGGCCATGGAGAAAGGCGGAAACGCATTTGACGGTGCGATGTCCGCTTTGTTGACGTTGAATGTGACATTCAGTCAGGCCGCAAGCTTTCCGGGCGTTGCGCCGATCCTGATCTACGACGCGGAAAATCACGAAGTGAAAAGCTATATCGGAGCTGGCACGGCGCCCCAGAATGCAACGGTTGAATACTTCCGGTCAAAAGGGTATGGTAATGTCCCCAAATATAAGCTCATCGCCCAGCTTTTGCCCGCATCGCCGGATGTGCTCATCGCCATCCTGAAAGAACATGGAACAATGAGCTTTTCCGAGATATGCGAACCTGCGATCCGCATCGCGAAAGAAGGGGTGCCTGCCCATTATCAACTGCTGCATGACATGGACTTGAACCTGATCGAAAGAGCCGGATTGACCGTTCTGATGCCGTATAACTCACAGGTGTACTTTAACGGAGAATGGTGGATACCGCTCCACCACAATGACCGGATCGTGCTGGATGACCTTGCAAACACCCTGCAGGAGCTGTGTGACGAAGAGCAAAGAGTTCTTGCCGCCGGAGGGAGCAGGGAAGAAGCGCTGGACGCGGTGAGGGATTATTTTTATAGTGGTCCGATCGCCGAGACGATTTCTACGTACCATCAGAAAAACGGCGGCCTTATTACGATGGAGGATTTGAGCGGGTACAACGGAGGCTGGGAAAAGCCTCTGTCCGGCGTATTCGGTGAATACACGATATTTTCCAACGATACATGGAACCAGGGCGGCGTCGTCCCGATGGCGCTGCAGATTCTCGACGGAATCGATTTAAAATCCATGGGGCACAACTCTCCCGAATACGTTCATACCGTGGCCCAGGCCATTGAGCTTGCAATGGCGGACAGGGAAGCATATTTCGGAGATCCCGCATTCGTGGACGTCCCCACAGAAGGGCTGCTGTCTCCCGAATACGCAAAGGATCGCCGTGCGCTGATGACCCCCGGAAAGGCATTTGGGCAGATGCCGCCAAAAGGGAACCCGTATGCTTATCAGGGAACCGATACGGCGATGGTCATTCCGGAGCTTGAGCTACCTGCGCCGACCTTGACCGCACCGCGGGATACGCAGGGCTTTGGAAAAGACACGAGCTATATCACGGTGGTGGATAAGGATGGCAACGCCGTCTCGCTTACGCCCAGCGATTTTCCGGAATCCCCGATGATTCCGGGTACAGGGCTTAACCTTGGCACACGGATGAACCAGTTTTATATCGATGAGAGCCATCCGAACGGGCTAATGCCGGGCAAAAGGCCCAGGATCACGCCGAATCCCAGCATGGTATTAAAAAACGGAGAGCTGTTCATGTCCTTCGGCACGCCGGGCGGCGAGTCTCAAACACAGGCGATCGTTCAGGTTTTTTTGAATGTTGCGGTTTTCGGGATGGACCCTCAGCAGGCAATCAGCGCCCCGAGATTTATCTCGCTCAATTGGCCGAATTCTTTTGCGCCGCATGAGTATTTCCCGGGATTGATCGAGCTGGAGGCGTCCGTTTACGATGCCTGCGGCGAGCGGTTGAAAGCGATGGGTTATCAGGTAAACAGGCTTGATGAATGGGATAATAAATTCGGCGCCGTATGCGCAATCATAAAGGATCCCGGGACTGGGACGCTGATTGGCGGGGCAGACCCCCGGGAGGAGTCCTGGGCAGAGGGCAAATAACGTTTCAATATGGAATATAAAGGCATGATGAAGTTATTCACCATGCCTTTCGATTTCCATTCTTAGTTTCTATTTTCTATTGAGCGTTATAGAGCGTTTCCCGAAGCAGCGCCCCGTTGCGGGGAATATCCGCCTGAAGCTCTTCTCCGTTTGCCTCAACGGTTTTCCAGCTATCCTCGCAAGGAAGTATCAGGCTGCGGTATTCAATCTCTTCCGCCTTAAGGATTTCATACCCCCAATCATGCAGCGCTATAAAATCCAAATTGGTTTGAATGTTGCCGAAAATCAGGCTCAGCAGCGGGACCATGGCCTCCCTGGTGGCGGTTTTCCGCATGTTGAAAATTGCGGAATGGATCAGCGCCAGGCTGCGTTCAAGGCTGCCCAGAGGCTCCTGGCCACTGAGATTGTCCATGGCATGTACCATGCTCTGCATTCCGGTAAGGGTCGCCGGGCCAGCCTGCAGGCCTTCGCCGTTTTCTCCCAGGGCGTCGTTGATATAGCTGGCCTCGCTTGGCGTCAGCTCTATTGGGATGCCCCCCAAGAGGTCGATCATGGCTGCCAGGGAGTGGGCGTCCGTACAGGCATAACTCTGCAGATCCAACCCGAAGTTCTGGTTTATGGTATTTACCAGCAGGCCGGGGCCACCCAGGGCATAGGCCTCGCCCAGGCTTTTTTGCCCGTACCCCTCTACGTCCACCATGGTTTTACTGGCCAGGGCAACAACGGTCAGCCTTTGTTCCAAGGCGTTGAAGGAGGCGATGAACATCATGTCGGCTGGCGCGTTCTGGCCCAGGGGCTGGTTTTGCACGGCGATAAGCACGCTAATGATAAACTTGTCGATCTGCTCCTTGGAGTAGACCTTCACCTGCTGGACCTCCTGCCCGTTCTGAGTGCTCCAGCCCGATAGTTTGCTGATGCGGGAAAGCAGCACTCCTCCAAGAACGATTCCAGCCAGTGTGATTCCCCCTAAGGACCAGATGGCCCGGATAAGCCAAAATCGAAGGTCCCGGGCTTTGGATTTAACCGTTATCTTTTCGTTTCTCCCGTTCAATTTGCGGTATCCTCCGGCGATGGCGTAGGCTCTTGAGTAGGCGATGGCGTGGGCTCAAACAGCTGCTCCGGCGCCAGGTAATTCCCAATGGTCACCATATCCGGCAGGTTGCGGGCGTCTCCTTCACCCGAAGGCTGGTTGATGATTTTGCTGTTGAATACCATGATGGCGCTTCCACCGCCGTCCAGATTATAGGCTTCCGTCAGACCCAGGCGGAGGGAAAGATCGATCATTTCCTTAAAATTCATGCCGATGGAGTAGCCCTTTTGCCGGCCGTCTATCATAACAATGCAATAATGTCCCGGCTCATAATAGCCCAGGATGCAGCGGGGGTTGCGTCCCTGGCCTTTGACGTCCTTTGCCGCTTTTCCATTGCGCACCAGCGTGGGCCCAAATTGCCAGCCCTGCCAGGCGCCTTGCTCCATGGCGGTAACGGAACGGAAGGTATCGTATTCCTCCGTAATCATCTGCCCATCGTAATACAGCACACAAGTGGCTCGCTGCGGCCTTGGCTCTTCTGTCGGCAGCGGCGTGGC
>JAFABA010000133.1 GCA_023426265.1 Bacillota bacterium
GGCCGTAGCTTTGCGCAATGGAGGAAAGCGCCGTAAGAAGCGCGCGCTTTTCTTCCTCCGTCGGGTCGGTGATATGTAAATCCTTTGCGTTGCTTACGGTGCTGCGGTAAAAATCCAGAAAGCTGACAATGCAGATCGTGGTATAGCCCTTTAGCCGCCGGGCGAGCTTTTCAAAAGACTCGATATGGTACGCCGCCGTGTAGCGGGGGTTATATAAAATAGGGTCGTACCGCCAGATAACGCGGCGGGAGCCGATGGCGTCGGACAGCCGCTGGAACGCCGGCACAAGGACATCGTTTTTACTGGGCAAGTTCGTTTCTACATCCGTCCCGTACGGCGTCAGCGTGAACTGAAAGTAGTAGGCGTATTCTTTGAGCGCGGAAAGCTTCGGGAGCATGGGGGAGGGGTTCTTGGTCCAGAATACGATGCCATCCACCACGTCAGGCGTTAAAGCTACCTTGCTCACCTGTTTGGGATTCATGGGATTGCGCACATAAACAAACCCCGCCTGTAACCTGTTCAAAAACCAGCCGGAATAAAATGCGGGGATATCGGTTCGTCTGCTTGCGCTGATGAGCATGGAGGTCCCCTTTTCCGCACTCTGCTGTCTGAGGAATGTATGCACAGTATAGCATAGAGCGCCGGGGAAGTAGAACGAAAGACACCGAATTGTTTTAATTCTCGTTACCAGACTTTTTAGACTTGATATTGGAGAGCGCTATGGCTCTCTCTTTTTTTGAAAAGAGGCCGTTTGAGGTATGTGGTGTTCTAGGAACCAGTTTTAGAATCATTCCTGTGAGGCGCCGGATACCCGGAAGATGGTATATTGTTGGCAACAAAAGGGTCTTTCGTCGCAGACAGAGGGCCCTCATCTTTTTAGGAGGCATGTATGATAAAGGACTATGTTCTGCCTGGCTTCAAAACACCGAGCGGGATCGATTCCACCGACAAGGTTATGAATGTACAGCGAAAGCTCGGCGTAAAAGATGACGGAATGTGGGGGCCGCAGACGCAGGCCGCCTATGACAATGCACTGAAAAACGGAACCGATCCCCAAATCCGTTCTCTGCTTGTGCCGACGGACATTTTCAGCAACCGAAATGGGTCAAGCCGCATAGCCCTGGAAAAGATGATTGAAACCATACCGGGAATAACCGTCTCCAGGCTTGCCTTCGACGCCTCAAGCCAAGATAAGCTCTACAACATTATCGATTCCTCCCGGCTGAGTGACGCCCTGAAGAACCGTGCAAAGTATGTGGTAGGGGCGTTAGATCAGGGGCGGCAGGATGTTCTGTTGCTGGATGTCATGCTCGATGGAGTGGATGCCTATTTTTCACGCGAGGCATTGGACCAGGGTGCATACTCTCTGGCGGCGGGAGATACAAAGCGGCTGTACGAAAATGCGGTGCTTCCCGGCGAAGGACCGGCCAGACGCGTCTTGGAGGCAAGGCTTAACTCCGGCGCTTTGGGCAGGAACGCGGGCAATGCGTTCGCCGGGGCTGTGGCCAATACAGCGACCAACACGATGGCCGGAACCGGGGGGGTCTTGAATGCGGAGGCACAGCGGACCGGAAATGCACTTATGCTGACTGCGGCAAAAAGCGTCCCCGCCGATATGGCTGAGGTCGAAGAAAAAAGGAATGAGTATAACAATCTTGTCTGGGAGCTTCAGGCATTGGAAAACAGGATCTCTCAAATTTCAATCTGGGAGAAAATCCCGTTCTTTTACAGCGAACGGTATCAGGACGCATTGACACGGAAGGGAGAGCTGCGGGATGGCATTGCCCAGCTTGAAACCGAGCTTGATAAGCTGTATCCCAAATGGTCTGTACTGGAAATTCCTTCTGCGGGACAGCCAACTGCAACTCTGCAGCCCAAGCCGAGCGCCACTCCCAAGCCCACACCTTCGCCTATGCCTATGCCCACGCCCAGTCCCACCCCAAAACCCAGCCCCACTCCGTTACCTGCGTATATGAAGGATGCACCCGCCCCGGACAACGCCAAGCTTGCGGCGCACTGGGGTGAATTTTTGAGAGAGCTTGAGCAGACCATCCCGGTTGACGGCGGCTTGACAGCTGAACAGAGATTTAAGATAATACAGGAAAGCGCGGAGTATATTGGGAAATATCCTTATTGTGATAAGAAGCACCCGGATGGTAAAGATTGTGCCGATTTGGTGAAAGCGCTATATGATGCAGCCGGAATTTCATTACATGGGACTTCTGATAAACTTGCAGAATATGTCTTTACGAGTGGATGGGGCATAGAGAAAAGTGAATTGCAGCCGGGCGATCTCATATTTTGGGACGATTCTGATGCAAATGACCGCTGGAATAATATTCATCATGTGGGGATTTACTTGTATACGGACATTAAAGGGAGACAGTGGATTATTGATTCCACGCCTTCGGAGGGCGGCCCAGCTATACAGGAGCTCTGGGCAGAAAACGAGAGGCAAGTGGGATTTAAAGTATATGGCTATGCCTCCCTCCGTGATATAGCCTAGAGATTAGCTCAAGGCAACTTAATGCTTTATATAATTGTTTCGCTGCTTAGCAGAGGAGGGGCTTCTATATGAAGAGTAAGGGCTATCAGGTGCTGTGCATAATCCTGCTGATATGCTTTGCTACAGGTTGTATTTCGCAGCAAACGATAACAGCTCCCTCCGCGCGGCCTACCTCTACCGCTGCATTTGAAACAGAGCCCCTTACCTGGCTGGAGCAGCGAGTAACAGAATTTTCCCCTGACTCCTCCCAAATGCTCAGCAGTGAGGAAATTGACCGGCTCAACGAGTTGGGTTATTTGACCATCGGTACAGAGCCGTTCCTTCATTCCAACGAGCAAGAGAAATCTTCAATTACTTTTTCACTGTATATCTATTATCAGGAGCTGCAAATGTACGACAAAAAGACGGGCTCCTATGTTAACTGTGAGGGGCTGGCCTACCCGCCGGACAAGGTGGAGGTGATTGACGGGGAAACGTATGCCCAAACCTCCGCAAATAAGGCGAACGCGTTCATTCGCGATGTGTATGGCGTGGATATTCCTGAGTTTGAATCCGATTATGGCGAATGGGAGGAATCGTCCGTTGTGAGTAGAGACGGCAAGTACTATATTCAACAGGGCGATTACATAAGCATGGCCTATTCGCTGCGCGCGTATCAATACCTTGGAGATGGCGTGTTTTATCTCTCCTTTGATGCAGACGATCGTAAGCTGCCTGGCGGCGATGAAAACCGTATTGGCCATGTGCCGGATTATTGCCGCCTGCTCGTGGTCCGGTCCGACTCGGCATGGGGCTTTACCGTCCTGGCCGAGCCCAAAGGCGGGAGCGGTTCCCTGCTGCCCGACGATTTCCCTCTACCGCTCTATGCGGCATAGGATTTGATTTTGTAATCTTTTATTACTGGACAAAACGTCCCGGAACGGCTATTGCTCCGGGCGTTTGCTTGTATATCGTATACCACGCGGTCTACATGGGCACCTCGCTGAGCACCATATCATTCATCTATTTCTGAGACCGTATCCAGCAGGTCTTTCGATTCTACGGCTGGAAGCTCGGAGACTTCCCGAAGCTTGCTGTTTATTTTTCTTGTCCGGACACCAATCAGCTTATCCAGCTCTACGCCCGTTTGTTCAATGCGCTTCTGTGCCGCTTCCAAAACCTCGGAAAAGGTCG
>JAFABA010000134.1 GCA_023426265.1 Bacillota bacterium
CAGAGCCGCCTCTTTCCCTCAAACATCCGTCAGTCCCTCCGCCACGCCAAGCGCCAACTAAAAACGCGGCATCCCGAGACCCGCCCAGAACGGCAAACAGTCAATCACACATACGCCAAAAGGCAAACCAGGCACAATATGGCGGTCACTATCATATACATCGAAACAATTTTGGTTTCCGGTATACCCATCAGCTCAAAATGATGATGCAACGGCGCCATTTTAAATACGCGCTTCTTGCGAAGCTTGTACGAGCCGACCTGAAGCACTACGCTGATCGCAGAAGCCATAAAACACCCGCCCATGATCGGCAACAACAATACGCCGCGGTTGAATATGGCCATCATGGTGATCGCACCGCCCAGCGCCATGGAACCGGTATCGCCCATAAATACGCGGGCGGGATAGGTGTTGAACCGCAAAAACGCGAGGCATGCGCCGGATACCGCGGCGGAAAACACCGCCATGCCACCCAGGTTCGCGCTGTAGCCGACCTGCCCGTTGTCCGACGCCGTGACGGACAGCAGCATGAATATCAGGGACATCGCCACCGCGTATATCATGGTGACGCCGGAAGCCAGTCCATCCAAACCGTCCGTTAAGTTCACCGCATTGACCTCGGCAATAACGACGAACATTACGAACGGGATATACCAGATGCCCAGGTTCCACTCCGCTCCGGAGAACGGCAGCACGATGGTAGGACCGATAAACGGGTTGTTGTAGGCGGTGAGCGCCACGATAAACGCGAACACCAGCTGCGCGATGATTTTCTGGTAAGCGCTCAGTCCCAACGAGCGCCTGCGCTTGACCTTGATAAAATCATCCAGGAACCCGACAAGCCCGAACGCAAATGTCGTAAGCAGCGAGGGGAGCACAAACTCCAGCCCCGCCATGGAGAACGTCAGGGTTCCCGCCAATATGCCCGCCAATATCATGAGGCCGCCCATCGTGGGGGTGCCGGATTTTACAAGGTGCGTCTGCGGGCCGTCATCCCGCTCGGTCTGGCCGAATTTGAGCCTCTTGAGCATAGGTATCACAAGCGGCCCCAATAGCAGGGTTACTAGAAAACTGAGCAATAACGCCAGTATAAGCTGTTGCATGCCTTCCTCCGGTTTGCTTTGGTGCGTACGATTAGATCAACGTTCCAATTTCCCAAGCAGCTCCATTACGGTCTCCTTGTCGTCGAAATGGTGCTTGATGCCGTTGATCTCCTGATAATTTTCATGGCCCTTGCCCGCAATGACGATAACGTCGTCTTTCCTTGCGTTTTTGAGCGCATGCAGGATCGCTTCGCGCCGCTGCTCTATTGTGATATATGCGCAACCGGACTTTTTGACACCTTCTTCGATCGCTGCGAGTATCTCAAACGGATCCTCCGTGCGCGGGTTGTCGCTGGTGACAACCAGACGGTCGGAATACCGGCCCGCGATTTCGCCCATGATGGGGCGCTTCGCACGGTCCCTATCCCCGCCGCAGCCAAACACGGTAATGATCCTGCCCTTTGCAAAGCCGCGCACGGTCTTCAATACGTTTTCCAAAGCGTCGGGCGTATGGGCGTAATCTACAAACACGGAAAAGCCGAGGTTGCCCGTGTTGAGCGGCTCGAGCCTACCCGAAACGCTCTGCATATCCTCAAGACCCGACTTGATATGCCCCATGGGAATGTTCAGGCTAAGCCCCACGGCCACGGCGCCCATAGCGTTGAATACGCTGAAAAGCCCCGGTATGGGCACGTTGATGCGGGTGACGCCGCCGGGGAACCGGAGATCGAACTGCACCCCGCGGGTGGTAATGTCGATTTCGCTGGCGCAAACGTCCGCGCGTTCCCGGATGCCGAACGTGGTGACGGGCAGCGTGAGCCCATCTAAAAGCTTGCCCGAATAAGGATCGTCTATGTTGATGACGCCGCGTCTGCTCTGCAAAAAGAGCTTCTTTTTGGCGGCGAGATAATTTTCAAACGTCTTATGGTAATCAAGGTGATCCTGCGTGAGGTTGGTGAACTCCGCCACGTCGAACGTCAGGCCATGCACACGGTTCTGGTCAAGCGAGTGGGAGGAAACCTCCATCACCACAATCTCGACGCCCTCGTCCTTCATTTCCCTGAGCAAACGGTATAAGTCTACGGATTCCGGCGTGGTGCGCTCGGTTTCAATGACGCGCGTGCCGATCATGTTTTTGATGGTTCCGATCAGCCCCACCTTTTTGCCCGCATGCTCCGCGATGGCTTTGACCATGTAGGTGGTGGTGGTCTTTCCGTTGGTGCCCGTGATGCCGACCAGGCGCATGTCCCGTTCCGGGTGGCCGTAGAATTCCGCGGCCATTTCAGCCATGGCGATGCGGGAGTTTTTCACAATGATCTGGGGTACGTGGAGGGGCAGCTCACGCTCTACCAGTATGGCGGAAGCCCCTGCTTCCACCGCTAAGGCTGCATATTCATGCCCGTCCGAAAATGTTCCTACGATGCAGCAGAAGAGGCTGCCCGGCTTTACTTTTCTTGAATCGTATTGCAATACGTCAATGTCGGTATCCGCCCCTATGAGGCGGTGTTCAAAACCTTGGCACAGTTTTGAAAGCAACATTGTGGTTCTCCTTTACCATCCTGCTCACGCTTGCGGCAGTTAATGCGGATCTAAGGCAATTGGCTGCTTGCCCAAAGACCTCACTCAGTATATCACAAGCGCGTCTTGCATGTCCATTTCAAGGGCTTCTTCGCGGTTTTTCGGTTTCATTCCTCTACTTGGGAGAATTCCACCGTCACGCTTTGCCCGAACGGGAGCGTTTCTCCAGCCCCGGGCTTCTGCCTGACCGCCTTGCCGCTCTGGTCTTCCGGCTCGATCCGAAGCGTCAGGCCTACCGCTGTGAGCGCGTCATAGGCCTCTATGCGGGTCATACCCGAAACATCGGGTACTGTCACGGAATCCTCCGTGCCGCCATGGTCCGCGTCCTCGGTGGTATCCGTCGTATAGAGGAGCACCCCGCTGCCTTTTGCAACCGTTTCCTGTGCGTAGGGCACTTGGGAAGTGACCGCGGCAGCAGCCTCCCATTCGGAATAATCCGCTACAAGCCCGTTATCCGCCAGGATGGCCGCCGCTTCCTTGGCGGATTTCCCCACCACGTCCGGCACCACTACGGTTTCGGTTTCCACGCTGGGCTTTACGCCATAGTGCATCAGCGTATCCTGCAGCACGTCTTTTACAAAGGGGGCGGCCACCGTGCTTCCAAATATGACGCCGACCTTGGGTTCATCCACCAGGATCAGGCACAGGTACTTCGGGTTATCCGCGGGGGCAAAGCCAATGAAGGAAGCAATGAGGCTGCCCGAAGACGGTTTGCCGTCCACGTATTTCTGCGCCGTTCCGGTCTTGCCGCCCACACGGTAGCCGGGTATCTGCGCGTTGCGCCCGCTACCCTCGGCCACCACGCTTTCCAATATGGAGCGGACAATCGCGGAGGTTTCCTCCGAAATCACGCGGCGAACGACGGTGGGCTTATTTTCCTTTATGATCTCTCCGTTCGGGCCGATTACCTGCTTGACGATGTAGGGCTGCATCAGCTCCCCGCCGTTGATGGCGGCGGCTGTCGCGGAAGCAAGCTGCATGGGCGTCACCGCAATGCTCTGGCCAAAACCGATGCGCGCGGTGTTGTTTTCCCGGATGTATTTTTCATGGATCACGATACCGCCGCTCTCGCCCGTCAGCCCGCTTTCCGTGGAGGATCCGAAGCCGAACTTGTAAATATAATCGTAGAACGTTTCCTTGCCCATCGCGAGCGCCATCGTCATAAACGCGGGGTTGCAGGAGTTCTGCACGGCCTTTGTCAGCGTCTGATGCCCATGGCTGCTTTTCCAGCACTTGATGCGTTCGCCGTTGACCACCTTGAAGCCCGGGCAGTCGAACGTCGTGCCGGTGTTGACGGCTCCGGAATCGAGTGCTGAGGAAAGCGTCACGATCTTGAATGTGGAGCCGGGCTCATAGGCGTCGGTCACCACGCGGTTTTTCGCAAGCGCCTGCAATGTTGCAAGATCGTCGCGCGGGGGCGCGTTGGGGTCGTAATCGGGCTTGGTGGAAACGGCGAGTATTTCGCCCGTCTGCACATCAAGTATGATCCCCTGTGCGTTCTTCGCCTTGTTGATGGTCAGGGCTTCCTGCAACGCCTTTTCCAAAAACGATTGCACCACGGCGTCGGTCGTAAGCACCAGCGAGCAGCCGTCCACCGGCTCAATGAATTCCTGTGTCCCGTACGGGAGGGGCTTGTTGTCCCTGTCGGTCTCGGTAATAAGCCTGCCGGGTTCGCCCGCAAGATATTTGTTGAAGCTTCTCTCCAGGCCCTCCTGCCCCACGCCGTCCACCGTGGTGAAGCCCAAAGTCTGTGACAGCATGTTCCCCAAGGGATAGTAGCGTTTGGTGTCCACGCTGAATGTCACGCCTTTAAGCTGGAGCGCGCTCAGCTGGTCGATTTTTTCCCGTTCCACCTGCCGCTTGAGCACGATCTGCTGCTTTGTCGTATCGCTTACGCGGGTTAATGTGATTTCATAATTGAGCCCCAGTACGTTGGTAAGCTCGGTCGCCACGCGCTCGCGCTCGGTTGTCGGGACCTGCTTGGGGTTGACCTCCACCTGGTATGCGGTGCCGCTCTGGGCAAGCGTCTGCCCGTCCCTGTCCATAATGCGTCCGCGCTCGGCGGACAGGCTCGTATCCATCGTCCACTGCAGCAGCGCTTTTTCCTGAAGCTCCGGCCCCCAGATCACCTGCACATAGAAAAGCCTTCCAAGCAAAAGCAGGAACAGGAAGCCCATGATCAGGAGCATTCGAAACAGTTTCTTTTTGTTGGCGGTATCCGGTGCGCTCATGCGTGCCTCCATTGCGAAAAAAGCTGCCGGCGGCGCTGCGTACGCGCCGGTTTTAACCGCGCTACGCCCCTTCCGCCACTGTGGCCGCCCCGTTTGCGGACGTTTGCGCGCCCGCTCCGGGCAGCGCGTCCCCCGCGCGGACAAACTGGTCCGCCGTGGGATATGTCATGCCAAGACGCGCCGCGGCGTCCTGTACGTTCTGTATGCTCACCGCGCACTCAAGCTCCACATTCAATGCATTTATGCGAAGCTGCGCGGCTTCCATATCGGATTTGATCTGATTGACTTCCAGATAGCTTCCGGCGATGCGGGCATACCGGAACACCACAAACAGGGAAGCTGCGGCAACCACAGTGATAGCAAACAGCATCGCTGCCTTGCAGCCCGTGCTTAACGCCGGACGCGCCTTGGTTTTTTGCCTCTGTTGCGGTTTTGGCGCAGTTTTTTGCTGCTCAACAGGCTGCGCGGGAGCCGCCGCGGGCGCGTATGCGTACGCGTTTGCGCCGCGCGTAGGCGAATAGACCCGCGATGCCGTGTATGCCGCCCTGTGCCTGTTTCCCGCTACTTCCATCGTATTCCCTTTCTTTTACGCGCATGCCGCCGATTATCGTTTTTCTACGGCGCGCAGCTTGGCACTGCGCGACCTGGCATTTTCTTTTAATTCTTCTTCCCCCGCTATGGCGGGTTTTTTTGTCAATATCCGCACGACGGGCTTTTTGTTGCATGTGCAGATTGGCGCCTTGGGCGGGCAGGTGCAGGGGTTTTCCAAGGTTTTAAACGCCTGCTTCGCGATCCTGTCCTCGAGCGAATGAAATGTGATGACGCACAGCCTTCCGCCGGGGTTTAAAAGTTCCACCGCATCGGCAAGGGCCTTATTTAAGCCGTTGAGCTCCCCGTTTACCTCGATGCGGATGGCCTGGAACGCGCGCCTTGCGGGGTGCTGGCCTTCCCACCGGTTTTCCGCCGGGGTTGCGGCTTTGACGATTTCCGCAAGTTCGGTGGTGGAGGCGATGGGCGCTTTCTGCCGCGCGCGCACGATTGCGTTTGCGATGCGCATGGCGTAGCGCTCTTCCCCGTATTCCCTGAGTATTGTCGCCAGCCGCTCCGCCGGGTAAGAATTCACCACGTCGTAAGCGCTGAACGCCGCGTCCTCGTCCATGCGCATGTCCAGCGGCGCTTCGTTGTGGTAGGAAAACCCGCGTTTGGGGGCATCGAGTTGGTGGGATGACACCCCAAGGTCCATTAAGATGCCGTCCGCCTTGTCTACGCCCTGTTCTTTTAACAGGGCCGTCATGTCAAAGAAATTTCCGCGCAGCGCCCGGAATCTTTCCCCGAAAGGAGCCAGCCTTTTTGACGCCTCCGCAATCGCTTCCCCATCCCGGTCGATGCCATATAGCCTGCCGTTCGGCGGAAGCTTTTTTAATACCGCTTCCGCGTGCCCGCCGCCGCCGAGCGTTCCGTCCACGAATATGCCGCCGCGCTCCGGCGCAAGGAGGGAAAGCACTTCCTCCACCATGATGGGCGCGTGGTACTCGCTCATATGCCCATCTCCAGCAGGCGGCGCAGCGCCGACTGATATTCCGTGCTGATGCCGGTATTGTGTTTTTCCCATGATTCGGGGGACCATATCTCGATGCGGGAGCCCATGCCGACAAGCACCGCTTCCTTATCCAGTTTTGCGTATTTGCTAAGCGAGCTGGGGATGAGGATGCGGCCCTGCTTGTCCAGTTCGCATTCGGCGGCGTTCGCGAACATCATGCGGCGGAACGCCTGGGCCATGACGTCCGACTCGGGCAGGGTGGAAAAGCGCGTGGCGAATTCCCGCCAGCCCTGTTCTGACATACCGAACAGGCAGGTGATCTCATCCGTACCCAGTATGCCGTGCGTCAGTATGATGGTTTCCCCAAGATCCCCGCGCCATTTCGAAGGGATAAAGACGCGGCTTTTTGGGTCTATGCCGTGAACTGCGGAGCCTATCAGCACCTTAAGCCGCCTCCCTTCCCTGCGAATTTTTTCTTCGGGCTTTATCCTCTATAGTATTATCGTAATTATAGCACCACTTCAATACACTTGCCACCATTTTTATGGATTTTTTATGCCATTTCATGCGGATTCCGCTCTTTTTTCTTGTATTTGCCCCCTATCGAATGCGCACGAAAAAAAAGGCGTCCCTCCGATGGTATGACAGGAGGGGCGCCGGTTCGTCAAATGATGTGTTTTTGCGTAAAAATAAGGTCGATCTGCTTCAGGATAAAAGGGTCCTTCCGGCGCCGCGGCGGGTCATGGCTGCGGCGTCCAGGCAAGGTCATATTTCCAGCAAAAGCTTGGGCTTAAAGCCGATGTGGTCGGCGGAAACCAGCATGTATTCGACACCATTCCTTACGCCTTCAAACCCGCTGCGGCAGCTCCTGCCGTGCAGGTGCCCGTATATCGCAAGGCGGATATTCGCACGCTCCAGCGCCTGGGAAAAGCCGGAGGGCGCGCGGTTTTCATTGAAGGGCGGGTAGTGCAGCATGGCGATGCGAATTCCATTCTGGGGCAGGCGGGCTAGCGACATCCCCAAGCGCATGACCTCGCGGTCGTATATCTTCTGATCCTCGGGAAGAAAATTCATGCTGCCCGGGCAGGTCCAGCCCCGCGTGCCCGCGATATGAACGCCGTTATATGACATGCAGTCGTTCTGAAGCACATGCGTTTTCGCTGGTAGCGCCGCGCGCACCTGCGTGACAGAATTCCACCAGTAATCGTGGTTGCCGCGTATCATGACCTTTGTGCCGGGAAGTTCCGAAAGAAACGCCATATCGATCAGGGCGTCCTTTAAATGCATGGCCCAGCTGAAGTCCCCGGGCAGCAGTATGAGATCCTCGTCGCCCACAAGGGAACGCCAATTCTCCCTGATACGCTGCGCGTGGTTCTCCCAAGCCGGGCCAAAAATGTCCATGGGTTTATCGACCGCGCCGGACAAGTGCAAATCCCCGATTGCAAACACCTTCATATGCCTTCTTCTCCTTTACACTATTCCCGATCGAACGTGGACAAATATTTGTCCGCGGCTAAGGAAAATAGTATTTACGAATCCGCTCCAAGGAAATGGATGGAATGCGAACCCGTATAACAGGTGGAAAAGCGCATCGGGGGCGCTCAATATCCGACCATGGCATAAGAAGAGGGATTTATAAATCCTCATCCTCTTCTTCGTCTTCTTCGTTTCCCTCTAAATCGAGAGGCAGTGCAACATCGTCGTCGCTGTCGTCTTCGCCGAATTCCTTGTGCATTTCCTGGAGGTCCTCGCTGGGGATATCGGCGGAGATCGGTACGTCGATTTCGTCCAGTTGGTTCATATCCATAGCGATGGGCGTCGGCTGCTCCATCAGGTTTTCCATCTTTTCACGCCTTCTGCGCTCGCTCAGGCAATACCCGCAGAGTTCCTGCCCGGCCAACGCGGGATTTTCTCCGCATTCAATGCAGATGTTCTGCAGGTCCTCGTTATCGTCCGATTCGCCCTTGATCTGGCGGCGGCAGACGGCGCAGTATTTTTCGTCGTCACGAATGTAGTTCAATTCGCATCTAGGGCATTTGTGCAGGCCCATGCTTACAATCCTCCATTCCGGTTTACACGTTTGGCTACAATAGACGAAGCGCGGCCTTTTACCGCGCAATCCATTGCATCAAACCCTATCCTATTATGCGAAAGGCGACCCGCTGTGTCAAGCGCTTCCCCTCCTGAAAGTAAAATATTTATGATACATATGCTCCCTGCACATCCGCAAGCACCTGCCCCATGCGAAAAAGCAGCGCGTCGCGGCCCGAAGCGTCCTCGGAGGAGTAGGGAATGGCGGCTGGCGGCGCACCCAAAAGCTTCGCCGCGGCGTTTGCGGCCTGCTGCCTTTTGGAGCGTGCAAGTTTATCCGCCTTGGTGGCCACCAGCGTAAACGGCACGCCGTAATAGAGCATCCACTCGAACATCTGTCTGTCCTCGGCAGAAGGCGCGTGGCGAATGTCTAAAAGCAGGAACAGATGCGTCACCCGGCCGGAGGAAAGGTAGCCTTCCATCAGCGCGCCCCAGGCTTCCCGCTGCTCTTTGGGCGCTTTTGCGAACCCGTAACCCGGCAGGTCCACCAGGTAAAACTCGCGGTTGATCAAAAAGAAATTGATGAGCCGCGTCTTCCCCGGGCTTTGGGAGGTCTTGGCAAGCTTATAGTTGTTGCACAGGGAGTTGATGAGCGATGATTTCCCCACGTTGGATTTCCCCACAACGGCAATCTCCGCCACGCGCTTTTCCGGATATCCATTTGCACCCGCGGCGCTTGTGACGAATTCCGCCTGTTTGATGAGAAACTTTTCTTCGCTCATGACAGCACCCCCGTTTGGTTGTTCCACTCCACAGCACCCTGGAAAAACGGCTCTCCCCGTTCCGTTTTGGCGGCCTTTTTGCTCTCTTCAAGCGCATGCCGGAATACATCGTCCAGCGTTTCCACAAACACGAAATCCAGCGCCTTTTTCGCGCTCTCGGGGATATCTTCGATATCCTTGCGGTTGCCTTTGGGCAAAAGCACGCGCGTAATACCCGTGCGCAGCGCCGCAAGCGCTTTTTCCCGTACGCCGCCTATGGGCAGCACGCGCCCGCGGAGCGTGATTTCCCCGGTCATGGCAATGTCCGCGCGGGCGGGGATTTTTGTTAGCGCGCTTAAAATCGCCGTTGCCATAGAGACGCCAGCGCTCGGCCCATCCTTGGGCACCGCGCCCTGGGGCACATGCAAGTGCACGTCAAGCTTTAAAAGCCGCTCGGGATCAAGTCCCCATTCCTGTGCATGAGCGCGCACATAGGTCATGGCGGCGCGTCCCGATTCCTGCATCACCTCGCCCAATTGCCCCGTCAGCTGGACACCGCCAGCCCCCGGGGTAACAACGGCCTCTATGCTGAGCGTTTCGCCGCCCACCGGCGTCCAGGCAAGGCCGGTTACCACGCCGATCTCATTCTGTTCCCTGCTTTCGTCCTCGCGGTAGCGCGGGCGGCCTAAGAAATCCTGAAGCCTCTGCGCGTTGATGCCGACGCGTTTTTGCCCGTTCGCGATCTCAATGGCGGCCTTACGGCAAACGGTGCCCAGCATGCGCTCCAATTCCCGTACGCCCGCCTCCCGCGTATAGCCGTTGATGATGGAGGCGATCTGCCCGTCCGTGATGCGGAGGTTGGTTTTTTTCATGCCGTGCGCTTCCAATTGGCGGGGCAGCAGGTGCCGCTTTGCAATCTCCAGCTTCTCTTCCGCCAGATAGCTTTCCACATGTATGACCTCCATGCGGTCTAAAAGCGGCTTGGGGATGCCGTGCTCGTCGTTGGCGGTGGTCAAAAGCATGGCCTTGGACAGGTCGTACGGCAGCTCCAGGAAATGATCCCGAAACGCGAAATTCTGCGCGCCGTCCAATACTTCGAGCATGGCGGAAGCTGGGTCCCCCCTGTAATCCGACGCGAGCTTGTCGATTTCGTCGAACAGCAGCACGGGGTTCACGGACCCCGTCTGCCGCATGGCGGATATGATCCTGCCGGGCAGTGCGCCGATATAGGTGCGCCTGTGGCCGCGTATCTCCGCTTCGTCCCGGATACCGCCCAGGCTCATGCGTACAAATTTGCGGCCCATGGCTTCCGCGATGGACGCGACGATGGAGGTCTTTCCCACCCCCGGCGGCCCTACAAAGCATAAAATCTGTCCGTTGGGCTTGCCGGTGAGCTTTTGCACGGCCAGATATTCCACAATTCGGTCCTTGACCTTCTCCATGCCGTAATGGTTCAAATCGAGTACCTTGCGGGCGTGGATCAAATCAAGATTGTCTGTTGTCTGCTCCGTCCAGGGGAGATCCAACAGCAGTTCGATATAGCTGCGCGCCATAGGCGCCTCATGGGAACCCGCAGGCAGGCTTTCCATCCGCACGATTTCTTTTTTGAGCCGCTCCGCCACCATGGGCGGATACTCTTTTTTCGCCATGCGGGCGCGGTATTCGTCCAGTTCGTCCTCGCCGTCGTCCCCAAGCTCCCGGCGGATCACCCGGAGCTTTTCGCGCAGGTAGTGCTCCTTTTGGTTCTTCTCGATCTCGTCGTGCAGCTTGCCGGTGATCTCCGCATCCAGGCGCAGCACCTCGAGCTCTTTGTAAAGCAGCCTCGCCAGCAGCATGAGTCTGTTTTCCACATTGGCTTCTTCGAGTATCCGCTGGCGCTGCGGCGCTTCCGTAATCACCAGGGCGGCGACGGAATCGGCGTATTCCCCGGCCTCCAGTATGGCCTCCATGGCGTTTTTCTGGCTGGATGTCAGTTTGGAATTGAGCTTGGCGTATTCTTCAAAGCTTTCGTGCACGCGGCGGCGCAAGGCTTCCACAGCCTCCGGCCTGCCCGCTACGTCCTGCTTTTCCTGCACGCTCGCCTCAAAATACGGTTCTTCGGATGTAAAGGCCCTGATATCTGCACGGGAAATTCCCGTCAGCAACATATGGATGCCATCCCCCTGGATGCGAAAGACTTGCTTGATACGCGCAATCGTACCGGTACCTTCAAGATCATCCGGCTCCGGATCGTTTTCCTGCGCGTCCTTCTGTGCGACGAACAGCGCGATGCCGTCACCGGAAGCGGCAGCCTGGATCGCGGACAGCGTTTTTTTCCGGCCCGCGTCGCAGTGTACTACCTCGCCGGGCA
>JAFABA010000142.1 GCA_023426265.1 Bacillota bacterium
GACCTGCAGCTTTCGGGGCATACGCACGCCGGGCAGTTGTTTCCCGGAGGCCTCTTTACGGAATTGTTCGGCATATTCGAATACAGCTACGGGTACCACAAAGACGGAAAATTCCAGATCATCGTAAGCTCCGGCATCGGGGCGTGGGGGTTCCCGATGCGCGTCGGGAGTCCTACGGAAATTGTGCTGGTGACGTTAAAAGGAAAATAAACGTAGGGGTGCAGCGCCAAACTCTCAGCGGGAAAAACTCGCGAAAGCGGCAGCCATGCCTACACTGCAGGATTGATCTGTTTCGTCTTTTCCTCTCTCCATTGACTTAACAACTTGTTCGTTGTTCTTCTGCCCTTAATAACGAAAAACGGTTTGTCGGGATATTTTTTTTGTAAACCCAGTATCGTGCGTTTGCGTGTTTTAGAAAAACTCCATAATCCCTTACATAAATGAAAAAATCCCCTGTCCAATTTTTCTTCGAGATATTGCGGCCAATCGGAACGCTTTTTGCCGCTTCTTTTCAATACGCCAGCCAAACATACAAAACGGTTTATATCCAGAAACAGAATGAGGTCCGCTCTTTCAAACCGCAACTCCATCGTGTCCGTATGATTGCCGTCAATAATCCATTTTTCCTTTGATATCAGTTCCGTTTGCTTCTTTCGCCATTCTTCTTTCGGAGGCTTTTCCCAGTTGGGACGCCAAAACTCTACATCAAGATGAATGAGCGGCAAACCTGTGATAGCAGATAATTCTTTAGATAAAAAACTTTTTCCGCTGCCATTATTGCCAACAACAATAATGCGGTTATATCCGAATATATTCAATACGATCACCGTTCAAAATAGTTATAGCATATGTATGATACAAGCGAAGTCTTACAAAAAACGGACGGATCAGCTTTTGATCATCCATCCGCTTTTTAACCCTGCTTGGCAGGGGGCCAGAGTTCACAAGACCTTATGGCCTGTCTTATACTGCCTGCGCCGCCCGCGGCTGTATGGAACGCACCTGCGTGGTCAGCGTAACGCCGCTCTCCAGGCATAGCTGCGCAAACTTCTGCTGAATGCGCAGGAGCACAACGCTGATGTTGATTTCCGTGGCGTTGGGCAGCAGGATCAGCAGCTGCGTATTGGAGTGCTGGGTCAGCACGTCGGATTTTCGCAATGAAAGCACGCAGGCGCGCTTGAGCGAGGACATCACCTGGAACATTTCCTGGTCCGAAAGCTCGCGGCTGTGGGCGACGATGGTATACATCACCAGCATACAGGCCATCTGTTCACGGCGGTTCCTGCGCTCGTGCAGCTGGAATATCTGGCGGAATACATCGGCCTCGCATACCATGGGTCCGGCTGCCGCCGCCGCGGACCTGAGATCGTCGAGCACCATGCCGATATCCGGGCGCTGCGGCTGCGCTGTCGTATTGATGCTGCGCCCGGCGGATTTTAATTCCTCCGAGGGCTGCACATCGAGTTCCTTGCTCAAAAGCGCCGTAATGCTTTTATAGTGGGACATTGCGCCGTACCGGTTGCCGTTTGCAAGCATCGCGTGTATCATCATGGCGTGGTAATGCTCTTCAAACATGTTGTGCTGCAATGCGGCGGAGCAAACGTCGATCACCTCGTTGTAGAGATGCTGTTCATAGAGCATGCCGATATAACTGTTGATGCAGGAGAAATACTGGCGGCGATAATAGGAGGTGAGCGTTTCCACCCACTTTTCATCCGCAATATCCTCCATATAATCACCCGTATAAAGTTCCATGAGCCGTTCGCAGGAGCACTTTAACTCATCTTCCGGCAGGCCGCCTTTGACAAGGCACGCGAGCCTGTCGAATTCAAAGGCGTCTACGTTCACCGCAGCCTCGGTATTCCAGCCGTACGTGCGGTGCTGGGAGAGGATATAAGGTTGGCCATATTCATCTGTTTCCGGCAGCTGCTTGCGCAGCCGGTAGATGAGGTTCTGCAGCGCCTTTCGCGGGTTGACGACGTCATCCTCCTGCCAGAGCATGTCGATGAGTGCCTCGGAAGTAATGAATTTGCCGCGGTTCGCAAGGAAAAAACGGAACAACATCCAAAGGCTGTCCGCCCGGGGGGACAGGCTACTCAGCATCATTCCGTCATATTCTACTAAAAACCCCCCAAAAAGCTTAATGGAAAGCTTCGCGTTCTCTGTCGCCATATCTTCCTCCCCGGATGATTTCAAATATCGGGAAATATTTCCTTATAATTATAAACAACGTTATATGTTTTGACAATATTAACAGAGAATTTACATGTATATTTTATACAATATCATAATGGCATTGAAACAGGGGAGCGTGTGTTTTTAATCTGAAAATATATTGGAATTTTCAAATTTCTTATTGTAACTTCCGTATAAATGGTATATGATGAAAACGTATAAAAGTCAATATATTTGTTGCATCTGAACTTAAGCGACAAACGGCAAACCCGTCGAAAGGCGGCGACGCAAAACTACAGGGCCTGAAATGGCAGCCAGTTACCGAAAGAAGTTTTTTTGTTGTTCTTTTTCCTGAGGGGAAAAGAGCAAGAGTATGGACAAGTTGCATGGGCTTTCCCCAATGCGACAAAGGCAAACCCGTCGAAAGGCGGCGACGCAAAGCTACAGGGCCTGAAATGGCAGCCAGCTACCGAAAGGGGTATTTTTATGAAGAAGGGGCTCCGGAACACCGCGTTATTGCTTACAGTGGCGCTCATAGCGACCGTGCTGTTGCCGGTTAGTGCGCTTGCCGTAACCAATACATTCGATCTTTCCAACGTATCCGCCGGGTATATCAACATCTATTATGAATCCAATTCCGGCCAGGCGCTGAAAGTTGGCATGCGGGACGACGACACCCGCATGATCCAATATTACGATTATGTATCCGGAACAAAGGAGAGCTTTCCGCTTCCGGCAGGGGCGCAGAACGTGTCCGCCCTGCTCTATGAGAATATCAGCGGGAACTCGTACCGCAAGCTGGATAGCGTCACGTTTGCCAGTTCCTCAAAATCGGCTCCTGCACAGCCTATACCGGCGGCAGGGAACGGTTCTTCCGCACAGGAAGTCCCCGCAAAAAACCTTCCGTCCAGTGTAACAAAGTATCTGAACAGTGTTACGGAAATTTCCTTCCGCGCCGGGGACAGCGTTTCCAACAAGGCCGCGGAGCTTACGGCAGGCAAGAAAACAACGCAGGAAAAGGCGATGGCGATCTACAGCTACATCGTCAAGAACTTCTCGTATGACTACGACCTGTATTATGACGTCATCGAGGGACGGGTCACGCGCTATACGCCCAACCCTAACTCCATACTTAAGGCCAAAGAGGGCATCTGCTATGACATCGCTTCGTTGTTCGCAGCCATGTGCCGCAGCGTGGGGATTCCCACCAAAATGATCAAGGGCGACAGCAAGCCGGCGGGCGGCTACCATGCGTGGAACAGCGTATACGACGACGCCACGGGCGAATGGGTATCCATGGACCCCACGCTGGATATGTCTAACCGCCGCGGCGGCGCTACCAAATGGAGAACCATTGGAAGCGGATATTCCGCATCCAGCTCGGTATAAGTGTCACACCCCCCTCCAAGGAAAGACGGCTGCATTCAATAGATGCGGCCGTTTCTTCTGAAAAGGGGTGGGGAGCGGGATGAAACTTTTTCCGGGGGAGTGGGATTCACGGTGAGGCTTCCCCACGGGAAGCCCCCCCGCATTCAATCCGATTGGACGATTGGTTATGCAGCGTTAGGCTGCACACATTCCTTGTGAAATACCAGAAAGTGTCATCCGGATACAAATCGGCTGAAACAATGCCGCATATGCGGCATTTTTATCTGCAGGAACCCATCGGTCCGCGGGGATTTGTTGATGGCCAGAAAAAAACTGCCGCAACCCTTTTCAGGATGCAGCAGTTCGAGCTGTTTGTAATCACCGTTTAACCGCGCACCGGCGGATCAAAAGGGGATTAGCGGTTACCGACGCGCCTGGAAGCAAGCGCTGCAATACACCGGCCTGTCGTTCTTGGGAACGAACGGGATTTTGGTGGGAGCACCGCACTGTGCACAAACAGTGTCGTACATTTCGCGCTCGCCGCTGCGCTGGTTCTTCCTAGAATTGCGGCAGTCCCTGCAGCGCGCGGGTTCGTTCTGGAAGCCCTTTTCCGCATAAAATTCCTGCTCGCCGGCTGTGAATACGAAAGGTGCGCCACAGTCCTTGCATACCAATTCTTTGTCCTGGAACATGATGTTGTAATCCCCTTTGTTATGGATTTTTATTAGTCCTAAACTTCGGCTGACCTGGTCTTTTCCCCCACACACGCCAACAGGAAGGTTCGCTCATAGCCAAATGAGGCTCCCACTACTGCTTCTCTCAGGATTCAGTTTGATTGGTTTTGCTTCATAGAACTCCCTTGACTGATCGGACAAGATGTGATTCTTTTTTGCTGAACCTTTTCAAATTGTATTCCTGGTTGGGCTTACATCTAGGCCGCACCATGCTCACCAGCGATTTTACCGGCTTACGTGGATCGTTTTGCCTGCGACTGGCTTCGACTTTCAACCACAGACCCGAAATTCAGGTACCTCCATCATTATACATGCGGTTTGTCAATTGCGCAACAATTTTTTTAACAATTTTTTGCTATTGAACTAATTGCGTGGAAAAACCGACAGTATGCCACAAAAAATAATCTGTGGTATACTTAAAATATGGATGAAATGCATTGGGGGAGGACAAGCAGTTTGAAGCTGATTTCATGGAATGTAAATGGCCTGCGCGCATGCCTGAACAAAGGCTTCCTTTCCTTTGTGGAAAGCGCGGGGGCGGATATCATCGCCCTGCAGGAGACCAAAATGCAGCAGGGGCAAGCGGAGTTTGACATGCCCGGCTATACGGAATACTGGAACAGCGCGCAGAAGAAGGGATATTCCGGGACGGCCGTGTTTACCAAACAGGCGCCTCTTTCGGTAGAGACGGGCATCGGCATAGAGGAGCACGATACCGAAGGCCGCGTGCTCACGCTGGAATACGAAGGATTTTATTTTGTAAACTGCTATACGCCCAATTCGAAGCGTGAGCTTATTCGCCTTCCTTACCGCATGCGGTGGGAGGAAGCGTTTTTAAATTATCTCAAAGCGCTGGACGAAAAAAAGCCCGTTATACTCTGTGGGGATTTGAATGTGGCGCATCAGGAGATCGATATCAAAAACCCCAAAAGCAACCGCATGAGCGCGGGCTTTACGGATGAGGAGCGCGAAAAGATGACCGTGCTTCTTTCCTCTGGCTTTGTGGATACGTTCCGGAGGCTGTACCCGGACGTAACGGACGCTTACAGCTGGTGGAGCTACTTCAGCAACGCACGGCAAAACAACGTGGGGTGGCGCATCGATTATTTTATCGTTTCCGAGCGGCTGATCCCGCGCGTGAAGGACAGCTTTATATTGCCTGAGGTGGAAGGGAGCGATCATTGCCCCGTCGGGCTTCTGTTGGAGGATTAAATGCGGATTATACTCGCGTCGCAGTCCCCGCGCAGGCGGGAACTGATGCGGATGCTCAATATTTCCTTTGAGGCCATCGTCAGCGAAGTGGAGGAGGACATACCCGAACAAATCGCCCCGGGCGAACTGGTGGAAGCGCTTGCGCTGCAAAAAGCCCAGGCCGTGTTCGCGCAGTACCCCGAAGCCTGCGTGATCGGCGCGGATACCATTGTGTATATCGATGGCGAAATCTTAGGCAAGCCAAAAGACGACGCGGACGCAGCAAAGATACTTGGAAAACTCCAGGGGCGCACCCATGAGGTATATACCGGCGTCGCCGTACTTGCTCCAACGGGAAAGGACGTAAAACACGATGTGACGCGCGTGACGTTCGCGCCCATGACGGAGGACGAAATCGCGTGGTATGTAAAAACAGGGGAGCCGCGGGATAAAGCCGGAGCATACGGCATACAGGGGCCGGGCGGCATATTTGTGGACCGCGTGGAGGGGAATTATTTCACCGTTATCGGCATGCCGCTGCCGCTGTTGTACCGCATGCTTGTAAGCGCGGGGGCACTGGCATTTTAGGTTGGGGAGCTGGGAATATGGAGATGCTTGCGAACTTTTCGGGCGGAGGTATCTGCCTGCTGCTGGGCTTCCTCATGCTGCGCTTTAAGGCTGTCAATCTCATTGCGGGTTATAATACGGCAAGTCAAGCGGAAAAAGAAAAGTATGACAAAGATAAACTTGCCGGGTATACGGGGATTATGATGCTGAGCATGGGGGCGGCGCTTGTCATTGGCGGCCTCATTTACCTGTTGTTGCAGCAAGTGCTGATCATCGCGGTTTCTTGGGGGATATTTCTGGCCATTACATTGGGCGGAGCGATCTATATCAATGGTAGTAAATGCTGCTTTAAAGACGGGTACAAATGAACGAGCGAATTGAAGAAAAATTAAAGCTGCTGCCCAGCGCGCCGGGCGTCTATCAAATGAAGGACAAAACCGGCACGATCATTTATGTGGGCAAGGCGGTATCCTTAAAAAACCGCGTGCGGCAATACTTCCAATCCTCAAAGGGCCATCCGCCCAAGGTGGTTGCGATGGTCTCGCATATCGAGGATTTTGAAACCATACTCACCGCCAATGAAACCGAGGCGCTTACGCTGGAAAGCAATTTGATCAAGCAGTTCCAGCCGCGCTATAACATCCTGTTGAAGGACGACAAGCACTTTCCCTATGTGCGTATCGATTTGAAGCAGGATTTCCCGCGCATCGAGGTGGTGCGGCGCGTTGCAAAAGACGGCGCGAAGTATTTGGGGCCCTATCTCTCGAGCATTGCATTGCGCGAGGCGCTCAATGTGGTGTATGAGCATTTTCCCGTCCGCCACTGCAAAAAGGATCTCAACAAGGCGATTGCGCGGCACGAGCGCCCCTGCCTGATGTACCATGTGGGCAAGTGCTGCGCGCCCTGTTCCGGCAACATCCCGCGTGAGGAATACCATAAGCTGCTGGATCAGGTCGCGTCGTTTCTGGATGGCCAGACGGAACCCGTCGTGCGGGAATTGACGGCGCAGATGCAGCAGGCTTCCGACGCCATGGAGTTTGAGCGCGCGGCGCATTTGCGGGACCGCATCATGGCAATCAACGCATTGGGTGAAAAGCAGCATGCCATCGCGGCCAAGGGCGTGGAGCAGGATGTGTTCGCGCTGTCCCGCTTCGAAGGGGAAACGCTGGTATTTGCCGTGTTCGTGCGTGGCGGCAAGGTGGTGGGGACGGAGAACTTCCGCATTGAAAACGCGCAGGAAGAGGCGGGGGAAGAGGGCGAAAGCGAGACCATGGCCGCCTTTTTGAAGCAGTACTATGCCGAAGCCGCAAAGCTCCCGCCTGAGATTTTACTGTATGAGCAAACCGCGGACGCCGAAGCCATCGAGGCGTGGCTGACCGAACTGCGCGGCAGGCGCGTGCATCTCACCGTCCCCGCTCGCGGAGAGAAGCGGCGCTTAACCGAGCTTGCCGAGCGGAACGGGCTGGACCTGCTGCAAAAGGAAAAGAAACTCAGGCAGCGCTCCTGGGAACGCGGGGAAGGGGCCTTGGCCGCCCTTGCCGAAGTATTGGGTCTGGATACGATGCCCGAGCGAATGGAATGCTTCGATAACTCGCACATTCAGGGGCGGGATACCGTTTCCTCCATGGTGGTGTTTTTAAACGGCGCGCCGGCGCCCTCCGAATACCGGCGGTTCCGCATCAAGACGCCAACGGGCGGAGACGATTACGCCGCCATGCGGGAGGCGCTCTCCAGGCGGTTTGCGCGCGCCAAAGAGCAGGACGAGCGGTTTACGCACTTGCCGGACCTTCTGGTAATCGATGGCGGGCGCGGCCAGCTCGACGTGGCGCTGGATGTGCTGGCCGAATATGACCTCACGCATTTGCACACGATCGGCCTTGCGGAGCTGACCGAGCGCATCTATTTCCCGGACCAGCCGGAGCCTTTGGCGCTTGACCGGAACAGCCCCGCACTGCATTTGCTGCAGCGCCTTCGGGATGAAGCGCACCGCTTTGCCATCACCTACCATCGCAGCCTGCGCGGAAAAAACGCGCTGTATTCGAGGCTTGATGAAATCCCCGGCGTGGGCCATAAAAGAAAGCGCATACTCTTTGACGCGTTTCCCACATTTGACGCCATACGCGCGGCGGACATGGAAACGTTGGCCGCACTCCCCGGCATAGACCGGCGCACGGCTCAGGCCGTACATGCGTTTTTCCATCCTCCGGAGGAGGATCAGGGGCAGCCGGAACAACCGCAAGGAAAATAGCGCGCTTATCCGGGCTTCTATCACAAGCGGGTCGTTTTTTATAAGTGACACGAGCCACGTTTCGATCCTTTATCCGGTATTCATTAGAACTAATGAATACCGGATTTTTTATTGCTCATGCAAGGTAATGAATAGACGATTCTCACCAGACTGCAGGAGAATGCAAAAAGAAGCGGATGGCGCGGCGCTCATATGGACGCCCAAATGAGTGCGTATCCCGCGGGGAGGTGATGTGAATATGGCGCAAAAGGCAGATGCACAGGCAGGCAGCGGATTGTTCTACAGGCTCAAACAAGCGTTCAGGGCGGAAAAAGGCGGCAACGAGGCGCCTTTAACCGCAAAAAGAGCTGTGCAGGTACAGGCGGATGCGGGAGAAGCGAGGCACGAACGGCCCGAGCGGGATGAGAGGCTTCTGGCCTTGACAAGGCGGGAGCGGGAACTGCTGCTTTTGCTGTTGGATGGTTGTACGCTTAAGGAAGCGGCGGGAGCGCTTTCCGTCCAGTATTCCACGGCAAATACCCATATGACCAGCCTTTATAAGAAGCTGGGGGTGACCTCGAGACCGGAACTGATTATACAGTACCGGGAATTGTGCATAGAAACGAACCGGAAATAAAAACCGCTATGGCTTTAAAATGGTTTCCATTATAATAAAAGGAGAGTAACTATGAAACGGTCTTTGGCCTTTTTCTTAACGGCACTTCTTGTTCTTTCTCTGGTCGGCTGCGGAATGAAACAAAAAATAGAAGAAAAAGCTGCGGAGCAGTTTTTAGAAGGCCTCGGCGGCGGCGACGTGGACCTCGACGGCGACACGTTGACAATCAAAGGCGAGGACAGGCAGGAAGTGACATTCGGCTCCACCGAATGGCCGTCTTCCGAACTGTCCAAAGCGATCCCCGTCTTCGCCGCCGGGACAATTGACGGCGTGGTGGACAGCGAGGAGTATCTCATGGTAACCATTCAGGAAGTCGCAAGGGCAGATTTTGAATCCTATGTGGAAGCGGTAAAGAAAGATTTTACGGAAGACGCCTATTCGGTTGAATCCAATGGTATTCTATCCTACGGCGGTTCCAACGGTACGGCGTCTGTCACGCTCTCCTATACGGAAGAAGATCAGACAGCCATCATCTCAATGTCCCTCGTTCAGAAATAAGTTTATTAACCGGCCGGGCCGGGAGAAATAATCATTAGGAGGCTATTATGAGCGAATATCATGCACCAAATCCCCAGGGGGCGTTTGCGCCGGAGGACATTGAGAAGAACAAGGTGGTTTCGGCGTTTGCCTACTTCATTTTCTTTCTGCCGCTGATCGTCTGCTCCGACTCGCCCTTTGGCCGGTTCCATGCCAACCAGGGGTTGCTGCTGCTGATCATCAGCGCGGTGGGCTGCACCATTTTCGGCATTATCCCGTTCATCGGATGGTTTGTTCTGCTGCCCTTATTCTCCATTGCGGTACTGGCCTTTGCGATCATGGGGCTGGTAAACACATTAAACGGCAAGGCGCTGGAACTTCCGCTGATCGGGAAGTGGAGAATCATCAAATAGACTGATTTTTTCTTAGGGGATGGGGATGAACGTCCGGCCTGGCGGCATATTGCCGCCTGGCCGGACGTGTTATAAGCCTCATTATGGGGTGTGCGCTTTCAGCGCCGACGGTCATTTGGAGAACGCGAGGGCGGAGCCCCTGCTATAAAAATCTGTCGAGACGGTCCGCAGGCGGCGGTCCCTTATGAGCATACAAACATACGGTATTTCTTTTTGCATTCTCGGCCCGGCGGTACATTAGCGAGCTTTGTGGTTTACATGTGTATTGATAACATGTGAACATATTGAAAATTGTTATACTGTAATTTTGAACGGAGTGTGATACAATTGTTAAGAAATCATACTTAGGAGGGTTGTTATGGAAAAGCTGTTCAAGCTCAAGGAATCCGGTACCAAAGCCAGAACAGAAGTCATCGCAGGCATCACGACATTCTTCACCATGGCCTACATCATCTTTGTCAATCCGGCTATTCTCAGCGCGGTCCCCGGCTTTGACAAGGGCGGCATATTTGTCGCAACGATACTGGCCACCGCCATCGGCACCCTAGTGATGGGCTTTGTTGCCAACGTTCCCTACGCGCTTGCGCCGGGCATGGGACTCAACGCCTTCTTTACGTACACGGTTTGCTTCACTCTTGGCTTTACCTGGGAGCAGGCGCTCGCCATGGTATTTATCTGCGGTATTATCAACATCATCATCACGGTTACAAAAGTACGTAAATCCATCATCAAATCCATCCCGAACTCCCTGCAGCTTGCCATCGGCGCGGGCATTGGCCTTTTCATTGCCTACATCGGGCTGAAGGACGCCAACATCATCAAGTTCACGATCGATCCCTGGAACATCATCAACGATCCCTCGCTGGCAGGCGGCACGGTCGTATCCAACGGCGGCGCCATCCCCGCGATCGTGAACTTTGGGCTTAGCCCAGCGGCCCTGATGGCGATCATCGGTCTTGTCGTTACCGCCATCCTCATGGTATGCAAGGTCAAGGGCGCGATCCTCATCGGCATCGTGTTCACCACGCTTCTCGGCATCCCCTTCGGCGTCACCAAGTATGATCCTTCCGCCGCCATGGCGGTGAGCGACGTCGCAAAAACCGCGTTCCATCTGGACATTGGAGGGCTTTTCGCCGATCCTGCCAAGATTATCGTGGTTATCGTGACGGTGTTCGCCTTCTCGCTGACGGATACGTTCGACACCATCGGCACGTTCATCGGCACCGGACGCAAGGCCGGCATATTCGATGAAAAGGACGAGGCCGCGCTCTTCTCGGGCGAGGGCTTCAAATCCAAGATGGACAAGGCGCTCTTTGCGGACTCCATCGCCACCTCGGTGGGCGCGCTGCTTGGTACCAGCAACACGACCACTTACATTGAATCCGCCGCGGGCATCAGCGAGGGCGGCAAAACCGGCCTTACCTCGGTTGTGACGGCTATCCTGTTCCTGCTGTGCCTGTTCCTGGCGCCCGTCGCCGGTATGGTCACAACAGCGGCCACCGCTCCGGCGCTCATCATTGTGGGCGTGTTGATGGCCGACTCGCTCCGCAAGATCAACTGGGAGGACTTTGAAGAGGCCCTTCCCGCGTTCATGACCGTGCTCATCATGCCGGTGACCTACAGCATCTCCAACGGTATCGCCGCGGGCTTTATATTCTACGTCATCACTAAGCTGGTGCGCGGCAAGGCCAAGCAAGTACATCCGCTGCTGTACGTGTTCTCCGTGCTGTTCCTTGTATACTTCATCGCGATGGCAGCACTCAAGCTATAGTCGCTCCATTCAAGAAAACGGATAGTCAATGAAGAGTAGGGGCCTGCCGCGTATGCGGCAGGCCTCAGCTTTTGTGAAAAATCTGACAAAATCAGCCTTTTTTGTCTCAAATGAAACAAAAAAGAACAAATTTGGTTGAAAACTCTTTCCATAATTGGAAACAGGAGATATACTTTTTATAGGAGTTAATTTAGACGCAATTCTTTCGATCATATATGATATACAGTTCGGCGCGAGAAGGGAGAACCAAAATATGGACCTGCTCGTAGAAATCAGCCACAATCTTCTTACTTTGCTGCTCATAGGCGTCGTGCATGAACTCAGTTATGGGGCTTCTGTCCGGTTCAAACTGCCTTTTCACTGGATCATGGGCATACTTTGCGGCGGAGTCGGCATTCTTCTCATATACTCCGGCTATCAGCTGCTGCCCGGCATTATATTGGATGCACGCTCGGTATTCATCGGCGTCATTGCGTTTATATTTGGCGGGACGGTTTCGATAATCGCCTCTGCCATCATGGCAATTTATCGGGTGTTTGCGGCAGGCCCCGGTGTGCTGCCCGGAATATGCATACTCATTGCAAGCAATATCATAGGGCTCCTTTGGAGGAGATTGTTTTCCGGCAAAAAGAAGGATACGTTTTGCAGCACCACGCTGTTTGGCATCGTGCTGCAGGTGGCGACGTTGCTCTGCTGGCTGTTGCTGCCTTGGGAGGCCGCGCGGCCGCTGTTTGAGCAGGCAAGTCTCTCCATATTCTTAATCCATGCGATAGCTTCCGTTCTGATCACGCAGCTTCTTCAGGTACAGCTGGGGTGGCACAAGACCTACCGGCGCGCCGCGGAGGCAAACGAGCTTTACCGTGCTTTGTATGAGGACAACCATGCCGTGGTATTGCTGCTAAAACCCGAGCAGGGCGGCATACTCAACGCAAACGAGGCCGCTTGCAGGTTCTACGGCTACCCGCGGGAGGTCATGCAAACGCTCGGCTACCGGGACCTGTTTCCGGAAATTACAGAGCATTTTCGTATTTTCAATTCCAGGGTGGAAGCAGGCCAGAGCGTCCACTTTGAAAGCAAAAGCAAAAAGGCCACAGGCGAAATTGTGGACGTAGAGGTGTATGCGGGCGCTATTCAGTACGAGCACAATTCGCTCAACTATGCCATCATCCACGACATCACGCAGCGGGTCCTTGCTGCAAACGCGCTCAAAGCCAGCGAAAACAGGCAGCGGCTGCTGATTGAAGGCGCGCCGGACGCCATATTCATCCAAATGGGTGGGAAATTCCAATTTGCCAACCAGGCCATGCTCGAATTGATGGGCGCAAGTTCGATGGGGGAATTGATCGGCACGGGCGTATTGGACCACATCAGGGCGGACTACCACGATCTCATACGCCGGCGCATGCAGGCCCCCGAGGGAACGAGTTCTCCGCCGCTTGAGGAGGTTTATCTGCGGATGGACGGCAGCGAGGTGGATGTGGAGGTGAAATCCGTCCCTATAGAGATGGACGGCGTGCGCGGCGGGTTCGTGTTCGTGCGCGATATCACGGAACGGAAGGAACTCGAGCGCAAAAAGGCGGATGTGGACGCGCAAATGCGCCAGCAGCAGAAGCTTGAGGCCATCGGCACGCTGGCGGGCGGCGTCGCGCATGAAATCAACAACCCCATCAACGGCATCATGAACTATGCGCAGCTCATTCAGGACGAAGCGGGCGAGAACAAGGACATCTCTAATTACAGCCAGGAAATACTTAACGAAACCAAACGCATTTCTGAAATCGTCCGCAACCTGCTGCAGTTCTCCCGCCAGGAGAAGCAATCCCACAGTTACGCAAGCGTATACGATATCGTCAACCAGACCATGTCTTTGATCAAGACCGTCATCAAGCGGGACCAGATCACGCTGGATGTGCAGCTGGACGAAACCATACCCGATATCAAATGCCGCAGCCAGCAGATTCAGCAGGTATTGATGAACCTCTTAACCAATGCCCGCGACGCGCTCAACGAAAAGTATCCTGAGTACGACGAGGATAAAATCATCCGCGTCCGCTGCGTACACTTTTTTGAGGCGAAACGCAGATGGATCCGCCTTACGGTGGAGGACCACGGGACCGGAATTCCGGCCTCGGTGCGCGAGAAAATATTCGAGCCGTTCTTTTCCACCAAGCCCAAGGAGCTGGGCACGGGGCTTGGGCTGTCCATCAGTCACGGAATCGTTAAAGATCATCACGGAAAATTCGAAATAGAAACAAAGGAAGGAAAATTTAGCCGTTTCCATGTGATTCTGCCAGTGGACAACGGTTGGAAATTACAGTAGTCGGGAGAGTTCTTGATGAGCAGAGTATTGATTGTGGATGACGAAAACAGCATCAGGATGACATTGAGCGCTTTCTTGAGGAACGCGGGGTACGAAGCGGATACCGCGCCCGACGCGGTTACGGCATGCGAAATGCTGGAAAGCCAGTCGTATGACATCGTAGTGACCGATATCATTATGCCCCGCATGACGGGCATCGAGCTGATGACAAGGGTCCGCGCGAAGTCCGAGGAAACCCAGGTGATCGTAATGACGGGGGAGCCCACGGTAGACACCGCGATCACCGCCGTGCAGGCCGGGGCAAACGATTACCTGGTAAAGCCCGTGAGCAAGTTTGAGCTGACAAAAGCGGTGGGCCACGCGGATGAGATCAGGCGCCTGCGGGATGAAAAAAAGGCGCTCGAACAAAAGAACCAGCTTTACCAGCAGGAACTTGAGCAGACGGTGGAACTCAAGACGCGCGCGCTTTCAAAAGCCATGCAGAGCATCATATCTCTGCTGGCGACGGTTACCGAGGTGCGGGACCCGTATACGGCCGGACACCAGCGCAGGGTAGGGAACCTTGCGGCGGCGATCGCTTATAAGCTGGGCGTGAAGAGCGAAACGGCAGAAACGATCCGCATTTGCGGGTATCTGCATGATATCGGCAAAATCGTGGTGCCGTCCGAAATCCTGTGCAAGCCCGGAAAGCTCACGGAAATGGAAATGAGGCTCATCCGGGAGCACTCCGTGCGGGGATACGAACTCATTTCCCGCGTGGACCTGCCCCCGGTTTTTGCGGAGACAATCTACCAGCACCACGAGCGCTGCGACGGTTCGGGTTACCCGCGCGGGCTGAAGCGGGACGAAATCCTGCCGGAGGCGCATGTCATTCTTGTGGCGGACGTGGTGGAGGCAATGATGTCCCACCGGCCCTACCGCGCGCAGCTTGGGGTGGAGGTCGCGCTGCAGGAGATCAAGGACAACGCGGGCAGGCTCTATTGCCCCGAAGTAACAGCCGCCTGCGCCGCGCTGTTTGAAGAGGACAATTACAGCATAGAGGACACCGAGCAGATCAAATTCCCTTATTGAATCAGAAGCTTGAAAGCAGGTCGGGCAGCAGCAGGTGAACCGCGGTAAAAGCCGCCACGACCAGCGCGAACGCCTTGTGCCATTTGAACAGCTTTGCCTTTTTGAGCCGGTAGAACGCAAAGCCGAACGCGGCGGTGATAAGCAGCATGATCCAGGCCAGGCTGCCCGTATGCAGCCGGAATGTCCCCAGCGCAAGATAACCGTGAACGATGGCGAGAAGCACAAGCGCTGTGCCCAGCGGCTTATGCAGCCTGCGCAGGAACTTTAACGTCTGCTGGTACGCCTTCCCCTTCCAGTGGAACAGCCAAAGGTTCAGCTTCTTCAACCAGTAGGGGGCGGTGATGATGACGAGGAGCGCCACGTTGACATAACCCAATATGCGGTACATCGGTCCACCTCTTCACATTCATTTTTTGTAAGGTCATTGCTTCGGCTTATTCTTCGGCCAGTTTTCCGACCACCGGAACGCCGGTTAATTTGGAAAGTCCGTGCGGGGATACGGTTTTGATCGCCTCCGTCAGGTCGTTTCCGGCGCTGTAGCCGTTGTGCTCGCCGTCCTTCCATTCCGGGATTTTGGAAAAATCGTATATCACGCCGTCCACCGCCACATAGGCGGGCTGCCCGTCCTTGCCGTTGTATTGTTTGAGCTCCTCCAGTGTGAGCACGAGTTCCTGTTCTGCGGATGCACTGGGCGCTTCGGCAGCGTTTGGCGTGCAGCCGAACGCCGTCAGGGCGAGTATGAGCAGGATACTCCAAACAATGGGTTGCTTTTTCATTTTTGATTTCCTCCTTTCGCTTGAAATTGCTTATCATAAAAGTAAACCGCGGCTTACCCATGAAACAAACGGGAATGCGGCGCATGTTGACAAATGGGGCAGTCGGGCGGCATACTACAGGTATTCGTATACCCAAGACTTGTGGAAGGAGAATACGCATGAGGCAATGCATGGATCATGAAAGCCTGCACCGCAGGCTCAGGAAAATCGCGGGGCAGATTAACGCGATCGATAAAATGGTGGAGGACGACGTTCCCTGCGAGGAGGTGCTCATACAAATCAACGCCGCAAAATCGGCGCTTCACAAAGTGGGGCAGATCGTGTTGGAAGGCCATCTGAACCATTGCGTACGCGATGGAATAGAGCACGGCGACGCGGACAAAACGATCGCCGATTTCGCAAAAGCAGTGGAGCATTTTTCCCGGCTTTCATAAAATTCCTTCGTTTTGTTGCAGCCGCCTAACGTGCGGCTGCTTTTTTGTGTTGACAGATCCGCCTCAACCATACAGAATGGAATGGAGCTATACCCTATAGGGGTATAGGTATCTTTTGGATGGGGAAAGGGAGCGTATGAGGCGGATAACGGACTTCTTTCGGGATGAGGAAAAGCGGGGCATTCTATTTCTGATTCTTTCGGGCATTTCTTTGATAGCAAGCTTCTTGTTTAAAACATTGGCAACCGATCCTGCATGGGTGGCGGTGCTGTTGTGTGGCATTCCCATATTGATCGACGCGGGCACCAGCCTTTTTACGCGTTTTGATATCAAGGCGGATGTCTTGGTATCGCTTGCGCTCATCGCCTCCATCATCATAGGTGAGGTGTTTGCGGCGGGAGAGGTCGCGTTTATCATGGCTATCGGCGCCATGCTGGAGCAGCGCACGGTCAAAAAAGCGCGGGCGGGCATTGAAAAGCTCGTGCGCCTGACTCCGCGCACGGCCCGCGTCATAGCGGATGGGGAGGAGCTCATCATTCCCGCGGAGCAGGTGCGGGTAGGAGACCTGTTGTGCGTACATGCCGGGGAAACCATACCGGTAGACGGCGTGATCGTCTCCGGCGAGACCACGGTGGATCAATCCGTCATGACGGGCGAATCAATGCCCGTGGACAAATGCGCAGGCGATACGGTAAAAAGCGGTACGGTCAATCGCTTCGGCTCTTTCAACATGCGGGCCGAAAAGGTGGGGGAGGACAGCTCATTACAGCGCATGATCCGCCTGGTAGAATCCGCGGACGCGGGCAAGGCGAAGATCGTGGGCATTGCGGACCGCTGGGCCACATGGATCGTTGTAATTGCCCTTGTCAGTGCAGTTGCCACATGGATCATTACGGGGGAGGCCATCCGCGCGG
>JAFABA010000149.1 GCA_023426265.1 Bacillota bacterium
CGATACTGTCGAACATTTTCGGCATATGGACCCAGCAGAGAGATTTGCTCCCTCGTAATATCTGCATCCGTCAAGATAGCGATGAACGCATCCAACGAGGCAACCTGCATAAAGTCCTGAACTCCGAACTTAGTGTGGTCCCCCAATAAGTAAGCCTCGTCTGAAATACTCAACATCTTGATTTTAACCGAGATCGCAAACTCGTTGCTTTCGCTCGCACCGTCCTGCGTAATGCCCTTGCAGGAAAGAAAAGCCTTGTTCACGTGATACTGCGATAAAGATTCGAGTGCATCTCTGCCCACCATGCACATGGAGCTGGTCAACAGCATGCCCCCTACTACGAATACCGTAATTTTATCCTTGAGCGAAAGTTCATAAAGAAGTCGCGCGGAGTTGGTAAGCACAGTCAGCGGCATATTAGGGAGTTCCCGAGCCAAGTAGATGCAGGTAGAACTGGAATCCAGTATAATCTGGTCATCCTTTGCGATGTAGGAACAGGCAAGCTTTGCAATCTGCTTCTTGCTTTCGATGTTCTGGGATTCGCGCTCATAATAGGGGATTTCAACATGGGGGCTGTCATCAAGTGAAAAGCGCACTGCGCCGCCATGGGAACGCCTGAGCAGCTTTCTAGATTCCAGATATCTTAGATCAGAACGTATCGTTTCAGGACTAACTCGTAACAACGATGCCAATTCCGCTACATTGACGCTATGGTTTCTGAATAGCCGCTCCACTATATAATTATGGCGTTCCTGCTGCAGCATAGAAATCCTCTTATCTGGTTTTCTACATTGTACCATATGACTCGGTTCATATGCAATTCTGGTTCTTTTCTGAAACGGAAACAAAACAAAAGAAATAAAAGAAAGTAAAAATAAATTATTGACATATATCTTTGTTTTTTATAATATTACTGTGAAAACAAGATATCTATGCGGCACATCGACAGAAGTAGGGGGTGAACCCTGATGAGTTCGGCATCCATACTCACAATTGATATTGGCACCACCAATGTAAAGTGCGTAGTTTTCTCAAGGGAGTTGCAGTCTCTGGGAGAATGTGCGTGCGAATACGAAACCAATATACAGGGCGGCGGCAGGGTGGAACAAAACCCCGCCGACTGGTGGCGCTGCGGAATTGAAGCGATTCGCGGGGCAATCGCCGCCGCGGATGCATCCGCACAGGAAATGGATATCGTGCTGGTCAGTTCACAGGCGCCCACCATGCTGCCGGTTGATAAGAACGGGGTACCGCTGCATCCGGCTTTGATCTGGATGGATACGCGCTCCGTCACTCAGTGTGAGGAGATTTCCAATAAGGTTGGCGCAGGTAGAGTTGAGCAGTTGACTGGGAACCGGGTGGATCCCTTCTATGTGGCCGGGGAGTTGCTCTGGTTCCGGCAAACGCATCCGGCGCTGTTTGAGAAGACGCATCAGGTGCTTCAGGCGAACGGATACTTCAATTACCTTTTAACGGGCGAATTCTCATTGGATGAGGTCCATGCGAGCATCACACAGTGTTACAACGTACATACCGACACGTGGAATAAGGAAATCCTTGACGCGTGCGGCGTATCATCGGAGTTATTTCCGCGGGTGAGTCAGTGCCATCAGGTCATTGGCAGGGTAACACAGTGGGCGGCGCAGCAGACTGGGTTGCGCATTGGCACTGCGGTGGCGGCAGGTACGGTCGACGGCGCCGCAGCAGGGTTGGAAGGTGGCGTTTCCCGCGATGGAATGGCGGCTGAAATGTCCGGAACATCATCGGTTCTCATCATAGGCTCGGAGCAAATCCGTACCAATCCAAATCTAACGTATATGAAGAGCGCAATACACGGCCAGCACCTGCTCCTAGGATGCATGAGTACAACAGGCGGCGCCCTGAAATGGTTCCGCAACCAGTTGTACACGGCATCCGCACAAGCATACAGCAGTATGAACGCCGAAGTAGAAGAACACGCGCCGGATCCTTCCCGGGTGATTTTTCTCCCCTATATGGCGGGTGAGCGCGCGCCCATCTGGAACCCGCAGGCCAAGGGCGCGTTTTTGAACCTGACATTGGATGTTAAACGCGCAGACATGATTCGTGCCATTATGGAAGGCGCGGCGTTTGCGCTGAAAGATAACATTCTGGAAGCGGCGCGTTCGGGCGTGCAGATCCAACAATTGCGTGTAGTGGGCGGGCACACCAATAGTGACATATGGCTACGCATCAAAGCCTCGGTGCTCAATTTACCTTTGGAGGTACCTGCCTGCAACTTGGGCGCGCCGGGTGGACTTGCCTGTATGGGTGGATATGCGCTTGGCGAATATGCATCGGTAAATGAGGCGGTATCGCGTTTTGTACGGATAGAGCATATATGTGAACCCGTGCCTGCCTGGCATAACGCCTATGAAGAGAAGTTCCTGTGCTTTAAAGAATCGTATGACCGACTGCACAGGCGGACGGAAAATTTAAAAGTGGAAATGGACGAATTAAAATGAGGCTAAGCGAGAAAAAGGCATTGGTATTGGGCGGTTCTAGGGGAATAGGCAGGGCGATTTGCCTGAATTTTGCCGCAGAGGGCGCTGACGTGGCGTTTACATATTGCTCCAGCCGCGCAAAGGCGGAAGAGATCCAAGAACATATTTCGCATACCGGCAGGCGTTCGTTCGTGATGCAAGCAGACATCTCCAAACGTGAGGCGGTGTGGGATGCAGTGAGTGCCGCTGTCGTTGCGCTGGGCGGGCTTGATATCTTGGTTGTATGTGGCGGTATCATGCCGGAAGACGCCTTGGTGGATATATCGGAACAACAGCTCCGCCTTGTATTGGATACCAATCTGAACAGCGCCTTTTATGCGTTACAGGCGGCGCATGACGCGCTGCAGCGGAGTGCTGCGGGCCGCATTATCTTTATCTCGTCACAGGCGGCGTTTACAGGGTCCATCATGCACGCCCACTATGCCGCCGCAAAGGCGGGGTTGTTGGGGTTACTATTTACCGCCGCAAAGGAGCTTGGACCTTCCGGCATCACGGTAAACGCCGTATCCCCCGGCAGAATCGAAACGGATATGCTGCAATATGCGGATCAGGAAAAACGTGAGAAGTGGCTTGCGGAAACTCCACTCAAACGCTTTGGCAGACCGGAAGAGGTTGCCAAGGCCGCCGCCTTCCTGGCCTCCGACGAGGGCAGTTATATTACAGGTGCCAACCTCAACGTCAACGGCGGCATGTTGATGGGCTGACGCGCAAAGTATAGGAGACAGACATGAAAGCACTTGCAATCGGGGATTACCTGTTGCCCGCAAAGGCATTTGATGACGCTCTTTCCTGCTGTGAACTGTTTGAGGAGTACGCCTCCGTGGAATGGAGACCGGTGGAGGACCGCTCTGCCATGCGGGAGGTTGTGCGCCGCATTGAAACGTTGGGCAGCAAATCGTACCAGCCTTCGGAAGAGATACTTACTCTTTCGGAGGATGTGGATATCCTTTTTGTCCATCTATATCCGGTATCCGGAGATTTTATTGAGCGTGCAAAGCATCTAAAGTGCATTGTCACCGCGAGGGGCGGCGTTGAGAACATAGATGTAGCTGTGGCGAAGGCGCACGGCATCGCAATCATCCATTGTCCCGCCCATAACGCCACGGCCGTAGCCGAATACACAGTGGGGCTTATCATTGCAGAAATCCGCAACATTGCGCGCAGCCATATGGGACTCAGATCCGGAACATGGAGAGAGCAGTTTCCAAACTCCACCGCGATACCGGAGCTTGTGGATGCGTCCGTAGGGATCATCGGCTTCGGTACCATAGGCCGTATGGTGGCACAGCGCCTCAAGGGTTTTGAATGCCGGATTTTCATACACGATCCATACGTTGCGGCAGAGGAAATAAAAAATCTAGGGTACTTATCCGCCGAAATGGATGAGCTGCTGAAAAACAGCGATATCATCACCCTTCATGGAAGGCTTGCAGCGGGCGCTCCGCCCATTATCGGTAGGGCGGAGCTTTACAGGATGAAGCCCAACGCATACCTCATCAATACTGCGCGCGCTTCGCTTGTAGATATGGAAGCCCTTTATACAGTGCTTCGGGAAGGCCGCATTATGGGCGCGGCGTTGGATGTCTATCAAAGCGAGCCGCTTCCGGACGACTTTCCGTTTTTGGGGCTGGACAATGTTACGCTGACAAATCACCGGGGCGGGGATACGCTCAACTCTTATCACAAGGCGCCCGTCTTGCTCAGGCAACAATTGGCCGAATATCTTAGAACGGGGAAAACCAGGTTCCTTATCTGCTGATCGCCCAGGCGTGTAAAACGGTTACTTATTTACCGAAAACATATCCGGCTCTTTTATTCGTTTTGTTACTGCATCCTTTGGGCACGGAAGATCTTTTGCATATCCCTCCGATACCGCAGACCACAAAATGTAACACGCTGATAGGTCAATATAAGACTCGATACATCACCTATATAGAACAAAAATTCCTTGCACAAGGAATAAGAATAATCAGGAGGTTATAAAGAAATGAAGAAAATGGTATCTCTGGTGCTGGTTGCCCTGCTCGCTCTGTCCATCGTTGCGTGCGCGGCGCCAGCAGGACCCGCGGCGGAAAGCGCACAGCCGGCAGGCGAAAAAAAGACCCTCGCATTTCTTCCTCCGGCCATGATCAGTCCCTACTACGCATCCTGCATCGCAGGTGCAAAACCCGCCGCGGAAGCGCTTGGCTATGAGCTTGTGACCGTCGCGCCTGAAAAGGAAAGCGACTACGCCGCGCAGGTCCAGTTGGTGGAAGACATGATCACCCGTGGTGTGGATGGCATCATTCTGTGCGCCATCAATACGGATGCCATCACGACCGCAGTCAAAAAGGCCAACGAAGCAAAAATCCCTGTCGTCATGTTCAACACGCAGAACGAGCTTGCGAGCGGCGAAGTGGCGGCATATGTCCGCTATGATCAGCGCGAAGGCGGCGCGAAAGTCGCCGATTACGTTGCGGAAGTTATGGGTGGTAAGGCAAACGTGGCCGTTATTGAAGGACTCCCCTCCGAGCACACTACCGAGCGCATGGGCGGATTTGTGGACCGCTGCAAGGAAAAGTATCCTGAAATGAGCGTCATCATTTCACAGCCGGGCGATTGGGAGCGTGAAAAGGGCATGAACGCCGCCGCAAATATGCTGCAGGCAAAGCCCGAGATCGACGCGTTCTTTGCGCTGTGCGACGAAATGGCGCTGGGTGCCGTGCAGGCGGTCAAGCAGGCCAACGGCCAGCAGAAGATATTCGGTTTTGACGGCAATCCCAACGCGGCGGAAGCCATACTAGCGGGAGACCTGATGAGTACCCTCTCCATAGGCGGCGTGAATACCGGGAAGCTCTGTGTCGAAACGCTGAATAAGATCATCAAAGGCGAGCAGGTCGAAAAGATCATCAACGTCGATACCTTCATCGTGAATAAGGACAATGCGCAGGAGTACCTGGACCAGATGAAATAAACCCGTGCGGCTGTATTCCAAACAGTTCAGCGGGCTTGGGGCACCGCAGCGCTTCGCAGGCCTTTTGAGGGGGGCCTGCGAAGCGGCGGTTGCTTCGCGGAAGAATCAGCACGGATAGGAGGAGGAACCGGAATTGAAACAGCTGCTCTGTATGGAGGGCATCACCAAACGATTTCCGGGCGTGGTTGCACTCAACGAGGCTTCCCTTTGCGTTGGCGAGGGTGAGATTCATGCGCTGCTGGGTGAAAACGGCGCTGGAAAATCCACGTTAATGAAGATACTTTCCGGCGCATATACGAGGGACGCTGGGACCATCACGTTTGATGGAACTCCCATATCGGGATACTCCCCCCGAAAGGCACAGGAGATGGGCATCAGCACCATTTATCAGGAGCTGAACTTGGTCCCGCATCTTACGGTCGCAGAAAATATTTTCATTTCAGACCTGCCGGTAAATAAGCTTGGGCGGGTCAACTGGAAGGCCATGCACAAAAACGCGCAGGAACTCTTAGACTCCTTTGGGGCCGGCATTAGTTCCTTTTCAATAATTCGGGATCTGGGTGTTGCGCAGCAGCAGATGGTTGAAGTGGCCAAGGCGATTTCACAAAAAGCAAAGATCATTATTATGGACGAACCTACGGCGCCATTGACCAAGCACGAGACGGGTATTCTGTTCGAGATCATTCGCAAATTAAAGGCTGAAAACGTCTCGATCATATATATTTCCCACAGATTGGAAGAAATCAAGGAAATTTGCGAGCGGGCTACCATTATGCGAGACGGTTGTACAGTATTTGCCGGAGATGTGTCCGATATGTCGTTGGATTTTATCATCCGTCAAATGGTCGGCCGCGAGATGAAGGAGCAGTTTCCCAAGGAGACGATTTCGATAGGCGGGCCCATCTTCCGAGTGGAAAACCTCAACTGCGGAAATGTGCTACATAACATCTCTTTTTCGCTCAACGCGGGTGAGGTGCTGGGTATAGGCGGTCTTGTCGGCGCGGGGCGTACGGAGACCGCACGCGCGATATTCGGGATAGACATACCGGATTCGGGTGAAATGTTCGTCAAAGGAAAGCGCGTACAAATCAAGAGCCCTAAGGATGCAATCGCCAACGGTATTGGATTTGTAACAGAGGACCGGAAAGGTCAGGGTTTGGTACCCATGCGCAGCTGCACTGAAAACATTGCGCTTCCGGCATTGGACCACTTTATGCGAATGACGGGGCTGGATCTACGCAGGGAGAAACAGGAATGCGCGCAGTATGTCCGCCAACTCAACATCAAGACACCATCGCTTGATCAAAAGGTGCGCAACCTGTCAGGCGGCAACCAGCAAAAGGTGGTGCTAGCCAAGTGGTTAATCAGCAACTGCGATATTCTCATTTTGGACGAACCAACCCGTGGCATCGATGTCGGCGCCAAGTACGAGGTATACAACATCATCAATGCAATGGCGCGTCAGGGGAAAGCCATTATCATGATTTCTTCCGAAATGCCGGAACTTCTAGGCATGTGCGACCGAATTGTCATCATGCATGGCGGCAGCATCACGGGGGAAATGGATCGCGGCGAAGCAACACAATCCCGCCTGATGTATTACGCGGCGGGTGGTGATAAGCTCAAGGGCGCTGCCGATTTTCATGAGTTTATATAATCCGGGAATAAGGGAGTAATCGATATGAATCTCTTTAAGAAATTGCGTAGTATGAATACGTTCGGCATTCTGATGGCGTTTTTGGTGCTATGCATATTGATGTCCATCCTATCACCTTCGTTTTTGAATTCCACCAATCTACTCAACATCCTTCAGCAGATTTCCATCAACTTCACCATCGGCATCGGCATGACGTTCGTGATCCTCATCGGTGGCATCGATCTGTCCGTAGGTTCTATCACGGCGCTGTCGGGCATGCTGGTGGCGATTCTAATGAAAAATGTAGAACTTTCGGTGGGCGTTTCTATTCTGCTGACGATGATTGCCGCAAGCCTGATGGGTCTGATCAACGGCGTTTTTATTACGGTTTTTGAATTACCTCCGTTTATTGCCACGCTGGGTATGATGAGTATTGCACGCGGCGCCTCTTATTCTATTACGGCGGGCCAGCCCATTTATACGTTGCCGGATGACTTTCTCGCCATCTCTAGCCGCACCGCCAATATACCCCTGATAGCGATCCTTATCATGCTGTGCGTCTTCCTGGTGGCGTGGTATGTGCTCAAATATACCCGATTTGGTCGCCATGTGTTTGCCGTGGGAGGCAATGAAACCTGCGCGCAGCTTTCAGGCATCGACGTAAAAAAGGTAAAGGCGCTGGTGTATACGATCTCGGGCTTCTGCTGCGGCATAGGCGCAATGCTTTTGACTTCCCGGCTGGATTCGGCGGTACCTACCAATGCGGAAGGGTATGAGCTCAATGCGATTGCGGCCGTGGTCATCGGCGGGACCAGCATGAACGGGGGCGAGGGCAGTCTGATTGGTACGCTGATCGGCTCGCTGATTATCGGCGTCATTGCGAACGGCCTGAACCTGCTGGCTATTCCGCAGGGTCCTCAGCGCATCGTCAACGGCCTGGTGATCGTCATTGCGGTCATTGTGGACGTGCTGAGGCGCAAAGCTGCCAACAAGGCGGCATAAGGAGGAGCTTATGAAGAAAGGGGCAATACTAAACCAAGCGTTGTCTGCGGCAATCGCCGGACTTGGACATCTGGATCGCCTGGCGGTAACGGATGCCGGTTGCCCGCGCCCTATCAACGCAACGGTTGTGGATCTTGCTATCACACAGGATATGCCGACCATAGAGTTTGTATTGGAGCTTCTGATCAGAGAGCTTATTTACGAAAAAGCGGAGGTGGCTAGCACGCAGAAGGAATGTAATCCTGTGCTGTACAGGAATATCCTTAGGATAATCAGACGCTGTCCGGTAGATATTGTGGAATCAGATGAACTGATGCACCGTATACAGACTGAATGCAAATTAGTCGTCCGCACGGGCGCGTTTTCACCATGGGGGAATGTCATACTCACCTGTGGGGTAGATGCACCCAAGTGGTTCTCCAAGCCGGAGGTGGTTACGCCGGAATTTTATCGTTCCCGCGCAGAGTACCGGGATAATGAAGAGTAATCCAATCATATTTTTGTATTCATTGGAATGGCCATATTAATAGACGACCAATTGCAAGCATCGACAGAAAACGGGAATGACTTTCAGAAGGCGTGGGCGGAAAGCTTTATTGAACGAGCGGCCCGGGCATTGAATGGCCGCAGGAGAAGGGCGCTAACAAAATGATGGTTTAAATCCTCTTCTAAAAGTATAATGATATCCAAATCCGTTGCACCATACACGTCGGAGCAGATTGCGCTCCACTCACAATACCCAATCGCTTCGCGGTTAGGGATTTTTTATTCCGCTCCATCGCTCCTCCTCTTCCGCAAAAAAAGGTGATGCGCGCAGCATGGAATGGCCCTCGGCGGAAGACGCCTTCGGGCACTAGTCTGCGGG
>JAFABA010000171.1 GCA_023426265.1 Bacillota bacterium
CATCAGCGGCCCGAGTATGAAAGAAAATAACCGAATCAGCTTGCGGTATTGTTCTTCCATGCCCTTTTTGATGTTCTCGTTCTTGAACATCTGACCCGATTTCATTATGGCGCCATATAAAATATAAACGCCCAGCCCCACCTCGAAAATCACGAACATGTTGTCCATGCTGCCTCCTCCCGGGTTTCCCCGGTTTCCATAAAATAGCCGCGCAAGCGGGATATGGATAGAGAGCAACCGAACAGCCTGTTCATGCGTATTATACCAATTAAAACGAAGCAGGTGCAATGCTGGTTGCGCAGTATCCACAATGTTCAAACTTTGTTAATAAAATCTAACCCAATTTTGTCGGAATTTGTATTCTTTTCGGCCGCCATCCTTTCAATTTCGTTTCTTTTCGAAAAATGTCTGCAAAAGCGCCGTGCATTCTTCTTCCAGTACGCCGCCGGAAAGCTCTATGGTATGGTTGAACCAGCCGTCCGTAATATCCGCCACGGAGCCGCAGCAGCCCGCCCGCTGGTCAAACGCGCCGAACACGATGCGCGAAATCCGCGCGTTGATGGCCGCGCCCGCGCACATAGCGCAGGGTTCCAGCGTCACATACAGCGTGCTTCCGCTTAAACGCCCGCCTTCCTTGCGCGCGCCTTCCCTGATAACGTTCAGCTCCGCATGCGCCGTCGGGTCGCTTGCGGCCTCGCAAAGATTGTGCCCCCGGGCAATTACCTTGCCGTTTTGCACCAGTACCGCCCCCACCGGTACCTCGTCGAGTTCATATGCGCGCTGCGCCTCCTCCAGCGCCATACGCATAAAACGCTCGTCCATTCCATCTACCTCCCATTTTCGCTGCCGTTTGTGTCTTACCTACGCGCCCCTGTCTGCCGCTTTCAACTGCCGCCCGGTGTTTTCCTCCACAAACATCAGGCACTTTGCCGCCACGTCCTCCCGCTCCTGCCCATACGGGCAGCCATGCGTGGAGCGCTCCAAATATACGGTCGTAAACGCGGCGCTGTTGACGCCGCGTTCTATCATGCCCACACTGCTTAAATCCACGCGGTTGTCGCTGCGGGACTGAAACAGCAGCACAGGGCAGGTAATGTTCTGTAAGCCCTGTTTTGCAAGCGCGCACAGCCGCCGGATATCCCGGATACGCCGTAAAGGCGTGCCGGCATATCCTTGCGCGTATGGATTGCCCTCGTAGGTGGCGGGCACGTTGTCATACCAATAGGGTTTTACCGCACCGAGCGGCACGGAAAGATACAAATAAGCCTTCAGGCGCAGCGGCGCACAGAATAGCACGATGCCGCTCACCGGCTTTCGCTCCGCAAGGAGCATAGCAAGCACCCCGCCCATGGAATGCCCCATCACAAAAATATCGGTACATCCGGCTTCTTTGAGCTTTTCGTACCCTTCCTCCGCGTCGCGCAGCCAGTCCGTATGGCGCTGCGCGTTCATGTCCCGCAAAGAAGTCCCGTGGCCGCGGAGCATGGGAGAATATACCGTATACCCTTCTCCGGCAAGCGCATCCGCAATAAAGCGGACATTTGCAGGCGTGCCGGTAAACCCGTGCATCAGAAGGCAGCCTACAGCACCGCCCTTATGAAAATACGGCCGGGCAAGCGAATTAAACGCCTGCAGCGTATCCGGCGTAATCCGTTTTGCCATATGCCCACCTCCCTGCCAACAAAGCGGGAAATTTAAGGTACCTAAAGAGTAGTATACCATCTGCGGCAGGGCGCGTAAACGGCGGACGCCGCGGATTTGTTCATCGCTTTGCGGGAACAATTTCCAGCCAGTAATTGTCCGGATCGGCAATGAAATAAATGCCCATCTGCGGGTTTTCGTAGCAGATGCAGCCCATCTCCTTATGGCGGGCGTGGGCGGCCTTAAAATCTTCCGTCTCAAAGGCGAGGTGGAACTCGTTTTCCCCCAAATCGTAAGCCTGAGGATGATCCTTTACCCAAGTCAGCTCCAACTGGTGGCCGCCCGTTCCATCCGAAAGGAACACCAGCCGGAAGGAGCCGTCGGGCGCCGTCTTTTCCCGCACAGGCGTAAGCCCCAGCGCCTCTTTGTAAAAAGCGAGGCTCCTTTGTATATCCGTTACATTGAAGTTGTTGTGCACCATCTTAAAATGCATGGGGTATTCTTCCTTTCACCCGGCGCTAAAACGTCACAATATACTTATCTATTAGTCCAGGGATCTATCCACAGTTCACAAAGGTCACGCTGCGCTGCGGCAAAGCCCGCTGCCTTGCGCCCCCTTGCGGCGGCCCGCAGGCCTAGTGCACGAGGCGTCTCCCGCCGAGGGCCTCATTGGGCTTGGTTCGCGCTTACTCTGCCACAGGCAGCGCTTCGGACCCGCCCCACTGGCGGCGCTCGGCTTCGCCCCTTTATTATAGCACAGTTCCCGTTCGAACAACCCAGCAAAGAAGGCCGCATTTAACGCATCTGCCTGCGGCTTTTCAGAATACGGGCGTCCTGTTCAGGGTTTTACAAAGCCGGGGTGCAAAACTTTAAAAAAGCGCGGCTCATTGCGCTATACATCCCGCCATTTATTTTCTATAATAAGGTAAGGAATCGTCTTTGAAGCATATCTTTTCGAAGAAACGAGGAACTGTTCATGCAGACAGAACAAAAGCGGTTTACCAAGCAAGAAACCGCATGGATGCTCTACGATTGGGCCAACTCCGCCTATTCCATACTGGTTGCAGCAGTCCTGCCGCTGTTTGCGAGCTCCATGGCGCAAAGTGCGGGGGTGTCCAGCGTGGCCCATACGGCAAACTGGGGATATGCCAGTTCCCTTACGGGGCTTGCCGTGGCCGTGCTAGCGCCGATACTGGGCTCCATTACGGATTACCGCACGCTCCGGATGCGGCTGTTTGCCGCCTTCTTTGCGGTGGGCGTGCTCTCCACGGGATTGATCCCCATCACAAACTCCTATATCGGCCTTTTACTATTATACGGCATCACCAATTTCGGCTTCTCGGGTGCGAATGTGTTTTACGACGCGTTCCTTGTGGACGTCACCACACCCGAACGCATGGATAAGGTCAGCACCTGGGGCTTTGGCCTGGGCTATATCGGCGGCAGCACCATCCCGTTCCTGATAAGCATCGGGCTCATCATGTTTGGCCCTTCCTTCGGCGTAAGCGAGCTTGCGGCCATGCGCGTCTCCTGCCTGATCACCGCCCTGTGGTGGGCGCTCTTTACCATACCGTTCTTCCGCAACGTGCGGCAAATTACCGCCATTGAGCCGGAGCCGCATATGATCGCGAACAGCCTCAAGCGCCTGGGCGGCACGTTCCGGGACATTAAAAAGCACAAGCGCCTGTTCATTTTCCTGATCGCGTACTTCTTCTATATCGACGGCGTGGGCACCATCATCAAAATGGCCTCCACCTACGCCGCGGCGCTGGGCCTTGATTCCACCAGCATCATACTGGGCCTTTTATTGACCCAGGTGGTCGCGTTCCCGTGCTCCATCCTCTACGGCAAGCTGTGCGACCGCTTTTCCGCAAAGAAGATGCTCTATTTCGGCATCGCGACCTACCTGCTGGTATGCGTGGTGGGCTTTGTGATGGCGCACGCGTGGCAGTTCTTCCTGCTTGCGGGGCTTGTTGGCACCGCGCAGGGCGGCATCCAGGCGCTTTCCCGCTCCTACTTTGGAAAGCTCATACCGGATAAGCGCCGCGCGGGCGAATTCTTTGGGCTGTATAACATATTCGGCAAGTTTGAAAGCGTATTGGGCACGGCGCTGATGGGCGTTGTGATGTCTTTGACCGGCCGCGTCAACGACGGCGTCATCCCTGTGGCCATTACGTTTATTATCGGCGCCGCGCTTCTGTTCTTTGTGAGGGAGGATAAGGCTTCTTAAATTGGGATAATGCAACCTTAACAACGCTTCTCACAGCGCAATTAAACTTTCCTGTGGTATAGTGGTAGCATCGGAGAACCGGAGCGGAGCTTGGGGATTGCCCCATCCCCCGCTCCGTTTTGTTTTACCAAAATAGTAAGGAGGAAGTACGATGGCAAAGAATACGAACCTCACCATGGCGGGGCTGCGTCTGGCGGAGGAGGAAATGAAAACGGCCAAGACGCAGCACGAACAAAAGCCGCTCACCGCAATCACCGTTGCGCTGGCGGAAATGGAAAGTAAAAATCAAACGCCCGGCATTACTATGGCAGGGCTCCGGCAGGCCGAACAGCGGATGGCTCCCAATATGACGATGGGCGGCTTAAGGCTTGCAGAAAAGAATGATGCGGGGTTACAGGCGGCGCGGCAAGCATTTACAAAAATCCAGAATGAGAGAAACACTCCTGCTACTATAGCGGGGTTCCGGCAGACGGAGCAGCGCATGGCGCCCAATATGACGATGGGCGGATTAAGGCGCGCGGAAAAAAACGAGGCAGGATTGCAGGCGGCGCAGCAAGCGCTTGCGCGGATGCAGGAGAGCGGAGCCAAGCGGACAATTCGAGACTTGCCAACAATAGCTGTTCCGCATCCTAAAGGTTCGTTGATGCCTTTTCAAAATGCTGTGGGAACTTTTCCCGAAAGAGATTCCAGCATCATAATGTTAAATGAGGCACAGCAGCTAAGCTTTGCAGGAAATAATGAAAGTGATAAGTTGCAGAATGGCGGAAATTTTGATGCTAACCGTTTAACACTTAATAAGACAATTTCCAACTATGAGAAAGAAGTTGCTAATGAGAACTTAACTCCTGACTTGGAAGCGGAGCTAAAGCAATACCTTGCTATGGCACGTAATGTTTCGAGAAACAATCCGGAACTTGCATACGCTATTTTAGAATACGTTGCGACCAAGGGACAATCTGGAAAATACGACTTGGATATATTACGGCAAAAACAATATACACTTCAAGCATGGTCAACGAGCTTAAGGGAACAATTCTTGAGGGTTGCTTCTAAGAATACGGAAAACTCTCAAAAAGCGATAAAAACCATCATAGAGCAGCAGGCTGTTGTTGGTAGCGAATTGCAAAAGGTCGAGACACAAATTCAATATATGAAGAAACGTGGGATGAAAGAATCAGAAATAAAATATCCATTCTACAATACGCTAACAAAAACAAAGGAGGAGAAAAATAACATATTAAATAATCTAGCAGAAAATGTAGCAGACTACTATCAAGAAATTTGGTATAACATTGATGAAAACAAGGCAAAACAATTATCAATGAATATATACGCCGCCTTGACCACAATTTCCTCAATAAATCATGAAATAAACGCAAATCTTCCCACTAATACTACAGTTACAGCGGCTAAAGATGTTCTTGATACTCTAAAAGACGATCAAACTGCATTTAAGGACGGCTATATCATAGATCAGGCAAAGTTAAAAGGAGTCGAGTATGGTAGCTTGGGCAATTCGCCAGGTAACGGATGCGGCTGGATTGCTGCTTATAATGCTTTAAAAGCATTGGGTGAAAAATCTGATCCATATGACATTATGCGAGAAGTTGGAGAGGGGGCTCTTTTAGCTGGCACAGTAGGCACCGATCCACTGTATCTGCTTCAATTTTTTAGGAATAGAGGATATGATGCGGAGGTCTATGTTACAAAAGAAGGCGTGGAGCGAGAAGTGCTCAGATCAGATGCTAGCATTTTGGTATACGGTTATGCTTACAATGGCGGGATAGGTGCCCATTTTATTGCTGGGTATCCTATGCAGAACGGGTCTGCAGATATGAGATTTTTTAATGATGGATACAAAAAAGAGAATTATATTGGCCCTATTGATGCGCACTACCATGACTATGATATTTTTCGGTTTGCCATCTGTATAAATAAGCCATAGACATCACAGCGGGGCCACGCGCCCCGCTTTTTTCGTGAACTTCATCTTTCCTTACTTTACGAACAAATGTGCTTATGTTATAATATACCAAACTACTATGAGACATTTCGCCCGGCATTGTCCGGGAGAAAGCGGGTAAACTCATATGCATCCAAGCAACGTTCGGTTAGCCCGTGTTCTAAAACTTTGTTGCCTGATATTGGGGTGCCTGAGTTTTACCGGTTGCTTTTTTATATTTGGGCCAAGCGGCTGTGGGCACCCGCCGGAGGTGGACAATCCCAACATTCTTGTCATAGGCCAACGGGAAAACTACTATTATCCTGAATTTGGAGAGGAAATTTGTTATGGCGGCGCCGCTGTCTATTATCTGTGCAACGTTGAAAATGGCACGCAATTATGCTGCATAGAGCCGCAGCGGGAGCCGACAGTTCTCTATACGTTTGGCAGACCGGTTTATGAAATCGCCTGCTGGAAGGATACGCTGTTGGTATATGGGGAGTTGCCGGAAGAAGACAACGAGGAACAAAAAAACAATCATGAGAAGAAATATGGAATGTATTTATTCCAAAAAAGCAATCCCGCCGCAGGCTCCATTATTACCATAATGGGTCGGGAACAAAACCGGCAGGTTGTTTTAAACGGCAGGCTGGAAGATATGGTGTTCAGAAGATTTCCTTTGCGCGCTGTATTTAATGAAGAGACCGAGAATGAATCATTTGCTTATCTTATGGAGGCCCGCTATCCCCAATGGGTGGGGGAAAGGGATTCAAAAGAAAAGCAGAAAACACTCTTAGAGTTGTTTGGAATTCCGCTGGAGAAAGAATATAACGTATCAAGCACGTATCTGAACCAAATCTGGATGCTGGATCAAGGCTCCTTGGTCATATACGGCCAATATAAAGATGGGCTGTTTGATGTATACAACTACTGTCGTTTGGATAACAAAGCAAAGAAGGGAAATACCCCATATGGAGTGGCATGGGGAGACCTGTTTTTCTATCAGGGCATGCCCTATGCTGTTGAGGTTACATCCCATAATGTGGTCATAAAACCTTGGGTTGAACTTGAAAAGAGCACATATGCGGCGGAGTTTGGAGGAGATGAAGCATTTATAAAACGTTTTTCGGGGGCAGAGGGACGTCTGCAATATCTTGTAATTCCCAAGTATAAAGGTGCGTGGAGTGACAGGTATGATGTGGGATATATAGCTGGCCATAAAATCATAGCCCTTGACCTTGATACCATGCAACAAGCAAAAGAACTTATTCTCACCACGCCCCGCGAACAGGTGCTCTATGTAAGCGAAGCGGGTGCCTATACCTGGCGGCATGACGAATGCCGTGTATTCTTCACTACGTGGGAAGGAGAAAGCGAACCCGTAAGCGATACTATTCCCTATACGCCCCGTTATGAAACGGAAGAGGATAAAAAGCAGAACGACGCCTGTAACATATGGTATGTGGAAATAGACCCGGAACGCAGCCGCCTGCTGATATTCGACATGACGCAGGGGGAAACCGCTTTGCTTGCCATTGTGCCCGTTGAATAATTACCAAAAAGAAAGCCCCAAGGGCTTTCCACTACAATTATTCCTTGTCTATTGTTCTTATTTCGCCGCATCCCGCAGCTTGCTGATGATGCGGTTTTCCAGCCGCGAGATCTGCACCTGGGAGACTCCCATCAGCTGCGCGATTTCGGACTGCGTCTTGTCCTGAAAATACCGCAAAACGATAAGCTGCCTTTCCCGCGCTTCCAACTGGCCCAGCAATTCCTTTAGCAGGATACGGTCCACCACGAAGGTGTCCTCCGCGCCCTCCTGCTGCATGCGGTCCATCAGCGTCGCTTCCGAGCCATCGTCATACACATGCTCGTAAAGCGAAACATGCGGCCTTACGGCTTCGAGCGCCGCCGCGATATCTTCCGGCTCCGCCTCTACTTCCCGGGCGATTTCCTGTATGCCAGGGTCGCTGCCGAGCGTCCGCCGCAGCCTTTCCTGCGCCGCGGCCACGCGGGTGGCCAGTTCCTTGATGGAGCGGCTGACCTTTATCATGCCGTCGTCCCGCAGAAACCGCTTGATTTCCCCGGCGATCATCGGCACGGCGTATGTGGAAAAGCGCACATTGAACGCCTCGTCGTAATTCTGGATAGCTTTCACCAGCCCCAGGCATCCGATCTGGAACAAATCATCAAATTCAATTCCCCTGCCGAGGTATTTTTTCACGATGGATTTGACCAGCGCAGCGTTGTGCCGCACCAGCTCCTCCATCGCTAAGCCGTCCCCGCCCTGCGCGCTGCGGATGAGCGGGAGCACCTCCTCATGGGGCAGCGGCGCCGCGTCCATCATTGCGTCGCCTGCCTCTTGAATGTTTTTTTCATGGTCACTTCGGTACCGCCGTTTACGCGGGAGCTGACTTCCACCTCGTCCATGAACGTTTCCATCAGCGTAAAGCCCATGCCGGAACGTTCCAGCTCCGGATGCGTGGTAAAAAACGGCTGCCGCGCCAGCGTGACGTCAGGGATACCGACGCCGCTGTCCCGCACGGTCAAGATACACGTATCCCCCTCTATGCGCCCCTCGAGCACAACCTGCCCCGTGGTGTTCGCATAGCCGTGGATGATGGCGTTTGTCACCGCCTCGGATACGGCGGTGCGCACATCGGTTAATTCCTCTATGGTTGGGTTCAACGGCGTGATGAAAGCGCCCGCCACCGAGCGCGCAAACGCTTCGTTTTGCGAAAGGCTCAAAAACTCCAGCCGCATCTGATTGTCATGCATGTCCATACCCCTCTTTTCCCCTCTTATGCCCGTTTAAGCCCGTTCCACCAACGCGTACAGACCGGATAACCGGAAGATCCGGTCGATGTTCGCCGGTACCCCCGATAGCAGCAGCCGCCCGCCGCGGGCGTTGAGCGCCCGGTAGCGGCCGAGCACCACGCCCAGGCCTGAACTGTCCATAAAGCTTACGCCGGAAAGATCCAAGATAAGCTCCTTTACCGTATGGTCCGCAATGAGCGCGTCCAGCGCCTCGCGTACCCCTTCCGCGCTGTGGTGATCCAGCTCGCCGGACAACCGCACCTTCAAACGCTGCCCCTTGCGGGTTGCGTCAAGTTCCATGTTCCCCTCCTCCTCCGGGCAATCGCCCGGAACATCCCTCATTTGTGCCTGTGTTGTATTCTCCCTTGCCTGCTGCCGCTCCTTTGTAAAAACGGGGGCGCTTTTGCGGGATCTCCACTGTGTTTGTCGAAACGGCTTTTTCGTTATTAGAAAAGTCTTGAATGGAACGGATTCCCCCGTTTGCAGTATGCCCGCCGGAGGAAGGGTTTATACATGGGAATGGGAGGGGGAGGAAAAGAATTTTTCCGGCTATGTAAACAAAAACGAGGCAAAGCGCTATACGCCTTGCCTCGTTCCATATGCTCCCAATCCGTCAAAGCCGGCGCATGTACGCCGGATGATACCTTGCACAGATGCCGGCTGCGCACGAAAGTGCGCAGACATCTGTGAAAACATCCCTGCTTCCTGAAATCGAATGCAATCCGGTTTCAGGAAATAAAGTCAAACTCCCACTCGCCCAGCCGTATCGTGCTGCCGTCGGCGGCACCCGCATCCTTTAACGCCTGCACGATGCCGCTTTTCTGCAAAAGCTGCTGGAAGCGGCGCATGGAGGTTTCGTCGTTCGGGTCGGTGGTATCGAGTATCTTTTCCACATCCCCGCCTGTCACTACAAACGCGCCATCGTCCTCGCGCGTCACCGCAAAGCCCGGTTCATACTGCGGCTTTAGCTCCAGCTCTTCTTCCTCGAATTCGAGAACAGGGGGGAGAGCGTTAAGCATCCGCACTGTGGCGTCAAGGAGCTGTTCCAGGCCCTGGTGCGCCGCCGCGGAGATGGGGTAGACAGGGACGTCCAAGGGTTCCAGATACTCCTTGAGCATCTCAAGCCCTTCTGTAGCACCCGTAATATCCATTTTGTTCGCCGCCACGATCTGGGGCAGGGAAATCAGTTTATCGCTGTACGCCGCAAGCTCCGCGCGGATGCTCGCGTAATCCTCCACCGGGTCGCGCCCCTCGCTGCCGCTGACGTCCACCACGTGGATAAGCATGCGCGTGCGCTCAATGTGCCGCAAAAACTCGTGCCCCAGGCCCGCACCCTCGGACGCGCCCTCGATCAGCCCCGGGATATCCGCCAGCACAAAGCTCTTTTCATACCGCTGCACCACGCCAAGGTTCGGGGTCAGCGTGGTAAAGTGGTAGTTCGCGATCTTGGGCTTGGCCGCCGTCAGTACGGAAAGCAGCGTGGACTTGCCCACGTTGGGAAGGCCGATTAAGCCCACGTCCGCAATCGTCTTCAACTCCAGCTCCACCTCGCGCTCCACCGTCTTTGCGCCCGGGGAAGCGAACCTTGGCGTCTGCCGCGTGGGTGTGGCGAACCTTGCGTTGCCCTTGCCGCCGCGCCCGCCAAACAACAGCGTCTTAATTTTCCCCGCCTTGTTCATATCCGCGATGACCGCGCCCGTCTCCACATCCCGTACCACCGTGCCCACCGGCACCTTGATCGTAAGATGCTCGCCGTCCTTCCCGCGGGAAAGTTCCGCCTTGCCGTTCTCCCCGCGTTCCGCCCGGAAGTGGCGCTTGAATTTAAAATCGATCAGCGTCGTCAGCCCTGCGTCCGCCACGAATATGACATCCCCGCCGCGCCCGCCGTCCCCGCCGGAAGGCCCCCCCTGGGCCACGTATTTTTCGCGGTGGAACGCGGCGCAGCCGTCACCGCCGTCGCCGGATTTGATGATGATTTTTGCGCGGTCTATGAATTGCATGGAAACCTCTTTTCTTGATT
>JAFABA010000186.1 GCA_023426265.1 Bacillota bacterium
TTACCATGTACAAAAAGACATTGAGGAACGTTCTATCGCTCGTCATCGCATTTGTAATGTTGGCTCCTGGTTCAGCATTCGCAGCCTATTCATCGATTGAAGATCCATCTGCCGATCCAATCTCTGAACTTACGCTACCTGCTCATGTCCGGTGGCCCTTCTGGAGGCATCGCCCCATCTGGCTATGCGTATAGAGACGCATGGCACTATGGCGGATATATTGCGTCATAAGCTGATAAATAACATCCAAACTGGTAAAGGTACATCCTTTACCAGTTTGGATTGGGTTTTCGCTAAAGAAATTGCCAAATATTACAATTATCTATTATAGGGATATGTATAGTTGGCAAGGAGGCAATTCAAAATGAACATTACATTTTCACAGGGACAGTTTTTCCACCCGCGCTATGGCTGGTTTGACAAGGAACCGGCCTTGCCAAATTACGCGCATCGCAGTGGACTTGTCAATGAAAAAATTGGGGCAGAGCATTTTATTGGAGCCGACCATCAGCTATATGATGTGGCTCAAAAGATCACGCAAACAATCATAGAGCAATCGCCAAATTCAAAGATGGCTCAAAGATTGGCGGAGTATGATCCTGCAACTGCTGTGTTTGAAGAAGCTCCAATTATCGACGTGTACGAACAGAGGGATTTATCCTACTATTTAGATGGACAAACAAAATTTGCGGGCTCATACGCGTTTGTTTACGAAGGCAACACCATGACCGCGAAGGTTGATTTCCAGCCACGTGGAACCGACCCGATAGATGTGGTTTCTCATTATGAAGAGCACCGCGCCAATATCCAAAGCCTGAAAAAACAAGGCTTCCATGACGATACGATCAATATGCTTATGCAAGCTCTGGACGAAGCGTTTGTCAATATGCGAAGTGGCGGGTTTGAGGGGCGATTGTTGCACTTTGATCGGAGCCTGAGTCCCGACCAATTAAAGAATGTGACAAAGTCATTTTACGAGGAATATCTTCGTGTTCGGGGTGGCGCAGGCTCTATGAAAAATGCAATGATAGCCGCAGGGAATACCTTGAAGAGTCAAGGCTTGTTTGACGCGCGGTTTGACGTGACCACACCAGACAGAGTATTTGCCCCCTCATCACCAGAGCACCAAAAGAACTTGGCGGAGCTTGCGAAATTCACTCCGCTTAAAATTGATCCCAATGCACCGAAACCTGCATGGGACCCGGCGGATATACATATCCGCGATATAAACAGGTGGATTCCTGATTACTCGAAGAATAAAACCATGAGCGAGGCCGAAAAGGAAGCACGTTCATTGTCAATCGTTTTCCGTGTACGCGGCGATCAGATGATTGATTACGCCCGACGGTATGAAGAGATCATGGGACAGCTTGACAGCAAGCTGAGTAGTGGGGAGATATCACAGGAGCATTATGACCGTTATCGCGCCGACCTCGACACGGCCTTTATTAAGACGCACAATCTGAACATTAAAGGTCAAGCGATGGCGGCGGGGTTAAGCGAGTCAAAAGCAACGGAGCTGGCGGAGGCGTTTTCCAAAGAGTACATCAAAATCCGTGGACAGGCCAAACCGGATGAAATCGACGCAGCTGGAATTGCGAACGCCACATTGCAAAAAATAGAATCGCAGGGCTGGCCCTCATTTTCTCTCTACTCATCCGAGAACAGGGCAACGGTCAGTGGCAACGACCCGTGGTACGCGATGATGGCCGAGAACGCGCTGTATTGGCAAAATACGCCGCAACCTTACGAGTATTGGTAGTCTGAATAGACGTAATGGTCGGGTTACAGTTCCACATCATGCTTTTGCGCGGGTTGCGTCCTCCGCATTTCCTCCCGCATGAGGTCATAGACGCTTCTCCGTATTTGTTCGGCTTCTTTAACCTCGTCTTTAAGCGCAACATACCGCTGATTGAGCATTTGCCGCTTGGCGGTTAACTCGGCATATTCCTTTTTCCATGCTTTCATCGGCAGGGTGGTCTTGCCGTTCATCACGCCTTTGAGGTGGTTATTTGCCACTGTAAACAGGGTTTGCTCCGAATCTGTCAATGCCTTTTTGCCCTTATATTTAAGGTAAATGTCGGCTTGCTCGATATGCTTTTTCAGAACAGGCAAGCGCCGCTCAATGGGTTTAAGCTTCTCCCGAATGTCCATTTGCTCCCCAATCATGGACTTAAACTTTTCATTAAGTCCCTCTATGTCTATAATCTGATATTTTTGGAAGCATATTCAGTAGTAAAAAAGCCGTTGAAAGAGTCATGGCATCATTAAACACTCTACGAAATCCCATAGCGCATTGTAGCGTCTTGGCAGAAGATGAGATTCTGAGACTGAATTTAGCTGTGAGAGACTGGTTTAGACTAATGGAGTAACTATAGGTGAATGACCATAGTCTATTTGAACAAATCTATGAGATTTGACGAGTAGGCTACGGCCTTTTTACACTGAAAAGTGTTGTCATGTCAGTGCTTTGCAGCATTTCTCGTAATTTTTTCATATGTGCTAATATGTGTTCCAATTTCGCAGTTTGTTTATTTCAGGCAGTTAAAACCATGAATTTTGAAGTAAATACTGCTTTTGACGGCCTACAAACCCTTGATTTTACTGGTTTTTTTGAGTAAATGCTGTAGTACCATCCGCACCAATATTTATACAATAGGAGCTGCTCGTTTCGAGTAGCTTTTATTGTATCTATAGTTCCAAAACCCTTTATTTTAGGGCGTTTTAGTATTTGAAGCCCTCGTTGCGTTGATATCAATGGAGGTCGTTTTAAGCGCCTCTACATGAATAAAAACGCACTCAATATTCAGTGTTTTCAAGGTCCTAATGCGAAGTTCTAAAAGTCCTAATATCTGCTTGGCCTGAATTTGATTGCTTGACAACAGTTTATATGCAGAATTCTTACCGACACGAAGCATAGCACGCATTTCCGAAAAACTGACAATATCGTTATACTGTTCAACATAGAAGCACCTCCTGTATAAACAAATTGAACAATTCAAAGTGCCTATGGTATGCGCGCCAGCCTAGAACTGGTGGATTGAGTTCAATAGAAATGACCGCAGTCTTCATCCTGCGGTCAATATCATATGGATTGGAAAATGATTGAAGCAACGTTTTAAGTTCCGACCCATGCGGTCACATGATTGAGCATACTTCGCCTGTACTCGAATACATTTTGTCTATTTATTTCGCTGCCGAGGCCCTTCTTAATGTGCTATAATCCGTCTCCCCGCATCGCCAGCCGTACAGCCGCCGTCCAGCCGGCGTAGAGCGTCTCGACTTCAGCTGCCGGCATACTCGGCCTGTATTCGCCGCTTACCCTGCGCAGTGCGGCGATATCGTTTCTACTTTTCCAGACGCCTGCGGCGAGCCCTCCCGCGTAAGCGGCACCCAGGGCGGAGAGCTCCTGTAATTCCGTTTTCACGATAACTGTGCCAAGCATATCGGACATAAATTGCATGAGCAGAGGATTTGAGGTTGGCCCTCCGTCCACGCGCAGTTCAGAAAGCGTCATAGCCGCATCGCGCTTCATCGCGTCCACAACGTCCCTGGCTTGGTACGCGATAGATTCAAGCCCGGCCCGCACAATATGGTATTTGTTCGCGTCCCGGAACAGCCCGCAGATCAACGCGCGCGCCTCGCTGTCCCAATGGGGCGCACCAAGTCCCGCAAACGCCGGCACGAGATAAACCCCCTGAGATGAAGGAACGTTCCCGGCATATTCAAGTGATTTGTCCGCGCTGGGTAAAATGTCCAATTCCTCGGCCAGCCACTTGAGCGTATCGCCGCTGCAAATGACGTTGCCCTCCAGCACGTATTCGGTGCGGCCGCACATGCTCCAGGCAACCGAAGTCGCAAGCCCGTTGTCCGAACGCAGCGGCATATTGCCGATGTTGACCATCACCGAGCTGCCCGTTCCCAGCGTCGCCTTGCCCATGCCGCGTTCCCAGCAATGCTGGCCGAACAGCGCGCCGTGAGCATCCCCCATCACACCCGCGATGGGAATCGGCTTTTCAAAGAGTCCTTCCGCCGTGGTCTCACCATAGACAGCGTCTGCGTCAAGCACCTGCGGCATCCGCAAAGATTGCAGACCAAACAACTCAAGCAACCGTTCATCCCAACGCAGCGTATGGATGTTATACAGCTGCGTGCGCGACGCGTTGGACGAGTCCGTCGCATGCCGCCCCGAAAGTTTGTAAATAAGCCAGCTGTCCATCGTTCCAAAAAACAGCGGTCCTCGCGCCTGTGCCTGGTCAAGGATCCAGCGTGCCTTCGCCGCTGAAAAATAGGGCGAAAGTTTCAGGCCCGTGGCCTGCTCGATCTCATCCGCCCGCGCGGCGATATGCGGCAGTTTCACAATGTCCTTCGCCCGGCAGCATTGCCAGACAACAGCGTTGTAAACGGGGTTTCCGTCACTGTCCCAGATAAGCGTTGTCTCGCGTTGGTTCGTAATCGATAGCACGGCGACGTCGCATCTGGAAGCGTTGGTTTGCGCCAGTACGCCACGGATTGCCGCAACCATGTTGGCGTAGATTTCCAGCGGATCATGTTCCACCCAGCCCGGCTGCGGGTGAAGCTGACGGTGCGCTATATCACATCGGCCGACCAGCTCCGCCCGCTCACCAAACAGGATTGCTTTCGTCGCCGTCGTACTCTGGTCAACGGCAAGGATAAGCTTCCCCATACCTTATACTCCTTCTCCCAATAGCCAGGAAAGCGCCCTTTCCCGCGCGTTGGAGTCATAAAAATCCATTTCAAAGCCCAGATACCGCTCCGCTTCAAAGAGCACCGGGATCAAATCCTCATAAATACCTACGCAGTGGTGCACATACGGCCCTTCCACCAGTTTTCTCTCCAACCGCGGCCAGTTTTCCACCGCAATCCAGCAGTAGGAGCCGCTGTTGCACGGCCCGTCAATCACCTTCGCGCCGCCCGCGAGCAGCGAATATTTGCCGTTGTCGCCATCAAAGCGCAAAATGGTCAAATCACCCTTCTTGATTTCCTGCTCCACCGCGCCCGGAAACCCGGGGAAGCAGAACGGATTGATTAGTTTTTTGCTTCCAGCCGCGAGAGAAATGGGGAACGGCCCGCAATGCTGCAACAGCTCGCCGTTATCATTTCCCGGATGGCGCACCGTCCAGTCCGCAAAAAATGTGGGCGAGTGGCCCATGCTTGCAGATTGCGCGATTACAGACGTAATGGCACCGTGTATATCGGTTTCGCAGACGACCGGAAGCCCCTCGTCGGTCAGCATACCGTTGGCAGCGCAGGGCATGATGCCGATCTCGCCCTGCAGCGCGTTCCAGCACTGGATAGCGATCGCCTTGCAGCCCCGTTCACGCGCCAGCTTTGACATCGCGCATTTGAGTGCCGCAATGGTCACGACCTTTTCCGCCGGGATACATACTTCCATGTTCGCGCGAATGTGATCGACAACCTCGAGTACCTCCCCGGGCTTATCCGCCTCAAGCTGTTTCACAAGCGCCGTCAATTCAGGCATTGCAAGGGGTGAAATCTGGATGCCGAAGCGCTCAAGCAACTCGCCCTCGTTGCACATCATGGTCCAGAAGTCGGCAGGGCGGGTGGATATCTGGAGAATCCGAAGGCTCCTGAATTCCTTTACCATGTTTGCCACGCCGGTAAAGGTAGAGATCCCGCGCTCGAAAGCGGCATCCCCGACGGCGCAGTTTGTTAGGTAATTGAACGGTACCTGAAACCTGCGTAGTACCTTACCGGTAGCGAACAGGCCGCATTGCGAGTCGGTCAGTCGCATTCCCTCGGGTGTGGGTGCGCCATCCCGCGGCCCGTAAAGCAGCACCGGCTTACGCAGCGCGCCGGCCACCTTCGCCACGAAGTCCTCCGTGCCAAAATTGACATGCGGCAAAAATAGCGCATCAACCTCTTCCCGCTTAAACTTGGCAACGGTTTTTTCCACGCTGCCCTCGCCAAACAGCAAACCATCCCCGTTGATGTCCTCAATGTCAATATAATGGACACCAAGCTGTGTCAGGCGCTGATAAACTTCGGCTTTGAGCCGCAGAGCTTCTTCCTTGCTGAATAAATTGCGGCGTGTTGGCGCAACGCCGATTTTTACATCATATTTAAACATATACTCTCCTCTTGTTCTCAATCTTTGCGTGAAAGCGCAAGCTTACGCTGGAATTCCCGCTGGGTCTGGTCGATGATGACCGCAATGATGATGACGACGCCCTTGATAACCATCTGCCAGAAGGAAGACAGCCCGAGCATGATCATGCCGTCGTTAAGTACGCCAATAACAAACGCGCCGACGATGGTTCCGCCAATGGTCCCGAGGCCGCCTGCCATGGAGGTGCCGCCCAGCACCGATGCTGCAATCGCGTTCATTTCCCACGATTCACCCGTTGCCGGGTGCGCCGCTTCCAGCTCCGAGGCGGCAAAAACACCCGCGAGCGCTGCGCAGACAGCGGAGAAAATGTATACAAACAACTTGATCTTATCAACGCTGATACCCGAAAGCTTCGCCGCTTTCTCGTTGCCTCCTGTCGCGTAGACATGCCACCCCAGCGGTGTCTTTTTGAACACATACGCGCCTAAGAGTGCGAGCAGCGCCATGAACCAGATGATAACAGGCAACCCCAGGATGGAGCCGGAGCCTAAGAATGGGAAACCTGTGTTGAAGTACGCCTCGTTTCCCACCAGATTGGGGAATGTCGCCCCCTGGTTGAGCAACAGCGCCACGCCACGGGCGATATACATGGTGCCCAGCGTGGCAATAAATGCGGGTACCTTAAGTTTGCTTACAAGCAGCCCGGTGAGTACCCCTACGAACGCGCCTACAACCACCGCGATCAGCACGACGATCGTAACGTTAAAATACAGCGCCACGTTGAGCGCCTTAATTACCAAGCCCTTGACGAGCAGGCCACCCGCAATCATGCCGCTCAAGCCCGCAACCGAGCCTACAGACAGGTCAATTCCCCCGCTCACGATGACATAGGTCATGCCGATGGCGAGTATGGCGTAACGCGCGACATGCTTGCCGATGATCTTAATATTATCAACAGAGATAAACTTGGGCTCCAGCGCGGCGAACACGATCACAAGAATGATCAGCGCGATAAACGTGCGAGCCTTGAGCAGCAGCATTCCAAACTCGCGTGCGCTTCTGATTTTAAACCTGTTATCCTTTTGCATT
>JAFABA010000040.1 GCA_023426265.1 Bacillota bacterium
TTGGGCATCGCGAACTGGAACAGGCCCACGGGCGGATACTTTATCAGCCTCGATTCGCTCCCCGGCTGCGCCAGGCGTACGCTTGCGCTGTGCAAAGAGGCGGGCGTGGTCATGACTGCTGCCGGCGCGACGCATCCCTACGGCCGTGACCCCAAGGACACCAATATCCGCATTGCGCCCACCCTGCCGCCGGTATCCGAGCTTGTAGCGGCGATCGCCGTATTCTGTATCAGCCTCAAACTCGCAACGCTTGAAAAGCTGATAGCGGAAAAGGCTTCCTGAAGAACTCGCAAATATCGGCAAGGACTTGGCACTATGTGTCTTAGTATCAAAGAAGTTGTCCCGCTTGCAATGCAAGCGGGATTTGTTTTTTAACTGCATTTTTTGATGATGACAATGTTCTATATATCCGCCATTTGCTGAATCACCAGCTATTGACAAGCAATTCCATATGGTATAATATTTTTATTGACCAGTTTTATATTTTATAGTCAATAAAGGCGGTGAACTGAATGCCTAAGATCATATCGGAGGCGGAACGAGAACAGGTGCGCGAGGCGATCTATCAAAATACGATTGCGCTGATCCGGCACAAGGGCATCAAAGGGGTGACGGTGGATGGCATCGCGGCGGCGGTAGGTATCAGCAAAGGAGCGTTTTATGCCTACTACCAGTCAAAGGAAGCGGGCCTGTATGAGGCGCTCAAACGCAGCGAGGAAGAATTATTTGCGCGCATGGAAGCGATCATGTCGCAGGAGTTATGCGATAAGGAGCGGATGGAAAGATTTTTACGCGAAGTATTCCTTGCGCCGGACAGCATGGTCCTGCATCTTTCCCCTATCGATCTGGAAGCGCTGCTGCGCAAGCTGCCGCCCGAATACCGCGCAAAGGAAAATAAAAAATCCGCCGATTATTTCGAGCGCAGCCTAAAGCTGCTCAAGGTAGGTAAAAACAAAATGGAAGCGGTGGCGCTGCTGACGGACTGTCTTGGGTTGGTGGCCGCCAACACCATGTTCAGCGAAAGAGGAAAGCAGCAGGCATTGGATGTGCTGATAGACGCTATTTCCAGCTATCTTTCCGCGGAGGCGCCACATGAAAACCGTAGTGATCTATGAAGCGGGCGGTGTCCACATTCCGGACAACACATTCGTGCTGGATTTAAACGCGCGTGAGATCAGTGATTGTACCGGCTGCTGGTCTTGCTGGAAGAAAACGCCGGGCCGCTGCGCATTTCACGATTTAGATGATTTCTATGCGGCATTTTTACAAGCCGACAGGGTGGTGTTATTCACCGGTGTGTCCTGCGATTTTGTCAGCGGACGGATGAAGACTCTGTTTGACCGGATGATTCCGCACTATTTGCCCTACACCAGCTATAAAACCGGGGAGTCGATGCATGTCCCGCGTTATGACCGCTACCCCGATATAGAGGTATACTACCAGGGCACTTTCAGCAGCCATGAAGCGCGGCAATTATATGAGGAATATCTGGCCCGGGTGTTCTACCAGTTCCACGTCAAAAGAATCCTTATCAAACCGGCGGACGAATACGTGCAAGGCGGGATGGCGATATGAGCACACTGATCATAAACGGATCGCCCAGGGGGAAAAGCGGAAATACGGAGGTGTTTATCCGGCAGTTCATTTTGGGGGCGGGGCAGGAGTATCCGGTACGGTATGCCGCGAACGAACCGGAAAACGCCCTGTTGGAAAGCGCCGCCCAGGCGGAAACGCTGCTGATTTTCATGCCGCTGTACGTCCATGCCATGCCGGGTATCGTGATGAAATTGTTTGAACAGATGAAACCGGCCAAGACAGGACAAAAAATCGGTTTTGTGGTTCAGGCGGGCTATATCGAAGGCGCGCAGGCCCGATTTTTGGTGCGCTACCTGAATGCTTTTGCCGACCGCCTGGGCTATGAGAATCTTGGGGTGATCACCAAAGGGGATGCCGCCGGGGTCGCTATGATGCCGGCGTTCATCACAAAAAAACTATTTCAGCGCCTGCAAGCGTTGGGCGCACATTATTCACAGTTCGGGCAGTTTCACAAAGAAACCGCCGCGCTGCTGGCGGGCATGTACGAGATCCCTCATCACAAAGCGAAGTTGTATGAGTTTTTTAACCGCACCGGTATCAACCATCTCTTTTGGCACAAGTTCTGGCGCGACAACGGAGTATTTGAGCAGGGATTGAACCGGCCGTTTGCTTCCGGCGTTTAGCAATCCAATATACGGATAATCTAAGGCGCGGTTATGCCGCGCCTTTGTTCTTCACATTGTGTCTTCCAAGCTCAATAAATATTTATGCAGCGTTTCCACATGCATGGGGTATAGCCGCCCAGGTTCCCTGAGCATGGTTTTCAGCTTGCTTACGGAGATCCATTGGTAATTTTTCGCCTCGTCGGAATATGGCAGCAGCTCTCCCTTCACATGGCAGAGGAATACGAATACCATGATGGGATATTTCCCCGCCAGGTTCTGCGCACAGGAAAACGGCATGAAGTTGATAACCCGGTATTCGCCCGCCTCATAGACCGGGGAACCATCCTCCCCCAAAATTTCTGTCACGACAAGCCCGGTTTCTTCCCTAATTTCCCTTCTGAGCGTGTCAAATAAACTTTCAAATACGCGGATCTTTCCTGCAGGAATTTCAAGAAGCCCGCGTTCAGACGGCGCATCCTCTTTCCATCTTACCTGCATCAGGATATGGGGTTCTCCGGAAAACTCTCTTATGACTATTCCGCCCACACCGGGTATGGCAAACGATTCTTTTTGTTCAAGTATACTATCCAAATTGTACCTCCGTCCTATTTCTTATTTACTGCCGCACTCCCTGCAAGCCGTTTGCCCAGCCCGTACGCATCCGCGCAATCCCTTGGAAACTGCGCCTCTCTCACCCGGAGCTTGTGCGCGGCGTCAAAGCGGGACGCCTCATACAGCGAATAATCCGAAAACTGCCAGGTATCGCAGGAAAACAAGACCTCCGATTCCCCCAGGATGCGCAGCAGCCCCTGATATTTCTCAAACGTTTTGTCATAGCCGATGCGGCCTACCATCTCCTGTGGCACGTTCATGGTACAAATCAGGCCGATTTTCATATTCCCGCGGAACAGGGAGCGCTCCCCATCGTTATAGGAGAGATTTGGAAAAACCAAACGCTCCAGAAAAGACCGCATTTCCCCCGTGACGTCAGAAAAATAAACCGGCGCACCCAGCAACAACACGTCGCTCGAAAGCGCCGCTTCCAGCACCGGGCGCAGCCCGTCCCGCACGGCGCAGAGCCCATTGCAGGCGTTCCCTTTCCTTTTGCACGCAAAACAGCTGGCACATCCCTGATAAGTGATATCATACAGGTGCGTCAGGCTTGTGTCTGCGCCCTCGGATTGCGCACCGCTAAGCGCCTGCCGCAGCAGGGCCGCCGTGTTCCCGGTTTTGCGGGGGCTTCCGCTGATCGCGGTCACTTTCATAACACATCGCTCCTTGCACATATTTTCCCTATATCAGCATACACCCGGACCCCATGAGGTTGCAAATCCGTACTTTACCGTATAAAAAATATTCAACATTCATATTGACATAAATTTATCAAAGTGTTATGCTGACTTTGTCAGATAATTAACGATTATATCTGGCCGAACCGGCAAGCATAAGGAAAGCCGCCAACGCGGCAACCCTTGCTATATATTTCAATTTAAAAAAGGAGTTTGGAGTATGGAAAAGCTCAAGGAAAAGGATCAAAAGCCGGACATTACCGGCATGATCGACGCGCTCGTCAAGAAGGCCGAAGGCGCCCTGGAAGCGTACATGCAGCTTGACCAGGAACAAATCGATACCATTGTGCACGCCATGACGCTTGCGGGGCTTGACAACCACCTCACTTTGGCGAAGCTCGCCGTTGAGGAAACCGGCCGCGGCGTGGTGGAAGACAAAGTCATCAAGAACATGTTCGCAACCGAATACATCTACCACAGCATCAAGAACGAAAAGACCGTAGGCGTCGTAGCGGAAAACGAGCTGGAAGGCTATGTGGAAGTCGCGGAGCCTGTGGGCGTGATCGCGGGCGTTACCCCCGTGACAAACCCCACCTCCACCACGCTGTTTAAATGCCTGATTTCCGCCAAGACCCGCAACCCCATCATATTCGCGTTCCACCCCTCCGCGCAGAAATGTTCGAGCGAAGCCGCGCGCATCGTGCGGGACGCCGCCATAAAGGCGGGCGCGCCGAAAAATTGCATCCAGTGGGTGGAAATACCCTCCATCGAGGCGACCAACGCACTGATGAACCACCCCGGCGTGGCGCTGATCCTTGCAACCGGCGGCTCGGCCATGGTGCGCTCCGCCTACAGCGCGGGCAAACCCGCGCTTGGCGTGGGCCCCGGCAACGTGCCCTGCTACATCAACAAAAACGTGGATGTGGAGCGCGCCTGCAACGACCTCATCCTCTCCAAGACGTTCGACAACGGCATGATCTGCGCCTCCGAGCAGGCGGTGATCGTGGACCGCGCAATTGCCGCACAGTTTGAAGAGACCATGAAGAAGTATTCCTGCTATTTCCTCAACGAGGAGGAGACGGATAAGGTAACGAAATACGTCATCAACGTGGAAAAGCTGGCGGTCAACCCCGCCGTGGTCGGCAAACCCGCGGCCTGGATCGCAGAGCAGGCAGGGGTAACCGTACCCGCGGATACGAAGATTTTGCTTGCGAAGCTCCCCCATCCCTCCCGCGAATACCCGCTCTCTTTAGAAAAGCTTTCCCCCGTACTTGCTTACTTTGTTGTTGAAAACGACAAACAGGGCTTTGCGTATGCGCAGAATATGCTGGAGCTGGGCGGCCTTGGCCATTCCGCCGTCATCCACTCCAACGACGAAGCGCTTTGCAAGGCTTACGGCGAGGCCATGAAGGTCGGCCGCGTGATTGCGAACTCCCCTTCCTCGCACGGCGCGATCGGCGATTTGTACAACACCAACACGCCGTCGCTGACGCTTGGATGCGGTTCGTTCGGGCGCAATTCCACGACCTCCAACGTGTCCTCCGTCAACCTCATCAACAAAAAACGCATCGCGCAGAGGAAAGTGAATATGCAATGGTTCAAAATACCGCCCAAGATTTACTTTGAAGAAAACTCCGTACAATATCTGGAGCACATGCCCAACATCAGCCGGGCGTTCATCGTGACCGATCCTATGATGGTGCAGCTTGGCTATGTAAATAAGGTGCTCTATTACCTGCGCAAGCGTCAGGTTTACTGCCACAGCGAAATCTTCTCCGAAGTCGAGCCCGACCCTTCCGTGGATACCATCATGCGCGGCGTTAAGGCAATGAACGTGTTCCAGCCGGACGTCATTATCGCGCTGGGCGGCGGCTCCGCCATAGACGCGGCAAAGGGCATGTGGCTGTTCTACGAATACCCGGATACGTCCTTTGATGGCCTGCGGCTCCGGTTCCTGGATATTAGAAAGCGCGCCTTCCACTTCCCCAACCTGGGCAAGAAGGCGCAGATGGTGGCCATCCCCACCACATCCGGCACGGGCTCCGAGGTAACCTCCTTCTCCGTCATTACGGACAAGGCGAACGGCAATGTGAAATACCCGCTGGCGGATTATGAGCTCACGCCCGATGTGGCGATTATAGACCCGCAGTTTGTGCGCACCCTCCCCAAGTCCATCGTCGCCGATACCGGCATGGACGTACTGACCCACGCGATCGAGGCATATGTATCCATACTCGCCTCCGACTATACGAACGGCCTCGCCATAAAGGCCATCGAGCTGGTGTTCAAGTACCTCTACCGCTCCTACAGCGACCCCAATGATACCGTGGCGCGCGAAAAGATGCACAACGCCTCCTGCATCGCGGGCATGGCGTTCACCAACGCGTTTTTAGGCATCAACCATTCGCTCGCGCATAAGCTCGGCGGCGAGTTCCATATCCCGCACGGCCGCGCAAACGCGGTGCTGCTGCCGCACGTCATCGCCTACAACGCGCAGAAGCCCACCAAGTTTGCCGCGTTCCCCAAGTACGGCAAGTTTGTGGCGGATTACCGCTATGCGCAGATCGCGCGCTACTTAGGCTTCCCCGGCACGACCGAAGCGGAACAGATTAAAAGCCTCATCGAGGAAATTAAAAACCTGATGAGGAAGATGAATATGCCGCTTTCCATCAAGGACTGCGGCGTGGACGAAGCCGAGTTCATCTCCAAGGTTCCCGCCCTTGCCGAGCGCGCGTTTGAGGACCAGTGCACCACCGCGAACCCGCGCTACCCGCTGATTGGCGAGCTTGCGGAAATCTACAGAAAAGCTTACTACGGGGAATAACCCCATCCTTCCTAAGCAGAGGGGGACGGCAGATTGCCGTCCCCCTCTGTGTGTCAAAAAGCGGGACGCCGAGGCGGCGTCCCCTACAGTAACCATGAAATATGTAAAACTTAATTTACAGAAATAATTTCAAAATGACCAGCAGCACCACGCCGGGCACGCCGAATATGCCGGTAACAAGGGCGTTGACGGCGTTGAGCGGTAACGTGAAACCAAACAGCGCACCGCCAATGAGGTTGATGAGCGTGAGCACCACAAACCCGACGATGCTGCTGAATATGAGCTTGCCGATCCATTTGAGCGGCACAACCAGCACCATGGCCAGCACATAAAGCACCACAAGCCCCGCCGCAAACGCCAACAGTATCCCTACGATATCCATACCCTCACTCCACCATTGCTATGCCTTCGTCCAAGCATATGCACGGGCGGGGCAGGCTATGCCGTGCGCCGCGCCTTAGCCATGCATGTTGTGTTCGGCATTGCGCAAAAGATAAATATAGCGCTTCTTCGCGGCCTCCATGCCGTAGACGGCATAATCTATCAGTTCCGGGTCCGAAACGCTTTCAAAATAGGCCGTAGCCTTTTTCCAATCCTCCAAAGCGCGCTGCACCTGTTCACGGTACGCGCGGTCCTCCCGCCTCGTTGATGGCATTGCAGGCATCGGCTGCATCATGGGCGCGGGCATTTCCGGTATCAGCTCCGCCCCTTCTTCCTCTTCCGCACGGAACAGCCAATCCTGTAGGCGCTGCGTCAGTTTTTTCTTGCGGGGCGCAGGCGCGGGAACCGGGCCGGTTTCCTGTGAATAGTTTTTTTCTTCGTCCCCCTGGTTAAACTCCAGCGGATCGTAATGGTTCCAAATCTTTCTCATGGGAAATCCTCCTTGTGTACGCTTGCTTACACGAGTATTCCCAAAAGATAGGTGTCATAACCATAGCGAAGTAAAGATTGGATTATCTTTAAACGCAGTTACTTTGCGGCCTCCTGCGGCAGTGAAGCGAGTATTTCCGCCGCCCAGGACGCCACGTGCTTTTTTGCCGTCTCCTGCCCCAGCGTCTTTCCACCTGCCGGCAGGGCAAACACCCGTTTGAGCGTTCCCCCGCGCTTTTCAACCAGCTTGGTAAGCCGGTCAACGAGCTTTTGGGGCGCCTCCAAAGCAGGGTCCGCCTTGGTGGCGAACGCAAATACCGTCTTCCCTTTGCAATCCAAAGTCTGAAGCAGGGCGTTGATGGCGGGCGGCGTCGAGCCCGCCCATACCGGCATGCCGACTATGAGGATATCGGAGCCCTTTACATCCGGCAGCGCCTTCAATTTAGAACGCAGATGAAAGGCCGCCTGCATGCCGCCGACAAAGAAATCCTTCTCGGGCCTCTTGCGCGTTTCTTCCAGCAGAAAGAGCCGCACGCCGAGCGTCTCGGATAGCGCACGTGCGCAGGCCGCGGCGTTGCCGGTATTGGAATAGGCGATGATGATTGCGTTCATTATAGATCCTCCTGTATGGATGAAGATGTCGCCATCGGCACGGGAGCGGATAGCCTTCCGTCTGTCAGGCGCCAGTCCGCCCATTCTTCATGGGGAAGCAGCGAGGAGCCTGTCGCAATCGCCACGCCTGCGCCAAAGTAGAGCGTATCGCCTTCAATCAGCAGCAGGATATCTTCCCCGCCCCAGTCAAGGGAAGCGGCATACCCCGTATCCGTTTTGATGATCGTCCCGCTGCGTATGGCGCCTTCCAACTGCATCCATTCCGCAACAAGTACGCCGCCCTTTAGACTTCCCGTGATGTTGCCCGCTCCATTGAGTACGCAACTAAACGTGCAGCCGTCCGCGGTTTTTGTGACGCTGCCTGTGCCTTCCACGCCGCCGAAAAGTATGCCGTCCCAAGTATTATGATCGGTTGGGTTTTGTAGAAGTCTGGCTTGCGCGTCAAAAAGCTGCTTCAGGCGCAGCATATGTTTTTCCAGCAGTAACGCCTCGTCGATTGCGGAAGTGTCCTCTTCTGAAAGCGCATTTAATGCGTCTTCAAGGGGCGCGTACGCCTGATAAAATCCATTTAAAAAGACATTGAGCGGGTTTTCTTCCTCGGGAACGGGCGTTTCCTGCGGTTGCGTCTCCGGCTCCTCCGCTAAAACGGGGGCGGGCGTCGCCGCGGGCCTAAGGAACATGGCACAGCCGGAACAAAGCAGCAAGATAAGCGCGCACGCAGACAGCAGCAGTCTGTTTGCAACGCGCGCATAATTGCTTTTCCCCCATCTTTTGTGCAGCATAAGCGGCTAACGGACCTGGCCGTTCCCCCGTACAATGTATTTGACGCTGGTCAGTTCAAAGAGACCCATGGGGCCGCGCGCATGCAGCTTTTGCGTGCTGATGCCGATTTCCGCCCCAAAGCCGAACTCCTCGCCGTCCGTAAAGCGCGTGGAGGCGTTCACGTAGACCGCGGCGGCGTCCACTTCGTTTAAAAAGCGCTCCGCGCTTAGATAATCATTCGTGACAATGCACTCGCTGTGCCGCGTGCCGTACCGGTTGATGTGCGAGATCGCTTCGTCCAGCGTATCCACAACCTTGAGCGCCAGAATATAATCATCGTATTCCGTGGCCCAGTCTTCCTCCGTGGCCTCTTTGATGCCCGGAAGCAGCGCGCAGGCACGCGGGCAGCCTCTTAATTCCACGCCACGCTCCTGCATGGACGCGACGATTTCCGTTAGGTTACTCTCCGCCATGCCTTTTTGCACCAGCAGCGTTTCCATGGAATTGCAAACCGCCGGGCGGGAAACCTTGGCGTTGTAGGCGATGTTTTTCGCCATCTCCACATCCGCCGTATCGTCGATATATGTGTGGCAGTTGCCCAAACCCGTTTCAATAACCGGCACCGTGGCGTTTTCCACCACCGTCCGAATGAGCGCCGCCCCCCCGCGGGGAATGAGCACGTCAAGATAACCGTTTAAGCGCATCATCTCCGTGGCCGTTTCGCGGGACGTATCCCGCACAAGCTGGATGCAGCCTTCGGGCAGCCCCGCCGCATATGCCGCGCGGGCAATGGCGTCCGTCACGGCGGAGTTGGAGCGTATGGCCTCCGAGCCGCCGCGCAGCAGCACGGCGTTGCCGGATTTGACGCATAAGCCCACCGCATCCGAGGTGACATTCGGGCGCGCCTCGTATATGATGCCGATCACGCCGAGCGGCACGCGCCGCTTGCCTATGGCGAGGCCGTTGGGGCGCTTTATGATAAAATCCTCCCCGCCGATGGGATCGGGCAGGGCCGCCACCTTTTTTAAGCCGTCCGCCATGCCCAATATGCGCGTTTCATCCAAACGAAGCCGGTCCAGCATGGCTTCCGGCTTTCCGGCTGCGCGGGCGGCGGCCACGTCCAATTCATTTTGTTCTAAAATAGAAGCCGTGTTCGCAACGAGCGCCTCCGCCATCGCGTTTAACGCCGCGTCCCGTACGGGAGCGGACAGCGTCAGCATTTTATAGGAGGCTGCTTTTACTGCGGCGGCCTGTTCGCGTAATGTCATAGTCCTTGCCCTCCCCGGCAGCACGGCACTTTGCCGTTTTTTCCAGTATACGCCCTCTTTGGGGGCCGCGCAACTGGGCAATCGCAATCAATCCACAGATGAACTGCGGCCCGCATAATACTAAAAAAGACATGTATTGCGCCCATTTAGAAAAAGCGCCTTTAATATTTAAAAATGTAAAAAACTCTTGACATTCTTCGGGGTAAATAGTACTCTCAAAATGTAAAATACTTTTGACACTATGGGGGCCTATTATGCGGAAAATGGATGAAATGGAATTAAAGATCAATCAGGAAGGAATTAAATGGAGTTGGGCCTTTATGGTATTCTCCCTCGCTCTATGGGGCGGGTATAACTATTTTAAAAACCAGGAAATGTCGCTTCCTTCGATTTTGTTCGTACTACAGTTTCTGGTTTACTTTTCTGTTACGAGTATTGGGAAGCTGAAGGTTAACGATGACAGTGGTAAAAAACGAATTTTAATTTCTGTGGGTGTAATATTTTTGCTCATTGTGTTTGGCGCAATTCTGTATGTTACTATTGGCCGTTAAGAATTATGAAGAATAGCATAAGAGAACTGCGTAAAGAAAAAAATTATAGGCAGGAAGATTTGGCTACGGCGTTAGGCGTTACAAGGCAAACAATAAATGCGATTGAAAACGACAAATATGATCCTACTCTGCTGCTGGCGTTTAAGCTGGCAAACATACTCGGAACAACAGTGGACGAGCTTTTTGAACCCGCCCTAGTGATGCTAAAATAAAATCGGCCCTGCCACATTCTTTTTAAAAAGCACCTTTATAATATCAGTATTTGTTTTGAATTCTTGCGTAATTGCTCCTGGCAGCTTCGATGATCTCAGGGTCAAAACCCAAGGCTTCCAACAACAATATTGCATTCATCGTTCGGGCCGGGCCATTTTTAAGCTTATAGTCGAAATCCACTTTATTATCTTCAAATATTTCACTGAAATGAAGGTTGTCGAATGAGGATTGCAATTCTACAGTTAATTCCAAGTCATGCGTTGCAATCACGCACAAGCAATTATCCGAATGCTTGTCCATATTTTTTAATACGGCAATGGAGGCTGCAATGCGTTCATATGTATTTGTTCCACGCAATATTTCATCAATGAAGCAAATGCAGGGACCTGTGCGTATCCGCTCCAAAATCCGTTTTAACGATTTTATTTCCGTGATAAAGTAGCTTTCACCGGAAACAATATTATCCCTTAACGCCATAGAGGTTAAAACCGGGGATCTTCTTAGAACAAATTTCGTTGCGCAGCAGGTGTGAATTGTCATAGCCAATATCGCATTCACTGCCAACGATTTTAAAAAAGTCGACTTTCCGGACGCATTCGAACCGGTTATAATGCTGTTTCTTGAGATCTCTCCGCTGTTTTGCACGGCGTTTTTCAATAAAGGATGATATAAATCTTCAAAAATGATCTTATTTTCTTCGGTATACTGTGCGGTACAGAACAAAGGCAGACTATGCCGGAACGATGCGATGCTGTGGGATACGTCAAGTTCCGCTACGCCTTGATAAATTTCATTTAATTCGGACGAATGTCTTGCGACGATGCGTATTACCTTATCATATTGAATGATATCCCACATGAAAAGCGCCTTAATGAATTGAATGAGCGCGTCAATGATATCGATTTGCCTGTGCATCAGCCCGGAGATCGATCCGCCAATTTTACGGAAGGCAGGGAGCGCCAATTTGATTTTTTTTACGTTATGATTCCAATCAAGCTTTTCATATTTCAATAACCGGTTTGCGCAAGCAAGCAATGCCAGCAAATAATGCATCGTGCGGATTTCAGCATCCAAAAATATCTTTTGCGCATGATATACGATCAGATTAATCAAAACGCTGAATACCAAGCCAATGATTCCAAGCGGTTCATTAAAAATCGTTACCAGGGCAAATATCGCCGGCAATGCCCCCAAAACATAATACAAGGTTCTGTTTTTCAGTTTTTTCGTGTCTGCATGGAACAAATAGAAAGGCAGCCCGTTATAGCTTAATCTGCCCAAATGATAGAGGATATCCTGTATCTGTATGCGGTCCTCCGGATGAGAGACGAGCCATTGTATGAGTTCCTCCCGTTCTTCCTGCTTATCATCCGCGGCGCACGGATAATGGAGCAGGCTATATAAATATTCTTCGCCAACGGAGCTTTCACACAAATTGATCCGCCTGAAAATCTTATCCATTTCCAGATCGTTCCATGTAATACCATCTATTCGAAAATCATCGGCAGTTTGCTGATGATAGTGGTCATAATTTGGAATGCCGCCCAGTTCATATTCCTGATTATTGGGTTCCTGGCCAAAGATATTTCTTGTCTTTTTACTGTCAAAAAGTATTTTCCACCAAGGGTCTGCCCCATAAGTCATATTCATTATAATTTCTCCTGACTTTCACATCATATAGAAACTATAGTAATCCTGAATATACCGGCCCCAGCCGGGATAGAATTCGAAGAAGCGCTTTCCGCAAAACTGATCGGGTTAGCGTTATTAAACCATGTTCCGGAGGAATGATCAAGTTCAAGCCTTCCCGCCCTTGCTTATGCAACCCCGTACATAAAAAAAGCGCGTAAAAACGCACTTTTATTTTCGAATGTCCGTTCCTGATCTCAGGACCTGCAGCGTAAGATTACGGCTCAAGGCCTTCCAAGTAGATGTTGATCTCCTCCAGGTTATCAAATACCAGGCCTTCATCCAGCTTGGCAAGCTCCTCCTCGGGCAGGTGAGAAATATCGTAGTTCAATGTCGTAACATTCTCCTTTTCCAGGTCTGTTTCATCCGTCTGGGAAATGGTCAGCCTGTTGTTGTCGTCCAGGAACAACACCACATGCTTAGGGCAGTACCGGTCCAGTTCCCGTTCTATCACCGCCCGCTTGTTGGTCAGTTCCACCACTTTCGCGTCGGGATACTTTTCCTCAATCTGCGCCTTGTTGAGCCCCACCAAGGGCCCGCCCGTTTCCTGCCGCTGCTCGGTATGCCCGCCGCACAGCAGGAACGTATATTTTGTGATCACCAGCGTATCCGGCAATATGCTCTGTTCGCCCATTTTGTCAACCTGCTCTGCTAAAGGCGTCGGTTCGGGCATCGCTTTTACCTGCAAATCCCGGATGGTAAAGCCGCCCCATACGCCAAACGCGAGCACAAGCGCCATATAAAGCAACAGTTTCCCGTTTTGTTTCCACCATTGCATGAAACCCACCTCCTCCTAAAGGGCATTCGGTTCTCCATTATGTATGCCCAAGCTGTTTGCAGTTGATACCCGCTTGCAGTATAATAGCCGTAAAACGGCTATTATCCAGTTATTTTTATGCGCGTGCGATTTTCGCCTTCCGGGCGAACGCGCATGCGCGGATTATATCACACCCGCTTTGCTTCTATGGTATAATAGCCGTAAACAGCCGGATTGGAGCGTGAATTGGATGGCCAAGCAACCGTTTTTCGACGAAGTCGCGGATGAAAAGCCCCTTTGGCACGACCGCAAGCGCATATTGGGCATGCCGCTGAGTTTCACCGTCTATGAAGTGGACAAAGACCGCTTCACCATGCGCAAAGGATTATTCCGCACCGAAACCAACGAAATCCTCCTGTATCGTATTCTGGATATCAAGCTTGTGCGCACGCTGGGACAAAAGATATTCGGCGTGGGCACCATCACGCTCTACAGCGCCGACCAGACGCACGAAACCCTGGAAATCAAAAATATCGCGAAGCCCGAGGCGGTAAGAAAATTCCTGAGCCGCATCATCGAAAAGGAACGTGGGGAAAAGGGCCTGACCGGGCGTGAGATATACGGCGCCGCCGGACTGATGCAGAATGGCGATGCGATCCCCAATCACTCTTTTGCGGACGTCGACGGGGACGGGATACCGGATTGATTTTATGATTTTCGACATGCTTTCGCTCCTTTACCTGTGCGCATATCTTGCCGCAGGCCAACTCATTGCACGCGCCCTGTTCGCTGCGGAACGCCCACTGTTCCGCTGGTGGATGGGGGGCGTTTTCTCGTTGCTGCTTTTGTTGTGGCTGCCCGCGCTGTTTGGATTTTTGCTCGGGTTTACTCTTCTGGCCCAGCTCCTTGCGCTGCTTGTCTGCGCCGCGGCAGGCGTAGCCGCCTTCCTGGCAGGAAGAAAAAAACCGGCCGCATCCGTCACGGCTGCCGAGCTTCGCCCGGCGCTGTTGACGCTGCTGCCGCTGTTTTTATTGGGCGGGTACCTGTTTTTCACCCACATACTCCAGCCTGTCGGAGGAGCGCTGCATTCCGGGCAATCCACGTTCGGGGATCTGCCGCTGCACCTGGGCCTGGCGACAAGCATAGCCAGGCAGGGAACATTCCCGCCGCAGTATTCCATATTCCCGGGCACGGCGGTCGGCTATCCATTCCTGTGCGACAGTGTGAGCGCCACGTTTTATAGCTTAGGCGCGTCGCTGCGCGTTTCCATGCTGCTGCCCGCGCTGCTTGCCTACGCGCTGGTACTCCTGGGCGTCTACTGCTTCTTTTTGCAGTGGCAGAAAAAGACCGGCACTGCGGTATTCTCCACGCTTCTGTTTTTCCTGGGCGGGGGCTTTGGGTTCTGGTATTTCTTTGACCTCTGGAAAACAAACCCGGAGGCGTTCACCCGTATATTCACCGGTTTTTACAATACGCCGACCAACTTGCCGGATATCGGGCTAAGGTGGGTCAACCCGATCGCGGATATGCTGATCCCACAGCGCGCCACGCTGTTTGGCTGGGCGTTGCTGTTCCCCGCCCTGTATTTGCTCCGGCGGGCGGCGTTTGAGCACGAACCGAAGCTGTTTGTACCGCTGGGAATCATCGCGGGCTGCATGCCGCTTGTCCATACGCATTCGTTCCTTGCGCTTGGCATGGTCAGCGTGGTGTATGTGCTGTACGCGTTCATCTCCCGGCAGAAAAAAGCAATTTTGCTGGGCTGGGTCAGGTACGGACTGATCGCTTTGGTTCTGGCGCTGCCGCAGCTTATTTTGTTCACGTTCCGGCAATCCGGGGATTTTTTGCAGCCGCATTTCAACTGGGGCAACGAAACGGATTCCTACCTGTGGTTCTACGTCAAAAATCTCGGGCTTCTCTTCCTGCTGCTGCCCATGGCGTTTTTCCGGCTGCCCAAGGAGGAAAAGGTATTCTACGGCGGGGCCGTATTGATCTGGTTCTTTTCGGAATTCATATTATTTCAGCCCAACCCGTACGACAACAACAAGCTGTTGTTCGTCTGGTTCGCGTTCACCTGCGGCATTGTGGGAAAGCTGCTTGTCGATCTGTACAGACAATTGAGCGGCTTTGCGGGCAGGCGGTATCTTGCATTCCTCACGCTGTGCGCCCTGTTCCTTTCCGGCACGCTGACGCTTGTGCGCGAAACGATCAGCGATTACGAGCAGTTCAGCACCGATGAAGCGGCGACAGCGGCTTACATCAACGAGGAAGCCGCGCCCGACGCGCTGTTTTTGACGGCCACCAACCACAACAACGCCGTCTCCTCCCTCACCGGAAGGAACATACTCTGCGGCACAGGCTCGTACCTCTATTACCACGGGCTCGATTACCAAACGCGGGAACAGCAGGTAAGGCTGCTGTTTGAGCAGCCGGAAACATGCTTTGACGCGTTACGTCAAACCTACGGCATCGATTATGTATTTTTGAGCAGTTACGAGCGTTATTCGTATGCGGTGAACGAAGAGTTCTTTTCGCAGTTCCCCGTGGCATACGAGAACGATACGGTAACGATCTATGATGTGAGATCGTAATTTTCTGATTATAAAAAGGAACGGCACGCCGTTCCTTTCTTATCAACAAAGCCTCTCTATCGTCATCCTGAGCAAAGCGAAGGATCTCGAAGCGACTATATTAGGGTTTATAGCGGGAGCCAGATTCTTCGCCTGCGGCTCAGAATGACAAATGCCGGGGTTTATCGACGATCTGAGGAACGGCGAGCCGTTCCTTTTTGTGTTGGTATTTACTTTTCGTCCAGCCCCAGCAGGAGCCGGTACAGCGGCTTCAGCAGCAGAAAGCCCTCATTGATTTCATCCACCAGCTCCGGCTTCATGGTATTTTTGAGTTCCTTGGAGGAGAAGCAGAAGGACAGGCTGCGCTTGTTGAGCCAAGGGCGGAGTTCCTCCGGCGCGTCCGAAAACCGCGGCCTTTTAAACTCCTCTCCCTGCCAAGAAAACCGCGACGCAAATGCGGGATTGTTGACGATCTCCAAAAACTTCTGCGGACGGGCGAGCATGCGGCGTCTTGCGTCCGCCATGAACTGCGACAGCGGATAATACATGCCCATGCCGTATCCGTAAGCCGTACGCTCAAACTCCGCGTAGAGCACAAAGCTCTCGCCCGTAGCGGCACCCGGATACTTAAAGGAAAGGAACGCATGGTCCCGGTACATGGATTTATCCTTGGTGTAGCGGGTATCCCTGCGGATACGCGATACCACGGCGGACGGCCGCACGTTAAAGCTCGGGTCCACCTCCAGCGCAACTTCCCCCAACGCGTCCGCCAGCGCGAGCATGGGTTCCTTTACGCTTTTTTCGTACCGCTTGCGGTTTTCTTCAAAGAAGGAACGCTCGTTGTTGAACGCGATCTCCCAGAAAAAACGATAAGTATCCTCCGTGAGGCCGGAAAATGTGCGCATAACCATCCTCTTTCCTTTGTGTGCAATAGCGGGGGCTGTCTCACGAAATTCATACGATGCATAAATATTTAAATGTATTTCGTGAGACAGCGGGTTCGGTGCCCTAAAGGGCAAAAAAGGCGCCAGTGACGCCTTTTTAGAACCCCGGGGTTTCGCCGTAGGCGAAACATCCTTGCATTATGCATTGAAATGCATAATGCGGATAGCCTCCTCCGCTATTATATCATGATGAATTGCGGTTCCTGCACCCCTTTTCAAAGAGAGGCGCCTATTTCTCGTCCGTATTGCGTACCCTGTGCACCCGGTTGCGGATTTCCGGCGAGGCCTGGGGCGGCCTCTGCTCGGGCTCCGGCTCCACGCGGCGCACCGGCTGCTGTGGGACCCGCGGCTGATAAGGCGCCCTTTCCAGCGGCGGAACCGACGCGCGTTCCTGTTGCTGGTACGTGCGCTCCTGCGTATAGGGTCCTCTTTCCTGCGGCTGTACGGGCGTGCGGGAAGGCGCGGGCTGGTATACCGGCCTCTCCGCATTCCGCTCCACTGGAATGGCACGGGTCTGTGCGGAAAATTCCTCTTGCTCCCTCTGCGGCTGCGCAAATCGGGAAGCCCTGCCCGTATTCTGTTCCGGCGGATAGGGCTGGGATTGCGCCTCGCGTTCGGCGGCGCTTACGCGCGCCTGCGCGGCGTTGCGTGCGCGAGGCAGTTCATCCGGCTCCTCTTCCTCCAATGTGGCGTTGCGCTTGCGCTCGTATATGGAGAGCGCCAGGAGCGCAATACCAGCTACCGCCATCAGCGCGGCGAGCACGATGAGTACGGTCACCAGCGTGCCGCTCATGCCGCCGGCACTTGCCGGTTCTTCCTCCCCTGCGGGGCTGGCTGCGGGAGTGGGCGAAGCCAAAGAGACATAGTCTGCCATGAGCTTTGCCTCATACGTATGCTCCACGCCGGAAGGATCGGACGCGGTGAGGGTAAACGCAAGCTCGCGCGGCGCGCTGACGAGAAGCTCCTTATCCACCGTGGTTTCGCCCAAAGGCAGGATATCCATCGGCTCGATGTTGCCAAACTCCGCTTCGGATATGAGCGCGTTTACCAGATCCACATTGGAGTTGTTTTGTATGGTAAAGCGCACCTTCATGCGCCCGCTGTCGGTAAGCGGCTGGAGCACGGTAGCGGAAAGCGAAAGCGAAACCTGGCCCGGGCTCGCAGGCGGCCAGACTTCGTAGCTTGTGGTCCTGTTCTCATACGGCTGGCCGGAAGCGTCGGTGCCCGTTACCACAAAGGATACGTTCCGCAACTCCGTCGTCATAACGGTATAGGTAAGCGTCTGCTCCTTCCCCCCTTCCAGCGAAAAAGCTTCGGGGTTGACGGAGTTACCCAGTTCATCCTTGACCGTGATATTGTTGATGGCCTGGTTGCCGCTATTTTTGAATGCAAGGGTAAACACCACGCCCTCCGGGGAGGGTTCGCTTTGGGTCACGGTCAGGTCCAACTGGATGTTCACCACGGTGATGGTGAGCGGGTCAATGTTGAGCGTCTTGCCTTCGCCGTTGAGCTGATAGGTGATGGACGGCTGGCTGACAGCGTTCTGGCTGCCCAAAGTCAGCTCGTATGTCGCGGTCTTTGACGTCCCCGGCGCAATGGTCAGGTTGCTTGCGACAGGCGTTGTGCCCGCCGCAGAGTCTTTGATTGTGACACCCGTCATTTCCGCGGTTCCAGGGTTGTTGAGGGTATAGGTCAATGTAACCTTTTCGCCGGATTTGCCAGAGGGCTTGCTGGCCGTGCGCGTCGCCGTCATTTCGGCAGCGGGCGGCGCACCCAATGTGATGGGGATGTCCTTAGATTTTGTGGCGCCGTTTTCCGTCCAGGTAAGCGTATAGGTAATGGTCTGTCCCAGCATATCCTCGGCAACTTCGATGCTGCTGAGTGTAAAGTTCAGCTTGCCGTTGGGCGGCACCACCTGGCTGGACAGCTGGCTGCTGCCGGATAATCCGTTCCCGGTAATGTTGATGTTCCGCATTTCATAGGCGGAATCGTTCACCACGGAAAACCTCGCGGAAATCGTCCCCGCAGAGGTAATCTGCGCAGGCTCCGTTGTAACCTGTACGGTGGCCGCAAGCGCCGCTGGCGCAAGCAACAGAAGCAATATCAACACGCTCAGCGCGGAAACAATTTTTTTCATGGAACGGTATCTCCTTTTGCGGTCTTTGGCGTATATACGTATCTTCAATACGATACTACCACAAATCATGCATCTTATACGCGTGTGACCCAGCCGTGCGTATCCTCAATATCGCCCAGCTGCAAACCGGTAAGCGTATCGTAAAGCTTCTGCGTCACGCTGCCGGTTCTGCCGTCGTTAATGACGACGCTCTTGCCCTTGTAATGGAGCTCGCCGACCGGGGAAATCACCGCGGCCGTTCCGGTGCCGAACGCCTCCTTAAGTTCGCCGCTCTCCCCCGCCTCCATCAGCTCGGATATCGCGATTTTGCGCTCCTCGACCTGAAAGCCCAGTTCCTCCGCGAGCGTAAGGATCGATTTGCGGGTAATGCCGTCGAGTATGCTGCCTTCCACGGGAGCCGTGCAGATGGTGTCGCCGATTAAGAACATCATGTTCATGGCGCCCACCTCTTCCACATACTTGCGCTCCACGCCGTCCAGCCAGAGCACCTGGCCGTACCCGCGCGCGGAAGCTTCTTCCGCCGCCTTGAGGCTCGCGGCATAGTTGCCGCCGGTCTTGGCATACCCGGTGCCGCCCTTGACGGCCCTGACGTAATTGTCCTCCACATAGATGCGGATCGGCGCAAGACCCGAAGCATAATATGCGCCGGAGGGCGAACAAATGATGTAATAAAGGAAACGCTCCGCCCTGTGCACGCCAAGCGCCGAGCCGTCGGCAATCAGCGTGGGGCGCAAATACAGCGTCGCGCCGGGAGCGCGGGGCACCCAATCCCGCTCCACATCCACAAGCGCCGCCATGGCCTGATAATTGTCCTCCACATCGATCTGCGGCATGCACATTCTTTCCGCGCTTTTGTTCAAACGCCGTGCGTTGTCCCGCGCGCGGAACAGAAGGATATCGTCCTTCTTGGAGCGGTAGGCTTTCAGGCCCTCAAATATCTCCTGGGAATAATGCAGCACGGGGCTTGCAGGGTCGATCTGCAGCTTCTGGTAGGGCTGTATGCGCGCGTCGTGCCACCCTTTTCCGTTTTCATACTCCATAATGAACATATGGTCCGAAAAGAGCTTGCCAAACCCGAGCGCTGTTTCATCCTGCGGCTTATTCTTTGGAGCCGTGGTCCTGTTGACGGTGATTTCCATACGATCCCTCCGCTGTCTTTAAATTTGCTCCCGGCTGGCCGGGAATATCAGCTGTTCAGGTCGGCGCGATCCAGCTAAATGATAAACGCGCCATATGCCCTTCCGGTTTCCTGCGGGTGCACGCGGCCATCCGTTTTTTCGATCAAAAGCCGAATGAACGCCGCGGCTTCCTTTTCGGGCACCATCAGATCCGCCTCCACGTCCTCCGCGTAGCGGACGTCCTTTACATTCCCATCTTTGTGCAAAATCGGCTCTATTACGGCAAAGCGGGAATAGTCGGTCTTAATCAAAAACTTCACGCAAGGGCGCATTTCCACGACGCCCGCGGCCTCCATGCTCATGGACGCCGCTTTGGAATAGGCCCGCACCAGCCCGCCCGCACCCAGCAGCACGCCGCCGAAATACCGCGTGACCACGCACAGTACGTCCACCAGCCCTTTCTGGCGGATGGCCTCCATCATGGGAAGCCCGGCGGTACCCGCGGGCTCACCATCGTCGCCAAAGCGGGCAGCCGAAGCGTCCACGCCGATGCAATAGGCAAAGCAGTTGTGGGTGGCGTCCCAATGCCGCTTTCGAAGCTCCGCAAGCTTAGAAAGCGCTTCGTCCTCCCGCGTTACGGGAAAGCAGCGGCCGATAAAGCGGGATTTTTGGATCACCAGCTCTATTTCCGCTTCTTTTTGCACCGTGCGGTATGCGCGCATCAGCCCAGCCGCACGCGGCAGAAGCCCTTCTTGCCTTTTTTCAGTATCACGCCGTCCCCCTGCACGCTCTCGGGAGGCAGGGCGCAATACACGTCCTCCACCTTATCGTCGCCAATAAACACCGCGCCGCTTTCAATGAGCCTGCGCGCGTCGCCCTTGGATTTTGCAAGGTTGCCCTTCACCAGGAGGTCAACTACCCTAAGGCCTGTTTCCTCCGCCTCCGCCGCCGAAAGCGAGACGGTGGGCATGTGGGTAATGTCGCCTCCACCGGAAAACAGCGCTTCCGCGGCATCCATGGCCTTTTGCGCTTCCTCTTCCCCATGCACCTGCTTCGTCAATTCAAACGCAAGTACGCGCTTGGCCTCGTTGATGGCGCTGTCTTTGAGCGCACCCAAGCGGCGCACTTCATCCATGGGCAGAAATGTTAAAAGCGCAAGGCAGCGTTCCACGTCCGCGTCGTCCACGTTGCGCCAATATTGATAAAAATCGAATACAGGGCACTTCTCCTTATCCAGCCAGAGCGCGCCTTTTTCGGTCTTACCCATTTTGCGGCCGTCGCTGGTGGTCAAAAGCGTGCAGGTCAGCGCGTAGGCGGGCCTTTGCTCCTTGCGGCGTATGAGGTCCGCGCCAGCTAAAATGTTGCTCCACTGGTCGTCCCCGCCCATCTGCAGCACGCAGTTTTCCGTTCGGTTGAGCACCAGAAAGTCGTAGCTCTGCATCAGCATGTAGCCCATTTCAAAGTACGTAAGCCCCTGCTCCATGCGGTTTTTATAGCAATCCGCCGCCAGCATGCGGTTCACGGAAAACAGCACGCCGATATCGCGCATGAACTCCAGGAAATTTAAAGGCAGCAGCCAGTCCGCGTTGTTCCTTATAATGGCTTTGCCTTCGCCAAAGTCCAGCAGACGGGACATCTGGGTCTGAAATTTGCGGGCGTTAGACTGAATTTCCTCCTGCGTCATCATACGGCGCATATCGGTCTTGCCGGAAGGATCTCCGATCATGGTGGTGCCGCCGCCCAAAAGCGCGATAGGCCGGTGGCCTGCGCGCTGCATATGCGCCATTGCCATCAGCGCCACGTAATGGCCCACATGCAGACTGTCCGCCGTGGGGTCAAAGCCTATATAAAACGTGATGCGTTCTTTGCCCATCAGTTCCCGAAGCTCTTCGGGATGCGACGCCTGCTTGATAAAGCCGCGCTCTTCCAATACGTCGAAAGCGTTCCTCATGCGATCTAAATGTCCTCCCATTATGCTGCCCTTTCGGCCGCCGCGTCTAAATAGAATATCAGATGCCGCGCTCTTTTGCAACGAAAGCGGCCTCCGGAAGCTCCCGCGCCACGATGTCATCCAATATCGACGCCGCCTCCAATATGATGCCGCGGCACTTGATTTCTTCCGTGCGGTATTGCTCCTTGAGCGGGATGCAGTCCACCTCGCTCATCCTATTCCGGTACCGCTCGATCAGCTCGGCGGTGAGCGTCTTAATTTTATCGCTCTCATGCGCACGTTCTCTGACAAAGAGCATCCCGAGCGCCATGATCGCGCCCGTAAGCGCGCCGCAGATATCGCCCACAGCCATGCCGCCGCCAAACCCCGCGGCAAGCTTATACGCTTCCGGATCCAGCTTCAAGCCGTAAACACGGTCCGCGCCGATGAGCATATGCTCCGCGCAGTTCCAATCCTCTTTGTACAAAAACTCGTTCTCGAGATATTCGCGCAGCATTATTTCGTTTCCTCCAGCATGGAAGTACAGTGCGGGCAGCGGGTCGCATCCTCCGCTATCCCGCTTCTGCAGTACGGGCACTTTCGCGGTTCTGGAACTGCGGCAGGGGCTTCCGCCTTTTTCAAACGCAGCTTATTGACCAGCTTCACAAACAAAAATACGCTGAGCGCGATGAGCAGAAAATCGATGAAATTGGTCAAAAACGCGCCGTAATTAAACGTAGCTGCGTCTGCCGTCTTCGCAGCTTCAATATCAGCATACTGCTTACCGTCCATAGCAATAAACATTTTGGTAAAATCCAGGCTGCCGGTAATCAAGCTGAGCACCGGCATGAACAGATCGTTCACAACGCTGGTGACGATTTTCCCGAACGCCCCACCGATCATCACGCCGACCGCAAGGTCAATGACGTTTCCTTTAAAGGCAAACTCCCTGAATTCCTTCCACATACCGTCTCGCCCCTTTACGAGTATCAATATAGCACATTTGCCTGGGCAAAACAACGAAGGGATGGAACGCAAATGCTAACATTTCCTGAATTTTGAAGTATGGCGCCCTATAAAAAAAGCGGCCGAAGCCGCTTTTATAATTTGTCTTATTCCGAGCGGATGGCCGAAAGGGCGGAAAGCTTCATCGCGCGGATGGCCGGGTACATGCCGCTGATGAGCGCGACCACAATGGAAAACAGAACCGCACCCAAGGAAAGATAGAGCGGAATGACGCTCTTCATGCCGACGGACTGCATGACGAACTGATTTAAAAGCAGCGAAAGCCCGTAGCTTAAGCCCAGCCCGATCAATCCGCCGATAAGCCCGATATAGGCCGCTTCCGTCAGGAACAGTTCCGCGATGTTGCCCATGCGGCAGCCGAGCACCTTGATAATGCCGATTTCCTTGGTACGCTCGTAGATGCTCATCATCATGGTGTTCATAATGCCGATGGCGGCCACCAGCAGCGATACGCCGCCGATCGCGCCAAGCAGCATCTGGAGCTGCGACGCGCTTTCCTGCGCGGCCTTCAAAGCGTCCTGCAGGCTGTATGCGCCATAGCCCATATCCTGTATCTGCTTTTGGATATCGACAACCTCGTCGATATTCTCGCACTTGACCCAGATCTGGCTGTATTTTTTCGTATCAAGGTCCATGAAATCCTTGTTTTCCTTGGCAAGCTTGCGCACGGCGGCGATATCCATCAGCGAATAGTAGGCGTAGTTGTTGCCCTCCTCCGCCATCTGGCCCACGGCCTTCACATCGTACAACTTGCCCTTGGGGCGTGATTCGCCCCCCTCGCCATACCAGTTGGAATAGACGTTGCTGTAGTCGAACGTCAGCTGAAAACGGGAGCGTTCCAAATTGATTTTGGAGTTGCCGTCCCGGTCTATGGCCTGCTTGCCGGTGGTGGGGTTATAGAAGTTCTGCAGTGCCCAGGAGCCGAGCACCAGCTCGTATTTGGAGCCCGCGCCGGCATTGGGCATGCGCCCGGTCGCAAGCGTAAAGCCGAACTCCTCCGCAACCTTCAAATCCACGCCCATGATGGAGACGTCCGTCATATACTGGCCGCTTTTGAGCGCGCCCCAGGTTTCAAGCATGGGCATGACGGCCGCGACGCCCGGTATCTGCCGGAAGGACAGCACGCTTTTGTCATCGAGCACAACTTCCTGCGCGGGGCTGTACATGTTCCCCTTGCTTTCCACCATGCGGTAGCTGTTGACCTGTATGGTGGTAAGGCTGCCCGCGCGCTCGTAGTTTTCCCGGAAGGATTCATTGATGCCGATGCCGAGCGAAACCATCACGACAATGGACGCCACGCCGATCACCATGCCCAGCACCGTCAGGAACGCGCGCAGCTTGCGCCGCCACAGGTTCATGAAGGCCATGGCAAAAAGATCCAGCGTTTTCATACTTCCTCCAGCTGCTTTCTGCGGCGCTTGCGCTTGAGCAATACAAGCAGGACGATAACGCCAATGAGCACAGCCGCCCCAATCGCGATGATAAGGCCGGTGGGAAGCCCGCCCTGCGGCTGCACCGGCTCCATGCCGGGCTTGAATACCTCGCCGTCCGGGCCCATCATACCCTCATCGGGCATGAAATTTTCCAGCACGTTGAGCGTAAGCGGCTTTTCCACGACCGTCTGCTGCCCGTAAACATCCTCATAGGTAATGATGACCTTGCCTTCGATCTGGCCCGCGGCGGACGGAATGACGTTGAAATCCGCACGCATGGTGTTGCCGGAGGAAATGTTGCCGCCGTAGAAGGATTCCTCCATCTTCAGGCCGTTGCCCTCTACGTCTACCAAGCAGTTGTACAGGGTGGATTTGCCCATGTTGTAGAGACTGAAGGATACGGGGGTGGATTGTTCCAGCATGGCGTCCCCGTATACCATGGGATCATCGATACGCACGCGCATGCGCTGCGATATAGGCAGCGTGATGGTCTCCGTCGCCTCGTAGGCTTTCAATGTCTTGGTGCTTTCATAGTTGAACTTGGCCACGAGCGAGTGCGCCTTGGCTTCCGCATCGGGCGCGGACTGGAAGGTGAGAGTCTTTTCCACCGTCTCCCCCGCGCCGATCCGGTCGATATAAACGGTATTGCTCCCGTTATCCGCGGGCAGTATCACGCCGCCCTCGTTGGAAAGCGTGAGCTGGATGTTCTTGACCGCCTCCTCGCTGGAGGTGTTCAGTATGGCAAGCTTGATGGAGAATTTTTCTCCGGCAAACAGGCGGCCGCTCTCCTGATCCTCCGCGTTGAGCGGTGTTATGGTATATCCCTCCAGTATGATCTTCGGGGTAGTGGCAATGATGTTGCCGTCCTCGTCGGTTTTATCCGGCGTATAGCCATTTACTACCGTGATAAAGGCAGAAAGGGTAGCCGACTCATATGCATATTTCTGCAGATTATAGTAGATAACATTGAATTTCACTTCTTTTACGCCGCTCGTTACTTTTTTAGCCAACCTGAAGTCATAATTGACCTCCCTGGTTTGACCGGGCGACATATCCTCTACGCTGACCGTATAATTAAGCGCCTCCACATCGAACGGGAAAGAATCGAGCGTTGAGGAGATCTGCGGCGTGACGAGGATATTTCGGATGCGGCTTTTCGTCCTGTTGAATATGGGCAGGGTGATATGAATACGGTCACCAACATCCCCCTTGGGCGCTGTAACCACATTGCCATCCGCACCGACAGAAGACAAAATCAAAGCCGAATTGCTATCGACTGGATAGTCTAAAGACGAGTCTGTCGCAACTTCCGCCGCCAACGATACTATTGGCAACATCATAAGCGCCATCAAGACGCACAAAACCAAAGCAGCCGTTCTTTTACCCCACATAAGCCATCCTCCTGTATCCGTTCCCCGTTATTTGGTTTCGATATCCGTGATCATTCCGTCCAATATGTGCACCGCCTTATCCGTAAAGGCGGCCATATTCGCGTCATGGGTAACCATGATGAGCGTCTTTCCCCGCTCCCGCGCAATATCCGTTATAAGATGCATGACCTCGTCGGAGGTCTTCGAATCGAGGTTGCCCGTCGGCTCGTCCGCAAACACGATCTCCGGGTCGCTCACCAGCGCCCGCGCGATCGCTACGCGCTGCTGCTGCCCACCGCTCATCTGCATGGGCTTGTGGTTGATATGCGTTCCCAGCCCAACGGCCTTTAGGATATCCCGCGCGATTTTTTCCCGCTTTCCCCTGCCTACGCCGCGGAACGACAGCGGCAGCGCCACGTTTTCGAGCGCCGTATAGTAAGGCATAAGGTTGAAGGATTGAAAAATAAAGCCGACCTTTTTTTGCCGGAATACGATGAGCTCGCTCTGCGTCATGCGTTCGATATGCATACGGGAGACGAGTATCTCCCCGCTGGTAGGATGTTCCAGACCCGCAAGCAGGTTCAACAAAGTGGATTTGCCCGAACCGGAACGGCCCACGATACAGCAGATGTCCCCATTATCCAGCGTAAGGTCCACGCCGTTGAGCGCGTGAATGGCGGCGGAACCCACGCGATAGGTCTTTTTGACGTTCCGAAGTTCGATCAGATGCGCGCCGTTTTGCTCCATGTACCCCCCAATGGCTCTTGCCCTACGTGATTGACCATCTAAAGTATAATAACGTTTCAAATATGGAAATGGTTTCACATTAATCGCATTATTATTTTGCAACCCCGTGTATTATACTCCGGCCGGAGCTTTTGCGGCAAACAACAAATTTGTAAACATTTCCTGTGGATCTGTTGACTTTTCTCTATATAGACAGTATTCTATATTATATCGTGAAAAAAATATCATATGTTTTTATAATAAATGCGCAAACAGAGAGGAAACGCACATGGTCAATATGGTAATAGACGGCCGTCCCGTCACAGTACATGAAAACGCCACGGTGCTCGAGGCGGCGCGCAAAGAAGGCATCCGCATCCCCACGCTGTGCAACCTCAAAGGGCTCAACAACATCGGCGCGTGCCGCATGTGCCTGGTGGAGGAAACAAAGTCCGGCAGGCTCCAGGCGGCCTGTGTATTCCCCGTATCCGAGGGCCTGGAAATCAGCACTGCATCCGCCAAGGTGCTTTCCGCCCGACGTTCGGTGCTGGAACTGATCCTATCCGACCATGACCGTTCCTGCCTGACCTGCAAGCGCAATACCACCTGCGAACTGCAGGCACTTGCGGATGAACTTGGCATTACTGATATCCCGTTTGAAGGCACGCGCCTGAAAAAAACGATCGACGAATTCTCCCCCGCCATCGTGCGGGACAACAACAAGTGCATCCTCTGCCGCCGCTGTATCGCCGCGTGCGAAAAAACGCAGGGCGTGTACGCCATCGGCATGCAGAACCGCGGGTTTAAAACGCAGATCGGCTCGGTATTCAACAAGAGCCTCAACGAGGTCGCCTGCATCAACTGCGGGCAGTGTATTGTCGCCTGCCCCACCGGCGCGCTTACGGAAAAGGACGCCACCCAGCCCGTATGGGACGCATTGGCCGACCCGAAAAAGCAGGTCATATTCCAACCCGCGCCCGCCGTGCGCTTTGGCATAGGGGAACTCTTCGGCCTTCCCATGGGCACGCGCTGCACCGGCAAACTTGCCGCCGCCATGCGCCGTCTTGGGGCGTATAAAGTGTTCGACGTGCAGTTTGCCGCCGACCTTACCATAATGGAAGAAGGCACGGAACTGCTGGGCCGCATCCAGAACGGCGGCACGCTCCCCATGATCACCTCCTGCAGCCCCGGCTGGGTAAAATACTGCGAACATTTCTACCCCGAGTTTTTAGGCAACCTTTCCACGTGCAAGAGCCCTAACCAGATGCAGGGCGCCATCACCAAGACCTATTTCGCGGAGCAGAACGGGCTTGACCCCAGGGACATCTACGTGGTTTCCGTCATGCCCTGCACCGCCAAGAAATTCGAGATCGCCCGGCCGGAAATGGGGCGGGAGGGTTACCGCGACGTGGATGCCAACATCACCACGCGCGAACTTGCCGCCATGATCAAGCTGGCGGGCATCGACTTCGCTAACCTGCCCGATGAGGAATTTGATGATATTTTGGGCGACTCCACAGGCGCCGCCACCATATTCGGCGTGACGGGCGGCGTCATGGAAGCCGCTCTGCGCACGGTGGCGGATATACTCGCGGGCGAGGACCTGCAGGAGGTCGAATACAAAAACGTGCGCGGCCTCGCCGGCATCAAGGAGGCCAGCATCCCCATAGGCGGGCTCACCGTCAAGGTCGCGGTCGCCCACGGTACGGCCAACGCCGGAAAGCTGCTCGACGCCGTCAAGCGCGGCGAGGCGAACTACCACTTTATTGAGATCATGGGCTGCCCCGGCGGCTGCATCAACGGCGGCGGCCAGCCCTTTGTGGACGCGCGCACGCGCTTTCTAATCGACCCGCGCGTGGAGCGCACCCGCGCCACCTATGAGGAAGATAAGGATATGCCCTACCGCAAGAGCCACCAGAGCCCTTCCATCCAGAAGATATACGCGGACTTCTTAGGCACGCCGGGCGGACATAAATCGCACGAGCTGCTGCACACGCACTATGTCGCGCGGGACAGATACAGCAACACAGCAAAGTAAACAAGTATCACAAGGGGCCGGGAGCATTCCCGGCCTTTTGCATGCTCTACCAATTATTACTTCCGATTACATTGTAGGGGCCGCCCCCTTGGGCGGCCCGCGGGTCGCCGAGGGCGGCGATCCCTACATAATTCCCCAATATTTATTAACTAAGATATTGCCTCCGCTTCCGTCCCACTCGGGCGCGCAGGGTCCTTGCGGAACACGATCTTCTGGAAATACGGCCATATACGGACGCCCAACAGACGAAGCAGCAGGAAGTAAAGCAAAATGCATATGGGAATGCTGACAAGCATAGCCCCAACCGCAGTCATATCGTGGTGCAGCCCCCAGAAAAATATCATGCGTACGGAGGCATATAAAATCACCGCGCAAGCGATGGGCACGATGCCCGCATGAAACAGGCGCGGGCGGGTATGCGTCGCCTTATGGATCAGTATGAATCCCACCGCCACGCGCAGCAGGTCGCCCGAAAGCATACCGATGATATAGCCGTAGACGTGCAAGCTGGGCACGGCGGTAAGCGCCCAAACCAGCGCAAGCTGCAGCGCCTCGCCGATGGCCGCGAGTATGAGCACCTGTTTCTGCTTGCCTATCCCGTTCAATATGCTGATGGATATGGAAAGGTAGTACGCCGTAATGGCCTGCATGCTCAACGCGTCGGCCAGCGCCGGGGGTACCGTCTGCCCGAAGAGCAGCCCGCACAGCATAGGGATATAGGGCAGCAGCACGGCGGTTGCGGGCAGGCCCAAAAGCCCCGCCGCTTCAATGCCCTTGTTCACCTTGCGAATGAGGTCCGGATGATCCCCCCGTGAAATGCTTGCCGCGATGCTGGGCATGATGAGCGTGCAAAGCGCGCCCACCAGGGCGGAAGGCAGCAAAAGCACCGGCATCACCATGCCGGATATGAGTCCCAGAGCGCTTACCGCCTGCGCCCGCGTATAACCGGAAAGCATCAGCCGGGAAGGGAATATGACAACGGATATTGAGGCGAATACATTGGACAGCATGGACGTCAGAGCGGACGGAACGGCAATTTTCAGAAAGCTTCGCCGTATGCCTGTGGCCGGCTTTTTCGGTTGCGCCGGAATACGGAATTTCGCAAAATAAGAAGCGCCCAGAAACAGCACGCTGTATAATTCGCTCAACGTCATGACGGAGAGAATCAAAAACGCGGTATGGCCGTGATCATCGTTGATAAAACGGGACAGCAGCAGCGACGCAAGGAGAATGCGCAGCACCTGCTCCCCCACCTCGGATATGGCGGTGAAGCGCACCATGCGCGTGCCGTGAAACATGGCTTTTAATATGTTTTCCGCACCGGTTAGCAGGATGCAGATCAATATCATCCACAGCGCGTTCGCGGTACGCGCGTCGCCCAAGATGCCGGATGCGATCTGATTGCGCATCAGCATGATGGGAACCGCCATGATGCCCAAAAGCGTAATAAAGCAAAACATCGCAAAGCGAACCAGACGCCGGATGCCCAGCGTATCGTGCCGCGCCGCAAGAGAGGCGGAAACATGCGTTACCCCCACGCACAGCCCCGCTACGCAGACGGACATAACGATGGCATATACCTGTATGGTCAAAGTATAAACGCCCAGCCCTTCGGCCCCGGCGAGTCTTCCCAGCATTACGCGGTATACAAAGCCCAACAGCAGCAGCACGGTGTTGGAAAGCGCAAGCAAAGCAGCCTGATAAAAAAACGTCTTCTTGTTGAGCAACGTCGGCCGTCCCCCCTCCCGCACGCCGCCCGAAAGACCGGGCGACTATTCATGTATATGGAGCGGAGCGGCGCATCATACGACAGGATCTTTTTTTAAAACGGGAAAAAAGCGCAGGACTTATATGCAGCTGTAACAGGGAGGCAGGCTATATATGCGAAGTAACCTAGAAAGAAATACCGGGATGTAACACCCTGAAAGTATGCGGGTTTCACGTACTTATGATTTTATATATAGCGGCTTTATAGCTGTCACATTCTGAAAAGGTCCTTAATATTATATACTAATCAACCCAGAGAGGAGGAGAGCTAATGTCTTTTAATCGTTGTTGCTGCTGCCGTCGGCGCCGCGAATTTAACGACTTTGAGTTTGAAGATAATCAGATTCAGGCGCAGATACAGGCACAGGCCCAGGATCAGGATCAGGATCAGGACCAGGATCAGCGTCTGAGGACAATATTACGGGATATTGGGAACGGAAACAACAGTACCAATATCAACATTGATAATGTCAGCGTGGCCGTTGCCTTGCTCGTAACGTTAGGCACGTTGTTGGGCACTGTCGATGGTACTACGCTGCGTTCCTATATTGACCAGATGATGACCGCCCGGTAATCTATTTTTCTTTGCCCTGCCCGCCTTACGGCGGGCTTTTTTTAGGCCGCCGATAAAG
>JAFABA010000195.1 GCA_023426265.1 Bacillota bacterium
CGTTTTCCCGCAGCCATTGTGTATTGTGAAAACGAACAGGATGTTGCCTTTGCCATCCATGAGGCGAGGCGCCGTGGCTGTACCGTGCGCGTGCGCGGCGGCGGGCACAATTATGAGGGCTTCTGCATTGGCGACAATGTCATTGTACTGGATATGCGGCGTATGAACCGGAGTGCAATCGATCCTGCGCTTAAAATTGTGCGCATTGGCGCGGGGGTACAAAATGCTGCCCTTTATGAACTGACAGGCAGAGCGGGGTACCCGTTTCCAAGCGGTACATGCCCCACGGTAGGAGCCGCCGGCCTGACACAAGGCGGCGGCTGGGGGATGAGCGCCCGCATGTTTGGCCTGACATGCGACAGTTTGATTGGCGCGCGTCTGATTGGCAGCAACGGTACGCTCCACCGCGTAAGCGAGGCGAGCGAGCCGGATCTGTTTTTTGCATTGCGCGGCGGCGGAGGCGGCAACTTTGGCGTGGTGACGGAGCTCGCTTACCGGCTGCCACCCAGGCTGTTTGACGTGATATATGTCAACATTGCCGCATCCGGCATGGCACTTGCTACGGGCGTGGAGGTATTTTCGCGCTTTCAGGCTTGGCTTAGGCAGGACGACTTTCGTTTTACGCCGCTGTGCCGCATCTTCAATTCCGCAGACCTTGGCTACGGGTTCTTTGTACGCGGCATCTACTATGGCACGCGGACACAGGCAACCGCCTCCCTGCAGCCGTTCCTGACGCTGCCCGGCGTCACTGTAACGATGATGGAAACCACGTTTTTAGATGCCATCCGCACCGTGGAGCAAGGCTACCCTCCTTACGATAAATTCAGGGACGCGGGGCGCTTTGCGCCGCAGGCCTTCAGCCGGCAGGAAATGCAGCGCATCGTATCCCTTATCGCCATGCGCGCCGCCGGCGCGGAGTATGCCTCCATCGGTCTGTTTGGCCTGGGCGGGCGCGTACGGGCGACTGCGCCGCGCGAAACGGCATTTTTCTACCGCGACGCCCCCTATATCATCGATTTGGAAACGCGCTGGGAGCATAACGCGGCGGAGCCGGCGGTACTAGAGTGGATGTACCCGCGTTACGCTTATTTAGAGAGCATTACTCCGGGCGCGTATATCAACTTCCCAAGCCTGCTAAACCGCAACTATATGCAGGCATACTATGGCGGCAATGCCCAGCGCCTGCGCCGCATCAAGCTGGCTTATGACCCAAGCGACCTGTTCTGCTTCCCGCAAAGCATCCGGTAACCGCGCGGTCTTTTACCTGTGCCTGCTCTCATACAGTAGGTGATTTCATAGAAATTCTATATTATTTCCGTTATTCTCGAAAAAGGTTGACGCTTTTCCCCTGTGGCGGTTATGATGGATACACACATCAGCACAGAAATGGATTAAGATGCCGGAAAAACAGCTTTCAAATGGTACCGCGCCAAGCGACGTTATGGCGGTATGCCATTGCGTATTGAACCCCGCCACCAAGGTTGTCTCTTTCAATCAAGAGGAATATGGGGCGGAGCGCACTTTGCGCGAGCGGGCGGTACAGGCCCTGCTCCAAAACGGCGTTGGGCTCATTCAACTCCCCTGCCCGGAGTTTACGCTGTATGGCGCGCTTCGGTGGGGGCATGTCAAAGAGCAGTTCGACAACCCCTTTTTCCGCGCCCACTGCAAAAAGCTTCTCGTACCCGCCGTGGATCAGCTTGTGGAGTACGCCGCACACCCGGAGCGGTTCCGTCTTCTCGGCGTATTGGGGATAGACGGAAGCCCCTGCTGCGGGGTCAACAGAACCTGCACGGGCGATTGGGGCGGCGAACTCTACTGTGCGAACAAAACGCAAAGGGCGCTTGCTCCCGCGCGCGAAGCGGAAGGCATGGGCGTATTCATGGAAGAGCTTACCCTGCTGCTAAAAGAACGCGGCCTTACCCTGCCCATATTCTCTTTGACTACCTTTTCTCCAGATTTGCTAGGGCGTGTTTGAAAACTCAGAAATGCCGGATATTTTGAGGAAAAGCAGAGCGAAACAAGGCAAAAACCGCAGGAATACTGGAGGTATTCCGAGGATTTTTAACGAAGTCGCAGCCTGTTTTTACCAAAATAGACAATTGCGTTGGGTTTTCAAGCAGCCTCTAGGATAACCATTCAAAAACAACAAAGGAGCACGCCATGCGAAACGAAAAGACAAGGACTCTCGTATTCTGCGCCCTCGCCGTCGCCGCCAATATCGTGCTGGGCATCCTCACGAGCTCCCTAAAGCTGCCGCTGTATCTCGATACCATAGGCACCGTGTTCGTCGCAGTCCTCGCCGGCCCTTGGTACGGTGCCGCCGTGGGCGGGCTGACCAACCTGTTGACCGGCATTCTTTTCAACGTCAAGGATATTCCGTTCCTGCTGGTCAACGTGGTCATCGGCATCATCGTGGGCTTTATCGCCAAAAAGTATTCCTTCAACTTTATCGTTGCGCTGATCACCGGCCTGATTTTGAGCATCGTGGCCCCGCTCATCGGCACGCCTATCGGTATCTGGGTGTACGGCGGCCTGACCGGCACGGGCATGGACTTCCTGTTTCTGTGGCTCAGGGAAAGCGGCGCCAATATATTTGCCGCCTCCTTTATCCCAAAGGTGATCAACAATTTGCTGGATAAGATCGGTACCTGTTTGCTGGTGTTCCTGCTGTGGAAAAACTTCCCCCAGCAGTACAAGCTGAAGGTAGTGGGACCAGTGCCTAAGGCGGGGGCGTAGTTTATAAAGACTTTTAGGGGCTTTGCCCCTAACCCCACCCAAGGGACACGTCCCTTGGGAATCCCTTTTGTCGGCGGTGTCCTTAAACGGGATGTCACCGAATATGGGTTCCTAGGGTCGTTACGACCCTAGGCGGGGTTTGGGGCAGAGCCCCAATATATACAAGGCCCTCCGGCGAATGCCGGAGGGCCTTCTTAATTAAAGAATTATTTCTTAAGCAACTTTTCCACCATACCGCACAGCTCTTCGATCAGCCTGTCCCCGTTCGCATGCGGGTCGATGCCCGTATAAGCGATGAGCCGCTCATGGTAATATTCCGAGGCGAAAGAAAACTGGTAGGACATGACGAGGTTGTCCATCAAAAACGCGAGGCAGCCTTCCTTGACGCTGTTCTCCACATCCATATCCCTACGGATGGCGCGGCGATAGGAGGCGATGGTACGCTCCTCTATCCTCCGGGCAAGCTGCGTGGCCATGGGGGAGGGGAGGGCGGCGGTCACGCCGAGATAGACGCGGTTGTAATCGGGAAAGTTTTGCGCAAATTCCCGTGCGCACAATAGCATATGCCGAAAGAGCGCCACTGCGTCCCTGGGTTCGCGCATGCTTTCTATGACCGGCACAAGCAGCGTTTGCGTGCCGTAATCCACCAGCGCCAGAAGCAGCGCCTGCTTGGTTGTAAAATACTGAAACAGGGAGCCGACGCTCACCCCCGCGCGCCGGGCGATGACATTGGTATTCGCGCTGTCAAACCCATGCTGCGCAAACTCCGCCGCGGCGGCGTCGAACACTTTTTCCTGTTTTTCGGGTGCAAGCCGCAGGAACACCTTTGTTGCGTGCGGGGAAGAAAACTCCATGCCTGCCTCCTTGCCGAAAAAGATTAGAACAGCGTAAACAGCGTCTGGTTAAACCATGCGTAGCCAAGATCCCAGCGGGGGAGTATGGAAAGCGTGCCCAACAGCCCTACGAGGACCCATAAAAGCAGCAGCGCCGTAACGCTCAAAGCCGCTATGGAAAGCCATGCGCTGCGCTGCTTTTCTTCTACCCTTTCCGGTATGCGATTTAGGCGCCTCTCCGCCCGTTCCTCCAGGGCGGCGGCCTCCTCCTCCGTATACCGGCGGGGCTTGTCCGAAGATACGGGCTGGGCCTTACTTTCGTTGGCGACGCCAGCGCCCACGCGCATCATCCGGCGCAGGCGCACCTGCTTGGCGGTCAACGCGTCCAGCCAGCCGTACAGATCGCCCAGGTACGGGCCCTTAGAGCGGATGGTCTGGTACATTTCGCGAAACACGGCCACAACCACCTGTTTGGCTTCCTCATTGTTTTGGGTGGAATCGAGCGCGATCCGGAATACCGTTTTGTTGTAGCGCGCATACAGCGTTGCGAAGGCCTCCCGGTCGCCCTGCTGGATACGCCGCATCAGTGCGTTGAGATCCATACGATGCCTCCCCCCGGTTTTATTACCCCTGCACTTAAGAGCAGGGGTAATCCCATATCATTTTATCATGCAATGTTCGACACGCAAAGCGATATTGCGTGCGATTTGTACGAAATCCCCGCCGTCACCGGTTGGGTCATAATTCCGCGGCTTGCGCAATACGCTGTATGACGGGGGTGTTGCCAGTGGGTCGTATCGTCTGGAAACGGGTATTTTTAATAGCGGGGCTTGTGATACTGCTCATTCTCCTGCTGCGCGGCTGCATGTTTGCCTGCGCGCCGCAGGAAGAAAAAGTGCGCGACAGGCCGGGGCAACAGGAATATGTTCAGGTATACATCAAAGAAACAGGAAAAACCGTTTCCATGCCGGTGGAAACCTATCTTGAACGGGTAGTGGCGGCGGAAATGCCCGCCTCTTTTCATGTGGAGGCATTGAAGGCGCAGGCTGTCGCCGCGCGCACCTATACCTTCAAGCGCATTAAGGACGGCGGCTGCACCAAAGGCGCGCAGGTTTGCACCGACAGCACCTGCTGCCAGGCATATGACAGCGACGAGGACTGCCGAAAAAAGTGGGGCTCCGCTTATGAGGACAACATGAAAAAGATCCGTACCGCCGTAGAAGACACGTACAGCGAGGTGCTCGAATACGACGGCGCGCTCATTGAGGCGCTCTACCACGCAGCAAGCGGCGGGCAGACGGAGGACAGCGAGAACGTGTTTGCCGCCGCGCGCCCGTACCTGCGTGGGGTGGAAAGCGAAAACGAGGTGGGCTCCAGCCACTTGCGGGATGAGGAGCGCATGACGCGCAAGGAATTTGCCGCCGCAGTCAACAAGCAGTGGCCCAAGGCAGGCTTAAAGGCCGCCTCGCTGGAGGATCAGGTGGATATTGAGGAGCGTTTCGAAAGCGGGCGCGTAGAAACCATCCGGCTGGGCAAGGTGGAGGTAACGGGCCGGGAGCTGCGCGGCGCTTTGGAATTAAGAAGCGCGTGGTTTTCTATAGAGTTCACCGGCGACGACGTGATCATCGACACGCGCGGCTACGGGCACGGCGTGGGCATGAGCCAATCGGGCGCGAACGG
>JAFABA010000206.1 GCA_023426265.1 Bacillota bacterium
TTTCAGGAAGAGACAGCAAGCAGCCTTTCCTCTTTGAGCCTGCGGAGAAATTCCTCCTGCTGCATGGGCGGCATCACGCCCGGCCCCTGCATGTAACAAAAGCCGTGTGATTCAAGATATTGCACATGCTCTTCGGATACCACATTGCCCGCGATGACAATGGTGTTGAACTGCTCAAAGAACTTGAGCGTCAATCGGAAATAGGCGTTCAGCCGGGCGGAAAGGCCCATACCGAAGAGCTCCGCCTCGTTGAGTTTCACATAGGAGAAAGGCGTTGTTAAAAGATCGTCCATGTTGCTGCGGGAAGTGTCCTTGAGACAGACGCCGATGCCCTTGCGGCTTAACTGCAGCAGATTTTCCCGCACGCGCGGGCCAAGGTTGACCGATTGCCCGGCAAGCTGGAGCTTGATAAAGCGGATATCCGCGTGCTCTTCCTCTATGATATTGAGTATGCGCTGTATGATGCTTTCAGAAAGCAGTTGGGTCTGTGTGATCTCGCAGAACAGCACGACGTCCCCCATGCCCATGATGTTCAGCTGCCTCTGGAACGCGCAGGCGCGGCGCAGCAGCAGCTCGTTGATGGGGTTTAAAAGGTTGAACTGCTCCGCCACGCGCATGATCTGGTCTTCCGGATATTTCCCGCACCCCTCCAGCTGAAAGCCGATGCCGCAATCCGCGCCGAACAGCCTGCGGGTCTCGTTCTCTATCTTTATGACCGGATCGATATTGAGCGAAAACGCGCCGCTTTTGATTGCGGTTTTTAATGCGGTGATGATCTCCCGCTCGCACGCATAGCCGGAAAGCAGCTCCTCCGTACAGGCTACGATGCCGATATTGCCGTTTTTCTCCGCCTGTTCCACGCCGTATTTGAGATAAGCCAGGATATCCTGGCCCAATATTTTGGAGGGCAGCGCCTCATAATACGCCACGCAGAAATCCAATCTGCACAGCATGCTGCCGGTCAGCCAATCCGCATTGAGGTGCTCGTATGCCTCTTCCATGCTGCGGTACCCCACATGCTCCGTCATGGCGCAGACAAATTCATCCTCCGCGATGCGGTAGACGTTCTGCTGCCCATAAATCTGCTTGAGGTATTCCGCAACCGCCTTGGTCAGTTCATCCGCGGGCTGGTGCCCGAATTCGCTGCGTATGACGTCATAATTCCGCCAGGAGAACAATAGAAAGGCGCGCGGCGGCAGGGCGGGATATTGACGGTGCAGCGCCAAGTAGAAGGAATCGAGGTTGAAGCTGCCCGTAAGCATATCATATGTCGAAGCGTTGCTGTGCAGGCTCAAATACAGCACCAGCAGGCTCACCATAAATGCCGTGCCCTGCAGCTGTACATCGGGAAAAAAGTTGCCGATAAAGACAAACGGTATGAGCGATACGGGGGCGGTCAGCAGAGCCTGCCGCGTGGGGCTTGAGATATTCCTCCATTGTATGGAAAGCGCAATAACGGCGAATATGATATAGACCATAGCCAAGAAGAACGGCAGGCGGTTGAAGCCTTCCCGTACATACTCCATTTGCGCGTTGAACGAGTATAAAATGGGCGTAAAATGGTTCAGAACGGTAACGACGGCCATGACGGCGGCGATTACATACCCGGTCACCTTACAAAAGCTATTGTACGGGCTTCTGGGCGCGTCCTCGTATACGATATAGAGCCAGTATTGCCCGAACGCCACCACCATTGTGATGATGAAAAGGAAGAACAGGTCGCTGCAGAGCCATGGAATCCATGAAGGCAGCGCGTTTGCATAAATGATGGTAATCACGGAGAATACGTTGATCAGCGCCGTGACGATGGCCGTCACAATGCAACGCACAAACAGTTTATCCCGCCTGGTGCGTATGAGCGCCGATTTTTGATGGAACGCGAGAAGGATCCCGAGCACGACGATGGCAATAAGCTCCGGGACATAGTTCCAATTCATGTATGCCTCCGTAAAAACTCCTGCCTGTGATACCTTGAGTATACCTATGCGCTAAAAAAATGTAAACGTAAATCTTACAAATAACGGCATTTCCTGTGTTGTTTCTTGCCTGAAGCAACCCGTGCGGATGATCCGCCCTTTTACCTGCGTTGACATGCGGGCAGGGTATGATAGTATAAAAGAAACGATCAAATCCAACGTTCTCTTTTGAAATCAGCCGCAACGGAAAGGAAGCCTTTATGGAATACGCATGCTACTTACAAAGCGCAGAGTATGTCAAAAGCAAAATTGATTTTGTGCCTGAAGTCGCCATCATACTGGGAACCGCGCTGGGTCTTCTCGCGCAGGAGATTGAGGACGCCGTGGAAATTTTCTATGCGGATATCCCGAATTTCCTGGTTTCCACAGCGCCCAGCCACGCGGGCAAGCTCATACTGGGCACACTGAATGGAAAAAAGGTTGTCTGCATGTCCGGCCGGTTCCATTATTATGAGGGTTACTCTTACGAACAGCTCGCCATTTCCGTACGGCTTTTTAAGCTTCTCGGCGTAAAAACCGTGCTTCTCACCAACGCCGCCGGGGCGGTGAACACGCAATATCGCGCGGGCGACGTGATGATCATAAAGGATCATATCAACCTGGCCGGCGCAAGCCCCATGCGGGGAAAGAATATGGAAGAATTCGGCCCGCGTTTTTTCGACCTCTGCGACGTGTATACGAAGTCCCTGCGGGAGCTTGCGAAGGAGTGCGCCAAGGAGTTCCCTCTTACCGTGCATGAAGGCGTCTACCAGTTCTTTGTGGGGCCGCATTTTGAAACGCCCGCCGAGATCCGCGCGGCGCAGATATTGGGTGCGGACGCCGTGGGCATGTCCACCGTGACGGAAGCGCTTACCGCCGCACACTGCGGCCTTCCCGTGCTTGCGCTTTCCCTCATGGTCAACATGGCGGCAGGCGTATTGGACCAGCCCATCACCACCCATGAAATCGACGAGGCGGCGGAACGCGTCGCCCTCCCGCTCAGACAATATGTGCGGGAGATCATTCGCCGCCTGTAAGGAGGAGACTATGCTTCTTTCCCATGCGGATGCTTTGCTTTATAACGAAGGCAGCGGCTTTACCGTGCTGCGGGACGCGTACATCGGTATCTTAGGCGATACCATACGCTACATCGGCACGGATCGCCCCAAAGAGGACTATGGCGCGGAAAAAAATCTCTCCGGCAAGCTGATACTGCCGGGGCTATATAACGCGCATACGCATACGCCCATGACGCTGCTGCGCGGCGTGGGCAGCAATCTTCCGCTTGACCGCTGGCTCAACGAGGCCATATTTCCCATAGAAAATAAGCTGACTGCGGAGGACGTCCGCTTTGGTTTCCGCCTTGCGCTCTTAGAATTGCTCGCTTCAGGCGTGGTCAGCTTTTCTGATATGTACTTGCAAACGGAAGTGATTGGGGAAGAAGTGCTTGCCTGCGGCATCAAGGCAAACCTCAACACCGCAATCCTGCTTTTTGACGAAAAGGAAGCGTATGAAAAAAACGCCCTGGTCAGAGAGTCGCTTGCATTTTTTAAACGCTACAACGGTACGGGAAGCGGCAGGCTGATTGCGGACTTTGGTATCCACGCGGAGTATACCAACCATGCTTCGCATGTGCGGCGGTATACGGAGGATTGTTTGGCCTTGGGCGCGCGCATGCACCTGCATCTTTCCGAAACCAAAAGAGAGCACGAAGCCTGCAAGGAGAAGTACGGCAAGACCCCCGCGGAGTGGTTTGCATCGCTGGGCGTGTTTGAAATCCCAACTTCCGCCGCCCACTGCGTGTGGGTGGAAGACGGCGATATCGCCATATTCAAAGAAAAAGGCGTCAGCTGCGTGCACAACCCCTCAAGCAACATGAAGCTGGGCAGCGGCTTCATGCCGGTGCAAAAGCTGCTTGCAGAAAACGTCAACGTCGCCCTGGGCACGGACGGCGCGGCCAGCAACAACAACTTGAACCTGTTCGAAGAAATGCACCTGGCGGCGCTGATCCACAAGGGACATACGCTGGACGCCACGGCGCTTTCCCCTTCGGATGTGCTGCTGATGGCGACCCGGAACGGCGCACTGGCGCAGGGCCGAAAAAACTGCGGGCTATTAAAAGAAGGCTACAAGGCCGATCTCATCGCCATAGACATGCAGCGCCCGCACCTTGTCCCCGCTCTCGACGTTCCCGCACTGCTCGTGTATTCCGCGCAGGCAAGCGATGTGGTTTTGACGATGGCGGATGGCAGAATATTATATGAAAACGGGCAATATTTAACTTTGGATGCGGAGCGGACGCTGCACGACGCAAAAAAAGCGGCGGAGCGGCTGTACGGGGGGCGTTGAGGGCTCGCCCTTGCGCTTCCATTTCCCCGTGGTATGGTCCAATAACATGAAAACTTACCCTTTCCCCTGCCCTTATCATCGCCAAGGAGGGAAACTGTATGTGGCATAAGCGCCTGACGCTCCTACTTTTAGCAATAGCGCCAATCATATTGCTTACGCTTTGCGTGCTTGCGTTCCGTTTCTTTTCCGGCGGCGCGGGCGGGCAGCAGCTAATATCCAATGAAACAAACGCCGTTTATGAAACGGCGCCGGAAGAATAGCCTTACCAAGCGCTTTACAGAGTTTTGACCGATTTCAGTTGCACTTTTTGCGTTCCTGTTTTATAATGATTTGTCGCGCCGATAAGGCGCGCAATCTACGAAATCAGGGTGAAACAAGGGGAATGCAGAACCAGGCAATACGCAACGTCGCCATTATCGCGCACGTAGACCACGGAAAAACGACTTTGGTGGACCAACTTTTAAGGCAAAGCGGCGTGTTCCGCGCCAACGAACAGGTGCAGGAGCGCGTGATGGACAGCAATGATCTTGAACGCGAGCGCGGCATTACGATATTAAGCAAAAACACTGCGGTGACCTACCAGGGCGTACGCATCAACATTGTGGATACGCCAGGGCACGCGGACTTCGGCGGCGAGGTAGAACGCATCTTGCAGCTGGTGGACGGCGTGCTTCTTTTGGTGGACGCGTTTGAAGGCTGCATGCCGCAGACGCGGTTCGTGTTACGAAAGGCGCTGGAGCTCAACAAGATTCCCGTCGTCGTCGTCAACAAGGTGGATAGACCGGGCGCCCGGCCGCTCGAAGTGGTGGACGAAGTGCTGGAGCTGTTCATGGACCTTGGCGCCTCCGCGGAGCAGCTTGACTTCCCGGTGGTGTACGCCTCCGCCCGCGATGGCCAGGCCGGTATGGAGCCAGAGACGACGCTTCAGGACAGCCTGCAGCCTCTATTCGATACCATACTTTCCGCCATCCCCGCGCCGGAGGGCGATCCGGACGGCTCGCTGCAGATTTTATTTTCCACAATCGATTATGACGATTACGTGGGCCGCATCGGCGTGGGGCGCATTGTACGCGGAACCGCGCGGCGCAACATGCAGGTGGTACTGTGCGGGGGCGGCATCCCGCAAAAGGACGCGAAACTCACACGGCTGTACCATTTTGAAGGCCTCAAGCGCGTGGAGGTGGAAGACGCCGCCGCGGGCGATATTGTGGCTGTAGCGGGCGTGGAGGGCCTGAACGTGGGCCAGACGGTTTGCGCGCCGGAAGCGATTGAGCCGCTGCCGTTTGTGCACATTGACGAGCCTACGATTTCCATGCTGTTTGTGGTAAACGACAGCCCCTTTGCCGGACGCGAAGGCAAGTATGTCACAAGCCGCAACCTCAGGGAGCGCCTGTTCCGCGAAGTAATGACCAACGTCTCCATGCGCGTGAACGAGACGGGCTCGACGGACGCATTTGAGGTCTGCGGGCGGGGTGAGCTGCACCTTTCCATATTGATTGAGACCATGCGCAGGCAGGGCTATGAATTTGCCGTGACACGCCCCAAAGTCATTTACAAAGAAGGCGAAAACGGCGAAAAGCTGGAGCCCATGGAGATGCTTACCGTGGACGTGCCGCAGGAGTTTGTGGGCGCGGTCATGGAAAAGCTGGGCACGAGAAAAGCGGAGCTTGTGGACATGATAGCGGGCGACGAAGGTACGCGCTTACGGTTCTCAATCCCCGCGCGGGGATTGATGGGCTACCGCAGCGAATTGCTCACCGATACGCGCGGCAACGGCATCATGAGCCATATATTCGACGGCTATGCGCCATATAAGGGCGAGATGCCCGAGCGTACGCACGGCAGCCTGGTCGCCCACGAAACGGGCGAGACCTCCGCTTACGGCCTTTTCAACACCCAGGAGCGCGGCAGGCTCTTTGTGGGCTCCGGCATCCCGGTGTACGAAGGCCAGGTGGTGGGCGAGTGCGCCAAGGCGGGCGATATCGTGGTGAACGTGTGCAAAAAGAAGCATGTCACCAACATGCGCGCCTCCGGCTCCGACGAGGCATTGCGCTTGACACCGCCTACCCTGCTCTCTCTGGAGCAGTGCCTGGAGTTCATTGCGGATGATGAGCTGGTGGAAGTAACGCCGGAAAACATCCGCATGCGCAAGCGGGTGCTGAACAAGGATTTGCGGATGAAATCCGCGAAGGGTTGAACGATAGAGGGGATTGCAACAGCAATCCCCTTGTTTTTGTATGAGAAAAACATGGGCCCGCGTAAAAGGCGCTTCGGGTAAACCATACTATATAACCTGTTTGTGCAGGAATTTACAGAAATTTAAACTGGACTTTTCGACAAATTTCGTGTTATGTATGATATAGTGAACTTGAGGTGGAACGATTGAAGAAGACATCCCATCTGCTTATGGGCAGATTACTATTTGAATATGCGGAGCAGCATTTTCAAGTGGCGCTGGACAGACGCCGGTTCCTTCTCGGCAACGTGCTGCCGGATTACTTGCCTTCCTTTTTGAGCCGTCCCCATTTTTTAAAGTACAGCACCGGGCATGTAAAAAAGCTGACGCAGAAGCTTTTGCTGCGCCTGCCGCTTCGCTTTGAAAGCGAAAAGCGCCGCGACAAATACGCGCTGCGACTGGGTATGCTGTGCCATTTTTATACGGACTTTTTCTGCCACGCCCACAGCCCGCGCTTTAAGGAAGACCCGCGCAACCACACGGCGTACGAGGTCGCGCTGGCGCAGTATTTCAAAGAAAACTATGCGTCCATTCAGGAGCTGACCATACTTGCAAAAGCCGAGGAAGGTCTGAACGCGGAAGAAATCTTCGCGCGGTTCGAGCGCCTGCAAGAGAAGTATTTAAAAGCCGAGCAGGCATTCGTGCAGGATATCGTGTTCGGGTTCTACGCATGCGTGGAGTTGATCATTATGCTCGCCCAGTCCGCTATGGGGGTGAGGAGAGAACTGGAGACGGCGTAGGGACAATCTCATTCGCTTCCTTCCACAAATATTGTTTTACATTAAAAGAAATGCCTACTCGGCATTTCTTTTTTGATATTCCTATAACCTCAGAACAGTTCCCTCACCAAAACCGTATCGCATTTCGCTCCATTCATACGGTGCCGCAATATGCCCCGGTATTCCGGCGAGGTATCCATTCTGTAAACGCGGCCTGATCGGGGAACTCGATGAGCACCATGCGGCCATGGTTCCATTCGCCTTCCAGTACGGTAGGGTCACTGTCCACCGCAAGGTACTTGCCCCGAAAGCGGCTGAATACTTCGTCTACCTGATCCAGGTATTTGCTGTACTCCGCCCCATCGTGTGATCTGTGCGACGAAATAGACGCTCAGCATACCCTGCAACATGTTTTCTATATGATACCATATAGCCGGAGTATGGCTTGTCCTCTCCGCAGAATAAATTCCTTTCCCGCCTTACGACATATTCCCCCCTGCCCCCACATACGTTTAACTAAGCTTGTTCGAGGGGGTAGAGTGCATGCGTACAAAACAGAGCGGCGCGGACTGGGGATGGGGCAGGACATCCGATGCGTATATAGAGGAACGGGTCTTACAGGTGGCGGCGTACATTGTAGAAAACGGCGCCACCGTGCGGGACGCCGCAAAGATATTCAAGGTAAGCAAGTCTACCGTGCACAAGGACGTATCCGAGCGGCTTGTGGGCATTAACCCGACAATGGCGCAAGAGGTACGGCGGGTACTGGACGTGAACAAAGCGGAACGGCATATCCGCGGCGGGCAAGCCACCTGCCGCAAATACCGCGAGCAGGGGAAAGCCGTAAATCATTGACGAATTATTTGGAATTTTTATAAACAAGTAACGGCGCGGGAAACTCCCTGCGCCGTTACTCATTAATTTTCATTTGGAGGCTCTGCCTCCAAACCTCCGCTTAGGTCGTAAGCAAGGTACCCAGGGTTCTAAAACCGATTCACTGGATCGGTTTTTGCCCTTCGGGCAACAACCCCGCTTTCCTGCGGAAAGCCCCTAAGAACCCATTCCAAAGGCATGCTATTTCAAAGTGTTTTCGACGATAGGGATCCCTAAGGGGCAAAGCCTTTGAAAAAAGCCTATCATTCCCTTCCGTTTATAATGCCGCGCAGGCGCATGCGGCGTAAACGCGGGCGGCGCGCGCGGATTTGAGCGCGGCGGCGCAGGCCATGAGTGTGCTGCCGGTGGTCACCACATCGTCCACTAGCAATATCGCACGCCCTGAAGCCGAGGGGGCGGCCGAAAACGCGCGTTCCATATTCTTTTGCCGTTCCTCTTTGTTCATTTCCGCCTGGGGCGGCGTATCCGCCACGCGGTTGAGCATACGCAGCTCCACAGGCTTGCCGCACTTTTTGGCAAGCTCCTTGGCGATCAACAGGCTTTGGTTGTAGCCGCGCTGCCGTTCGCGCTTTTCATGCAAAGGCACGGGTATGATGCAATCAAATTCCCATTCCTCCGGGAGGGACATACAAACGGCGAAATTACGGGCAAGGTGCCGCTCGTCCCCATACTTGAACTTGTGCATGGCCTCATGCAGCGCGTTGTTATATACAAGCCCGGCATAGAGGCCGGAAAGCCCTTGCGGAGGGGTAAGCACGCCCGAAGGCTTGACTCTTAACGCACAGCCCGCGCATAAGCCAACGCCGTTCACCCGCGCTTCCAGCCCGCAGGCAAAACAGGCTGTATCCGGCGGATACAGCGCATCCAAGAACTCATCCCATACGGTTTTATGTTCCATGTACTCTACGCCCCCAAAAATAGGTTGCGGCAAGCTGAATAGATCTGACTAATCTTTTGCCATGGTATTGTTTCGGCTTTTTTGGTTGGAACTAAAGGTAAAACTGTATATTTGCATAAAAATTATGGAGCGAGCAGCAATGGCGCAAGCTCCGCCATGCGGACGCCCATGGCGCTGTAGCGCGTACGCTGGCGCCGGTTCTCCACCATCTGCGTTACGCTGTCCCACCGGCCCACGATGATGACCTGGGCACGGGCGCGGGTAACGGCAGTATAGAGAAGGTTGCGCGTCATCAGCATGGGAGGGCCCGTGAATATCGGCAATATCACCACCGGGAACTCGCTGCCCTGGCTTTTGTGGATGGAGATGCAATAGGCAAGCTCCAATTCCTCCAGCTGGTGGAAGGTGTAGGTGGCGGTGCGCTCGTCGTCAAACAAAACGTCCAATGTCTGCTCCTGCATGTCCATGCGGTAGATGGTGCCAAGGTCCCCGTTGTAGATGCCCGTCCCCAGCTCCGGCACGCCGTCCTTTCCGGTACGCGCCCACTCGATGCGGTAATTGTTTTTGATCTGCATCACCTTGTCGCCCTCGCGGAACAGGGTATCCCCATATTCGCGCTCCGCCTTATGCGGGGCGGGCGGGTTTAAAGCCGCCTGCAGCCGCGTATTGAGGTTTTTGACCCCCAGCGGCCCTTTCTTGGTGGGGGAAAGCACCTGCACGTCCTTCTGCGGATCGCGCGAGAACAGCGCACCGTCCTCCCCGCTGCACAGTGCGATGACGCGGGAAACGGCCTGCTCGGTAGCCGGGCAGTTTAAAAAGAGGAAATCCGAATCCTGCTCCGGCTGCGGCGGCTTGCCCGCGTTGATGCGGTGCGCGTTTTTCGCGATGCCGCTGCGGTCCGCCTGGCGGAATATCTCCGTCAGCCGAATCACGGGGATTACGCCGCTCTCAATAATATCGTGCAGCACGGTGCCAGCACCCACGGGCGGGAGCTGGTCCGCGTCGCCCACCATCACAAGGCGGGTGCCGGTGGGAAGCGCGCGCAAGAGCGCGTACATCAGCGGCAGGTCCACCATGCTCATTTCGTCCACGATCACCATATCGTAAAACAGCGGATTGTCCTCGTTGCGGGCAAAGCGGGAATACCCTTCCGTGCCGTATTCGAGCAGCCGGTGTATGGTGGCGGCTTCAAAGCCCGTCGCCTCCGTCATGCGCTTGGCTGCGCGGCCGGTGGGCGCGCAAAGCGCGAAATCCAGCCCGTGGCGGGTGAGCACATGCAGGATAAACTGCAATATCGTTGTCTTGCCCGTGCCGGGGCCGCCGGTGATGACCATGGCCCCTTCCTGAAGCGCGGTCAGCACGGCCTGCCTTTGTTCCGGAGCAAGCTCAATTTTTAAATCGTGCTCCAGGTCCGAAAGCTCATGCGCGATGCCGGAGTCCACGGTATCCTCCGGCGCTTTCGCAAGCAATAAAAGCCGCCTTGCGCCGTCCCGTTCCATATGGTGCATGGCGGGCAGATATACGGCGTCCGTCTCCCCCGCCATGGTATAAATAAGCGTACCGTCAATGATCAGCTTGTCCAGCTCGTCTTCGATGAGTTCGGGCGCTGTCTCCAGCATTTCGGATGCACCTGAAAGCAGCGACTCCCGCGGGAGGTAGGTATGCCCCTCCTGCCGCGCCCAGATCAGCATATACTGCACGCCCGCGCGCAGCCTGCGGGGGGACGTATGTTCAATGCCCATATTGAACGCGATTTTATCCGCCGTTTTGAAGCCGATGCCCTCCACATCCTCCACCAGGCTGTAGGGGTTTTCCTCCACGCGCAGTATGCAGCCCGCGCCGTAGAGCTGGTAGAGCCGCATTGCCTGCCGTACCGTGATACCGAAGCCTAGCATTTTCATCATGACGTCCCGCATGCCGCGCTGCTCCAAAAACGATTGGATAATGCCCTCCGCCCGCGCGCGGCCAATGCCGGAAACCTCGGTGAGCCGTTCGGGCCGCTGTTCCAATACTTCGAGCGTATCCAGCCCGAAATGATTGACGATGTTTTTTGCGGTGGCCTCGCCAATGCCTTTGATAAGCCCGCTGCCCAAGTAGCTTGTGAGCGCACTCAATGTGGCAGGGGCAAGTATGGTGCAGCCTTCCGCCTTAAACTGCCTGCCGTAGCTTTTGTGCTCCACAAAGCTTCCGGTCAGCTCAACGCGCTCTCCGGGATTAGGAAGCGGCAGCACGCCCACAGCAACGGTTTCCTCGCCGCTGTCGTCAGCTAACTCCAGCACGGTATAGCCGTTGTCCATGTTGCGGAATATAATGCGCGTAACCTCGCCCGTCAGCTGCTCCATGAAGCCTCCAGCCAAAAATTCGTTCGTATCGTTTCTATTATATAGGCTTTACGGGTTGATTGTATAGGGCAGCGGGAGGAAATCGCATTCTAGTCGATTCCAGAGTGTCAACAAAGGAATTATATTGAGGGCTCCGCCCTCAAACCCGCTTAGGGCCGTAACGGCCCTCGGGGAGCGAAGCCAAGCGCCGCCAGTGGCGGAGTAAGCGAGGCTGTGGCCGGTTCTAAAGGCAGTAAACGGTCCAGCGGACCGTTAGAGGCTGAACCGGGCATCCGCTTGCCGGATGCCCCGGGTACAAAAAGTCCCAGTGAAGTCCTCGGCGGGGTACGCCTCGGACACTAGGCCTGCAAGGGAACGCAAGACGGCAGTTTGCTGCAACGCAGCGTGACCTTTGTGAACTGTGTATAAGCCCCTGAAAAAGGGTTTGCTGATAAAAAGAATTAGTCGATTTTTTTGTTTCCAAATTCTTTCTTGCCTGCCGTTGTTTAAACGGCGTAGGTGGCCCAATTTCGGGCATGATAGTACATAACCCCATTGTTTAGGAGTTTTCACATGCATTTAAGCGTTGTTTTATTGCTTTGTCTGTTTATTCTGTGCGTGAGCGGCGCGGCGCGCCGCCCGCTCATGCATTTGGAACTGAAGGATTCCTCCTGGGCAGCACTTTCCCTGCTGCTGCTTGCCGCAAACGCGTTTAAGATTCGCCCCGTATTTGAGTTCTCGCTCAATCCGGCGTCGCTGCTGCTTTTAATCGCGGCGGGCGCATGCACGCGTTCCTGCACGGGCGGCAAGCTGATTCAAGCCATCGCCCTCGCGGCTCCGGCCTCCCTGTGTATGCTGCTGGTCACCCGCCAGTATGTTTCCATCGCCTGGAATTTGGCTGAACCGGGGCTTGTGCTTGCCCTGATCTGCGTCGTGTTCCTGCTGCCGATAAGATCCACGCCCCAGGCCGCTCTATTCGGTGCGGCGTTAGCACCCTTTTTACTGGGCTTCTGGGAAGCGGGGCTTGACCTGTACGCGTTCGGGTACGCGATCGTAGACATTGGCTCGCCGGTGGCGTTCGACGCGCAGGTGACGGGCATGTTCATCCTCGGGCTGTTGCTTTCGCTGCCAAAAAGACGCAAGGCCGGGGAAAGCCTCAACCCCGCTCGCAACCAATAATATCGTTTCTCCTTACCGCAACCGCATTATTTTCTTTCCGCAATCATAACCGCAATGCGCATCCGTATCCAAGTACGGATGCGCATTTTGTTCCTCTGTCGTTTTGTTGTTAAAACAACGGAATATATCACGCCAATTTTGTATGCTTAATTCATAAACACGAACGATGCCAGTATGGAGGTATGGATATGATACGCACCATCATCAAGATAGACGAGGAACTCTGCAACGGCTGCGGCCTTTGCGTGCAGGCCTGCCACGAAGGCGCCATCGCTTTGGTGGACGGCAAAGCCAAACTGATCCGGGACGATTATTGCGACGGCCTGGGCAACTGCCTGCCCGTGTGTCCCACCGGATCCATTGCGTTTGAGAAGCGCGAAGCCGCGGCCTATGACGAAGCCGCCGTGGAAGCCGCACAGGCGCAAAAGCAGGTAACACAGCCGCAGCATAGGCCCTTTACCGGCTGCCCCGGCACCATGGCGAAGGCCATCGTGCGCAAGGAAGAACCCGCCCGCGCCGTAGCCGAGGAAAGCGCGCCTTCTGTCAGCCAACTTGCGCAGTGGCCGGTACAGATCAAGCTTGTACCTGTCAACGCCCCATATTTCAAAAACGCGCACCTGCTGGTGAGCGCGGACTGTGCGGCATATGCTTACGCAAACTTCCATAAGGATTTTATGAAGAACCACGTCACCATCATCGGCTGCCCCAAGCTGGATGAAGGCGATTATGCAGAAAAGTTGACCGAAATCCTCTCCCGCAACGACGTAAAAAGCGTGAAAGTCATGCGCATGGAGGTGCCATGCTGCGGCGGTATCGAATATGCCGTGAAGCAGGCGCTGCAAAAAAGCGGCAAGTTCATCCCGTGGTCGGTCGTGACGATCTCCACGGACGGCCAGGTACTCGAGGATTAGGATTATACATGGGGCTCTGCCCCATACCCAGCTTAGGGTCGTGACGACTCTAATAACCCATATTGAAACGCCCTATTCTAAGGCGTTTCAGATAGAAGGGATTCCAAAGGGACGTGTCCCTTTGGTAGGAGCTCGAGGGCAACGCCCTCGAAAAAAGATTAAATTTTATATTCAGATATAATCAGGAGGACGATTTCATTTATGAGCAACATGTTTTGTTTCCAGTGTGAACAGGTGGCGGGCGGCAAGGTTTGTGCCGGTTCCCAGGGCGCTTGCGGCAAAAAGGAAGACACCGCCGTATTGCAGGACCAGTTGACCGGCGCTTTGATCGGCCTTGCCCGCACGGCGGAAGGGAAAAACCCTGACGCTGCGACCGACCGCATCGTGATGGAAGGCCTGTTCACCACCGTGACCAACGTGAATTTCGACAGCGCAGTTGTACAGGAGCAGATCGAGGCCGTGCGCCGTGAAACGCTGCGCTTGCTTGGCGGCACACCCGCTAAGGCAGCGCCCGAGTATGACCTGAACGATCTCTGGAACGCGAACGAAGACATCCGTTCCTTAAAATCCCTCATACTGTTCGGCATCCGCGGCATGGCGGCCTACGCCTACCACGCCATGGTGCTGAATCACACGGATGCGGAGGTCAACGGCTTTTTCTACACCGCATTGCGCGCCGTGGGTTCCGATATGGGCATGGATGCGCTGCTTCCGCTGGTACTGGAAACCGGGCGTGTGAATCTGAGCTGCATGGCGCTGCTTGACGCCGCGAATACGGAAAGCTACGGTACGCCTGTTCCCGCGACCGTACCCCTTACGGTGGAAAAAGGGCCGTTCATCGTCATCTCCGGCCACGACCTGCACGACTTGAAGCTGCTGTTGGAGCAGACCGAAGGCAGGGGCATCAACATCTATACCCACGGCGAAATGCTGCCCGCGCACGGCTACCCCAAGCTCAAGGCTTACAAACATTTGAAAGGCAACTTCGGTACCGCATGGCAGAACCAGCAAAAGGAATTTGCGAACCTGCCCGCACCCGTGCTGTTTACCACCAACTGCATTATGCCCGTGAGGGACAGCTACCGCGACCGCATATACACCACCGCCGTCGTCGCTTATCCCGGCATGGTACACGTTGGAGAAGAAAAGGACTTTACGCCTGTCATCGAAAAGGCGCTTGAACTTGGCGGCTACAAGGAAGATACCAAGTTCACCGGCATCAACGGCGGCAGCACCGTCACCACGGGCTTTGGCCACGGCACGGTGCTGAGCGTGGCCGATACCGTGATCGACGCCGTAAAATCCGGCGCGATCAAGCACTTCTTCCTGGTGGGCGGATGCGACGGCGCGAAGCCGGGCCGCAACTACTACACGGAGTTCGTGCAGAAGACGCCTGCGGATACCGTGATCCTCACGCTTGCCTGCGGCAAGTTCCGTTTCAACGATCTGGACCTTGGCGCCATCGGCGGCCTCCCGCGTATCCTTGATATGGGCCAGTGCAACGATGCATACTCGGCTATCAAGGTCGCAGTCGCGCTTTCCGAGGCGTTTGGCTGCACCGTGAACGACCTGCCGCTCTCGCTTGTGCTTTCCTGGTATGAGCAAAAGGCGGTGTGCATCCTGCTCACACTCCTGTATCTGGGCATCAAGAACATACTCATCGGGCCCTCCCTGCCCGCATTCGTATCGCCCAACGTATTGAACGTGCTGGTGGAAAACTACAACCTTTCCCCCATCTCCACGCCCGAAGCGGATCTCAAGAAGATCCTCGGCTAATCCATAGCAATAGAAAGGGGCTGTCGCAGCAAATGACGGCAGCCCCTTTTCGTTTTCCTTTGCTTTAAGGGGGCTGTTTGCTACAGCCCCTGCATTTTTATACCAATCTCTCAACCAAACAGCTGCACCCAGTATATCTGGTTGTCCACGCGCACCCAGGCCGCCCCGGTTTTTGTATGGTCAGCGCTCATGGCGATTGCCTTATGCTCCGGTGATGACAGGAACCCCGCAACGGCCTCTTTCGCCGTATACAGAGCATTCTTGCCCTGCGCGATATTCTCAGCCTTTATGCTCTTATGTACGGTAGAGAACGAGCCGCCTTTCGGCCTTGTGTGCGAGAAGCGCCGCGTCAGCTCCTCCGCCCGCACCTGTGCCGCCTGCATAAGGGCGGTATCCACCTTCAGCTCGTCTTGGTGCGCCTTTTTCCTATGGCTGTTCATGAGCTCAATCAGCTCTATCGCCATCTGGTCGTACTCGCCTATTTGCACCTCCGGAGTAAGATCCTCCGAAGCGGACGACGGAGAATCAACGGGCTTCGTATTCTTGAGCGGCATCACGCCGATAATATCCCCATGCCGCACAACGGCCTTTTCGCCGTCCAGCTTTTGAAGCACCGCAACCCGGTTCCCCTTATTTGCGCGCGCCAAACGCGCGGCGTCCTTTCCCTCGCTCTCTTGAATATCCGTTCGCTGGAGCACGTCCACCCATTCTATAACGGGGCTTTTTTCATCATATGGAATCAGGCTGTTCCTACGAACAAAGCCTATGTTCCCATTCGCTTTGATAAACATAAATTCTCCAAGCGACGTGAGCACATAAACCGTCTGACCCTTGCTTAACTTCGCGATATAACGTATATCCGGCAATCCCACAAGATGCGTATTCGCCTTTACACTCGCAATGCTTGTTACCGTTATGCTTTCATCCGGGGTAATCAGATACTTCGTTTCCAAAAAGCCGTTGAAGAGGCCCACCTGCACCTGCGAGAAGCCGTTCTCCAAATCGAGCGAGAGCACCGCCATATTGCGGGCGATGTAGCCGTACGTGGCGGATTTTTTGCTGGGCTCCGAATAAATGACAGCCTTGCGTGAGACCTGCTTAATCTCCAGGTCAAAATAGGCTTCCTCTTTCGCCGCAAGCGTTCCCGCCGCGTTGAACAGCAGGCACACGATCAAAATCGTCACCAGCCATTTCATGCTTTTCCGCATACGAGTCCTCCCTTTCAATTTTTGAGGCTATGTGTGGGTACGCAGCACGCATCTGCAACCTATTATATCATACGATGAAACCATATCCTTGTCCTGCTGGAAATATCCTCTTGCATTGGGGAAGGCAAGCGAACGCATGAATACGCCGGAAGCGGATCCCAAGAAAATTCTCGGCTAACCTATCGCAGCATGAACAGCTCGCCTGAACGCAGGGACCGGCTGTATTTTGCCGCTGTTGCATCCGTCTTGCGAAGCGGGAAGGGCGGTAGTATAGTGAAGACGTTATTTATTTGGGAGGAAGCGAATCTTGATGGATGAGTTCAAACCCGGCAGGTATCGGCATTATAAGGGTAACGAATACGAGCTTTTATCTCTTGCGAAGCACTCGGAAACGCTGGAGGATATGGTGGTTTACCGGGCGATGTACGGCGAATATGGCGTCTGGGTACGTCCGGCTTCCATGTGGAACGAGGTTATAGAGAGGGACGGCAAGCATATGAGGCGGTTTACCTATATTGGGGAACAACAGTAGCAAAATATCGTTTCTTTGAGGCAGAAAACAACGACCGATGAAGCGGGCATTGCGCCCGCCTCGCAGCCTGCAGAAAAGACCCTTGGGGCTCTGGTCGTAGCTTCCAATCGCCGCCAGCGACAGGTGCGGTGGCCGCGGAGAGCCTTGCAGGAACAACCTGTGCCTACGGCACAGGTTGTTCCTGTAATCCTCGAAAAAGTACCGCAAGGTACTTTTTCGACAAACGAGGCGGGCTAACGCCCGCCTCGTCTTTTTGCCTTTAAAGCGTTTCCGCTTCCGCCTGCTCCCGCAGCTGTTCGTTTTCCTTTTGGCCGCGGGCGTTGGTGTTGATCTGGTTGCGATAAACCACGAAGCGGGTAAACAGGTACTCCGTGATGAGGTTTACAACCATGGTGAGAAACAGCACCAGGTATTCGTGCCAGCCGATATCCGCAAGCGCCTGCCCCCACCAGGTGGAAAGGGGCGTAAACACCAGGTAATACCCTGCCACCTTGAGCATGGCGACGGGGACGTTGGCGGCGGATTTGAACGTGAACTCCCGGTTGAGCGTGAAGTTATACAATACCGATACGACGAGCGCGGGCAGGTAACAGGGCCAATACGTCCATGGCGTCAACTGCTCCAGCGCCGTGAACACCAGCGTTTGAATAACGCCCGCGCTGACCGAAAAGAGGAAGAATTTGAGTGCCTGAACCGCGTTCTGCTTTTTGGTGAGCCTTTGCTGTTCCATAAACCCCATCCATCCCATATTTGTTTCATACAGCATAGCACCAAATGCCAAAAAGAAAAAGAGTTTGTATAGCGTGCCCGGTACACCTTCCTGTGCGGATTCGTTGCGCTTGTCTATCATACGCCAAGTTTCATACAAAAGCGGGCATCCTAAGGCAAATCTATAGCCGGATGGCTTGACGCGCATGCATGAAGTTGTTATGATATAGCCATAATAATGATTGAAAATATCATATTTGTTGATATATATAACATCGTATATAACATTTCGTAAGGAGGACATTACATGGCGACAGCGGTCATTATGCCCAGGCAGGGTCAATCCGTAGAAAGCTGCATCATCACAGAGTGGCACAAGCAGGTAGGCGATACGGTACAGGAGGGCGACCCCCTTTTCACGTATGAAACGGATAAGGCAACGTTTGAGGAGCCGGCCAAGGCTTCCGGGACGTTGCTTGCGCGTTTTTTTGAGGTGGACGACGACGTACCGGTTCTGGTCAACGTCGCCGTGATCGGCACCCCAGGCGAGGATATTTCTTCTTTAACGGGAGACGCCACGCCCGCCGCTTCTTCTGAAACTGCGCCTGTGCAGGAAGCAAAGCCCGTTTCGGAAGCCGCACCCGTTGCCCCTGCCGCGGCTGCCGCGCCCGCCGTGGACGCCGCCGTCTCCCCCCGCGCAAAAGCGGCAGCGGATCGCCTGAACGTCGCGCCCGAATACGCGCTTCCTTCCGGCCCGCACGGCCGCATCATTGAACGGGACGTCGTGGCGCTTGCCGCTTCCGGCGCGCGCGCCACTGCTGCCGCGCTCAAGGACGGCGCGCCCGCTACAGGCGGCACCGGCATCGGCGGCAGGTTTGCTACCACCGACATCGCCACCGTGGAGCACGGCGCTGTCGCAGCAAGACCCGCTTCCTCCGTCGCGCCCGTTGTCACAGCAGGCGCAGTTGCGGAATACGAGGACGTCAAGCTGCCCAACATCCGCAAATCCATTGCGAAGGCGATGCACGCTAGCCTTGCCACCATGGCGCAGCTCACGCACAGTTCTTCCTTCGATGCTTCCGCGATCCTCGCGCTGCGCAAGCAGTTGAAGGCCGCGCCGGAGCAGCTGGAAGTGCCCAACATCACGCTCAACGACATCGTGCTTTACGCCGTTTCCCGCGTGCTGCCCCGGCACCGCGATATGAACGCGCATTTCCTGGACGACAAAATGCGCTACTTCAACCATGTGCACCTCGGCTTTGCGGTGGATACGCCGCGCGGCCTCTTGGTGCCCACCATATTCAATGCGGACCTCAAATCCCTGCGCGAAATCTCGGAAGAGGCGAAGGCGCTTGCAAAGGCCGCGCAGGAGGGTTCCATCAGCCCGGATTACCTGACCGGCGCGTCATTTACCATCTCCAACCTCGGCGCAATGGGCATTGAACAGTTCACGCCCATCGTCAACCCGCCGCAGACCGGCATCTTAGGCGTGTGCACGATCACCGAGCGCATCCGCACGGTGGACGGCGCGATCAAGGCCTATCCCGCTATGGGGCTTTCGCTGACCTACGACCACCGCGCGGTGGACGGCGCGCCCGCCTCCCGCTTCCTGCAGGAGCTGTGCAAGGCGCTGGAGAACTTCACCACGCTTTTGATCGGGTAATTTTAAGATTTATTCCAGGGGCTTCGCCCCTGGCACCCCACCCAAGGGACACGTCCCTTGGGAATCCCTTACCGGAAATGCTCTAATTCCAGAACATTCCAAATGGGTCTTTAGGGGCTTTACGCAGGAAAGCGGGTTCATTGCCTGAAAGGCAAAACCGATCCAGTGGATCGGTTTCAGAACCCCGGGAACCTCTGTTTACGGCCCTAAACGGTGGTTTGGAGGCCGAGCCTCCAACGTCACTTCCGATAATCTTGGCGTGCGGCTTTTGCCGCACCCTTCCACTTAATTTGAGGAGGAAACCATCCCATGGTATATGATCTCATTGTGCTGGGCGGCGGCCCGGCGGGTTACCTCGGCTCCGAGCGCGCGGGCCACGCGGGCTTCTCCGTGCTCTGTATCGAGGAGCGCAGCGTGGGCGGCGTATGCCTGAATGAAGGCTGCATCCCTACAAAGACGCTGCTCTACTCCGCCAAGGTATTCGACAGCGCCTCCCACGGCGAAAAATACGGCGTCACCGCGCAGGGCCTCAGCATCGACCACGCGAAAGTGATCGCCAGGAAAGACAAGGTCGTGAAAACCCTTGTTTCCGGCGTAAAGGCCGCACTGAAGGCCAATGGCGTAACGCTTGTGGAAAGCCGCGGCGTGATCACCGGCAAGAACGCGGAAGGCTATACGGTAAGTGCAAACGGCGAAACCTATACCGGCAAGCGTTTGTTGATCGCCACCGGCTCCTCGCCCGTCGTTCCTCCCATCCCCGGCTTAAAGGAGGGGTTAGCGAGCGGCTTTGTCATAACCAACCGCGAAACGCTGGATTTGAAAGAGAAACCCGGTAAGCTCGTCGTGGTCGGCGGCGGCGTTATCGGCCTGGAGATGGCTTCCTACTTCAACGCCATAGGCGCAGACGTGACCGTGATTGAAATGCTCGATCATATCGCGGGGGAAAACGACCCGGACCTGGTTTCTATCCTACAAAAGGGCTATGAGAAAAAGGGCATGGCGTTCCGCCTTTCCGCCCGCGTGACGGAAATCACCGCGGACGGCGTGAAGTACGAGAAGGACGGCAAGGCGGAATTCGCTCCCGCGGACAAAGTGCTCCTAAGTATTGGCCGCCGCGCCAACACGAAGGATATTGGCCTTGGGAGCATCAATGTGCTCACCGAGCGGGGCGCAATCGTCACCGACGCGCGCATGAAGACCAACATCCCCGAGGTCTATGCCGCGGGCGACGTCAACGGTAAATCCATGCTGGCCCACACCGCCTACCGCGAAGCGGAAGTGGCAGTGAACAATATGCTCGGCAAGCGCGACGTCATGCGCTATACCGCCATCCCCGGCGTGCTCTACACCAACCCTGAGCTTTCGAGCGTGGGCGAGACCGAGCACACCGCGCGCGCAAAGGGTATGGATGTGGACGTCGTAAAGATCCCCATGCGCTTCTCCGGCCGGTACCTTGCCGAGAACGAAGGCGGGGACGGTATTGTGAAGCTCGTCATCAACAAACAGAAAAAGACGCTCGTTGGCCTGCAGGCGCTCTCCAATTACTCCTCCGAGTTTATTGTGGCGGCAGGCACCTTCATAGAGCTGGAGCTTCCGCTGGACGACATCAAGGAAATCGTATTCCCGCACCCGACGGTCGCTGAAATCATCCGCGAAGCGGTGTTCCAGTATAAGTAAATCCCTTGGGGAACCTTTTTACGAAAAAGGTTTCTGGTGGGGCTATGGGGCAAAGCCCCAATAAAAAGTATTTATTAGATTGAGATAAGGAGCAGAACAAAGCCATGACAAAATCACTGTTGGTCAACCCGCAGGATG